>CAYVDO010000029.1:0-33494 GCA_964450125.1 uncultured bacterium
TGCCGAGATAGTGCGCCGTCGCGATGTACCGGCAGAACACGACGGGATTGAAGCCCTCCTTCACGAGCTCGGTGACGTGAGCGATGAGGAGCTTGAGCTTCGGGTCGCCGGCCTGGCCTGCGAGGTCCTCGGCCTGCGCGATGAGCCCCGCGAGGACGGCTTCCTCGCCGGGCGCTGGAGGCTCAACGTCGTCATCTGGAAGATCATCGGCTGCGCCGTCGAAGACCCGCTCTGCGAGCCCCTCCTCGGCGTTCTCGTCCTCGAGCCCAAGCCGCGTGCGCAGCGCCTGCACGGCGGCGGCTGGGCTCGAGGCCACGCAGCGCATGAGCGCGAGCGTGCCCCAGAAGCTCAACCGCTGCTTCTTCGTGTCGTCACCCGCTGCCTCTACGACGGAGGCGCAGTAGTCGAGCACGGCATCGAAGAAGCGCTCCCAGGGGCCGGTGAGCGTGTACGTCAGCTCCTTCGTCTCGCGGCGCGGAAAGAGGTTGCCCTCCTTCCACTCGGCGATGTCGGGGCGCCGTCGTTGCACGAAGTGGCGGGAGAGACGCTCGCGCAGCTCTGTGCGCACATCACCGGTTGCCTCGGCGAGTTTCCCGAAGGCTGGCTCGAGCAGGCCCAGCAGACGATAGAAGGCCTGCTCGTCGCCGCTGTGTGGGGTCGCGGTGAGCATGACGAGATGGCGCGACTTCGCTTCGACGAGTCCCTTGAGCAACTCGTAGCGCTGGTGCCGTCCCTGGCCCGTCGCCACACAGGTGTGGGCCTCGTCGACGATCACGAGCTCGGGACACGCCCGCAGAAACTCCGCGCGCCGCCGGTCGCTCTTGATGTAGTCGAGGCTCACGACAGTGTGTGGGTGCGCCGTGAAGATGCTCTCGCTGGGCGGCAGGCTGCGCTCGAGGCGTGCCGCGCTCGTGGCGGTGACTGCCACCGGCCGAAGATGGAAGCGGCTCTCGAGCTCGGTCACCCACTGTTCGACGAGGTGGGGCGGGCACAGCACAGCGAGACGCTCGACGTCGCCTCGGTCGAGAAGCTCGCGTGCAATGAGCGCCGCCTCGATCGTCTTCCCGATGCCGACGTCATCCGCGATCAGCAGGCGCACGGGATCCAGCTTGAGGGCCATGAGCAGCGGCACGAGCTGGTAGGCCCGCGGTTCGATAGCGATCTGACCGAAGCTGCGAAACGGCCCCGCGCCGCGGCGAAGCGAGAGCACCAGCGCATCGCGGAGGAGGAGCGCAGCGTCATGACCCGCCTTCTGACTCGCCTCGGGGCGCGGAAAGGATGCGTCCGCGACGGGTTGCGCCTCGAGCGCGAGGTGGATCGAGGTTTGGTCCGCCTCGGATCCCGAGACCGGTCGGACGCGCAGCACCTCGGCATCGCTCCCCGTGAGAACGATCCACTCCCGGCCGCGGGCGCGCACGAGGCTGCCGGGGCTCCAGCGACCCGCCGGAGCGGGCGCAGCGCCGACGGTCGTCACGTCGTCCTCCCGAGGAGTCTCGCGAGGGCATTGGTAGGCTCCGCCCAGGTTGCCTCGTCGCTGCCGAGGACGACCACCTCGAAGCCCTTGTCGTCTAGGTGGGCGGTGACGGTCGCCTCGGGGGGGTCGAACGCGGCCGCGACGTAGTGGGCGCGCCACACCAGGGGTAGCACGCATCCGTCGACAGCCAGGGGCTCGCCATCGGGTGCCGGCAGCTCACGCGCTTGGGCGTAGCCAAGCCAGGCCATGAGGCCGGCATCGCGGGTCGGCGCGTTGCCGGTCGAGTCGCTCGGTCGCGCGACCGGACCATCGCGAACGTTCAAGCGCGCCAGGGCGAGACGAAGGAGGACGGCTCGTGCGTGCTCGTCGCGACGGTCGAGCAGCTCGTGGTCGGGCTGGTTGTAGTACGACATGACGCAGCGGTAGCAGGCCGCGACGCAGGCGGTGCCGGGCAGGTCCGAGAGTGCCGCTGCAGTCTCTGGCAGGCCGCTGGATAGATCGAAGTGCATGATCGCCAGTGCCTGGTGAGCAACCTCTGCCAGGCGCTCGGGCTCAGCAACGAGCCGGGTCAGAACGCCAGCACCGCCCTCAGTCGCCTCGTAGAAGAGGAAGCCGGTGCGCGCGTCCCGGTTGGGCATGGGCTCGGCGAGGATCTCCCCCTCTTCGAGCTGGAACACCGCCTCGATCCCGCGCAGCAGCGCGTGCTGCACCGTCGTCAGTGCCGCCTGGGAGAGCTCTGGGGCTGCCGGTTGGAGCAAGAGAGCATTCTTGCGGTCCTGGACGCTCGGCACGATCCACTGGCGGGGCGACGCGGTGGGATCGGTCGCCTCACCGGCCCCCTCGTCCTCGTTCTTCGCCCAATAGCCGGAGACCGGATCCATCAAGAAGCCGAGCTGCGTGCGATCCCTACGGCGGCGCAGGCCCTTGTTCAGCCGGGTGATCGTCGCGCCGGAGCCGTACGCGAGGCGCGCGATCTCGCCCTCAGCCCCCACGGCTGCTCCTCGGCGCACGTCGAGCATGTGATCGCGCGTAGCCCACTCAAACGTAGTCTGCAGGTCAAAGCCCTGACGTTGGCGTTCCTCGTCGTTCGCGGTGATGCGCTCGGCGGCCTGTGTCGCGACGTTCTCGATGCGGTAGGTGTGGTTCACGATCTCCGCGTCGCCCAGAGACGAACCGCAGGCGTGGCACATCGACGCCTCGTCGTTCCAGTGCCCGCCACCACAAGTCATGCAGATGTGCACCGTCTTAGTCGGCAAACGGGCGTCTGCGCTGGTGCTCGCCTCGCGGCTGAGTGAGAGCATCGCGCGCACGACCCGATACGCGCGCCCCTCGTGATATACGAGGCTGCGCGGCCCGAACTCGGAGAGCGCCAGGAAGCGAGGCCGCTGGAGGTACGTCTGCCTTCCGCGACCATCGCTCGCCGCAGGGACGTACGCCATGAGCGGAAGGCGCGGGAAGTTGTATCCAGGAAGGAATCCCTCCGTCGCGAGGTAGCGATACGTGTAGAAATCGCTCGAAAGAGTGCTCGTTCCTTGCTGTAGGAGGTTGAGCTGGTCGATTGCCTGAGCGTGGCGGCTCTGTGCCGCCCGCTTCTCCTGCTGCGGCGCCGAGTAGTCATCCATCGTGCGTCGTGCGGCATCTCGCTGCAGCTCTGCTGCCGAGAAGAGATCCCGCCAGCGGTCGAAAGCCTGCCCGAACCGTGTGAGCGCGCGCTCCACGATTTCGTCAGCGCACGCAACGCGCCCCGGATACCAGGGCGCGAGCGCAGGCGTGAGGTCGGCCTCGAGTAGATCGAGAACCCGCCCGATGCGATGACGGGCCTCCTGGCCAACTCGCGGCAGCGCCATTGGGTCCCGTACATCCTGTCTGAGTGGGCGTGCGGGCTCGCCGAGCACGAGCAATTCGGCGATGGACGGGGCGAGAGGTCGTTCCGTGCACGCCAGCCAGACGGCCGAGAGGTGGCTTTCCACCAGGTCGCGGTTCGCCAGATCGAGGAGCGGTGGACGCACCTCGCCGTGCACCATCGCCTTGGGATCGCGGAAGAAGTACTGGTCATGCGGACTCTGCGAGGAGCTGTAGGTCACCACCAGTGCGGCCTGCCCACTGCGGCCGGCGCGACCGCTGCGCTGCACGTAGTTCGCGGGAGTCGGCGGAACATTGCGCAGGTACACCGCGTTGAGCGAGGAGATGTCGACGCCGAGCTCCATCGTCGGCGAGCAGAAGAGGACCGGCAGGAACCGAGCCGCCTCCCCGATTTCGCGGACGTGCTTCTCGTCGGTGGCGAGCTCCTGCCGTTCCTTCTCACCAAACCGGAAACGCTTCTCTCGCACGGCGCGCTTCTCGCCGTCGACCTGGGCCGTGTGCTCGCGAGCCTCGAAGCCGAAGAGCGGATGCACGGGCTTCTGCAAGGTGGCGGCGAGGTTCGCGTAGAAGTCGCGGAAGAAGGTGTTCTCGTTCGGGTGCGTGGGGTCGGTTTCGGGCGTACCTCGCTTGAAGAGGACGCAGGCGTCGTTCAGGCGGAATCCGGTCTGCTCGCCGAACGGAGTGACCTCCTCGGACACAAGGCCATGCGTGCAGGCCGCTCTGAGCAGGGCCGCGATCAGAGCATCGAAATCCTTCGACTTGAGCGCGCGCACAGCGGCGACGTCGGACCACAACGGGCGTCCGCTCGGGCTCCTAGAGGCTCGGAGGATCTTGCCCAGAGCGCTGCGCGAGCCGCCACGCACGATGAGGTCCTCGTCGCGCAGGTTCGTGTCCTTGCGCGATGGGGGCGCGATGAGCAGCCAACCGGCTCTGCGCGGCTTCTCGTCGATGCCGAAGCCCCACGGCGTCCGCAGGCGGCTGTGGGACTTCTGGAGCATCTGCTCAACTACGGTCGGGTCGAGCACCTGACTGCGGATCGCCATCCATTTGCGGAGGTGATCGAACACCTCGCGATACACAGCCGCACGCACCGTGGGAGATGCTAGTCGCAGCACGGCGGGCGCACTGGCGAACAGCTCATCATCGGTCACGAGCTCGTCGAGTCCCAGGTAGTCGACCGCCACGAGCCCGAGCTGCTCGAGGTTCGGATTCGTGTAACGCCACCCACGCCGTTGATCGAACCAGACCCGGTAAGCGAGCACCTGCCGAAGCGTGGACTCGGCCTCCTGCAGGTTGAAGCCCTTGAGCGTGGGCTCGAGCAACCACTCCGTGCGCAGCTCGGGCACGGGCCGGTCGAAGCCAAGGGCATGCTGCTGCGCGGCACCCAGCTCGTCGCTGCGTAGGCCCTTGTTCCCGGCGAGATCGAGGGCGCCGAGGAAGCCCGCACGAATCAGACTGACGAAGAGGAAGTCGTTGAAGTGACCGGATTGGAGCGCCGCGTCCTGGCGGTTGTCGGTGAACCCCAAGAGCTTGCGGGTGGTGGGAGAGAGACCTGAGTCGCCGCCGTGCATCCAGCGAAGCGCGCTCGCGACCAGCACGGTGGTAGCCGAGCTGCGACCTTCTGCTGAGAGGGACGCGAGCCGCGTACGATCGCGGGCCGACGTGCTGTGGGTGGCGCCACAACGCAGACAGAAGCGGAACCGACCTGGGATGAACCACGCCCTAGCGCCCGAACCCACCTTGCCGTCTGGTGCTACTACGACCTCGCGGACGCGCGCGCCGCGGTAGTAGCTCTTGAGTCGAGGATTACCCGCGGCATCGAAGTCGAGCCAGGTCTCGGGGTAGTGCTCGTCGCGATCGGCGAACGAGAAGTCGGCGTCAGTGGCGTGGAGCGTGAGGAAGCCCAGGACGTCGTGATCGGGGGACTCGTCGCCGTCGAGCTCGGCCTCCTCGCCATCCACCCGAGCCGGGGCGGCATCGTCGATGTCGCGTGCGACGAACGAGCGTGTCTCGACTTCCATCACGAAGCGGACCGGGTGGTACTCGTGCCCGCACTCGCGGCAGAAGTGCACCGGGTAAAGGCGCTTGTTGGGATCGCCCGGCAGGTACTGCTGCCCGTCAATCGTGACCGTGCGAGTACCGGCCGGCTCAAGCGTCGCGAAGGCGTGCCCAGCGCCCGAAATGAACTGGTGCAGCTTGAAGGCGAAGAAGCTGCCGGGAGACGCCTGCTCCGCACCTGTGCGGTCGCGTTCAGGGAGGCTCGACTGCAGGAGAAGCGCGCGAAGCGCGTCACGGCAGGCGCTCTCGCTTCGTTCGGCGTCCGCGCTCAGCGCACGAGAAGCCTCGTCGACCGTCAGCGGACGGGCGCGGACCCAGCGCTGGTCGACTTCGGACCAGGTAACCCCGAGCCGCGTCTCAACCCACACCGCGAGGGGGTGCTTGTGCAGGCTTGCGTCCGAAAGGCCGGGGCCGATGCCCGCGTCAACCGCCGCTCCAAGCTGCGCCTTCACCGACGTCGCGGTCTTCGCGGAGTCCGTTGCACGCTCGAGCGTCTCGACGACGACGTTGCTCTCGGGAACATCGGTGGCGAAAAGTCGCGAAGCGACGCGCGCTACGACGCGATTCTTGTCCTCGAGCGACCCCTCGCTCGCCATGGTGGCCGAGGTGCCGACGCACTGCAGCTTCTCTGGGGCGAGGCGCTCGCGTACCCGACGCACAAGCAAGGCCACATCGGCTCCCTGACGGCCGCGGTACGTGTGCAGCTCATCGAGCACTAGAAAGCGGAGCCCCGCGCAGTTGCCGATCACCTTGCGGTCGAGCTCGTCCTGCCGGGTCATCAAGAGCTCGAGCATCATGAAGTTCGTGAGCAGGATGTCCGGCGGGTTCTCGGCAACACGCCGGCGCTCCTCGGCGTCTTCTTGGCCGGTGTAGCGGGCGAACGTGACGGGGCGCTCACCCCGGACGTTCGCAACGAACTTGTCGAGCTCTTCGAGCTGGCTATTGGCCAGCGCGTTCATCGGGTAGATGACGATGGCGCGTGTACGGGCGGCGGCACTCTTGCGCTTCTCGGAGAGCACGGCGCTCACGATCGGGATGAAGAAGCAGAGCGACTTGCCGGACCCGGTGCCCGTCGTCACGACGTAGCTTTCGCCCTGGGCCGCCAGCGCGACCGCCTGCTCCTGGTGCTTGTAGAGCGTGAGCGGGCCGGCGCTGGTGCGGAAGATCTCGACCGTACGGGGGTCTAGGGCACCGGCCTCGATCAGCGCCTCAAGGCTGGCTCCGCGCTTGTACCTCGGATTGATCTGGATCAACGGATCCGGCCAGAAGTGGCCCTGGGCATAGATGCGCTCGATCTGCTCACGGATGTCTTCTGCGTGGATCGTCGTGAAAGACGTCGCGAACTTGCGGTACTCGCTGACCACCGCGTCGCGAAGCGAGAAGATGTCCAGGTACTTCGTGCTCACGGCGTCGCCTTCACGTAGGTCCCAGGCTCAAGACGTGCCTCAAAGTGGTGGAGCGCCAAGTCCGATGCCGTGCAGGTCCCAGCGTCCTCGTCGGTACACGTCACCGCCGGACCGTTCCACCGCCGGTCGACGACGGTCACGCCGCGGTCTGGGAGCAACCCCTTCACGCGCGCACCGCCGCCAGGTCGTCCAGGCGCGTCATTTGCTGATGAGACTCCGACGTTGGGAACCGAACCTAGTCGTTCCTACCTAACACTCGTGACTGCCAGATCGCCAGCACCACCGCCGAGAGTCTTGGTTGCCGTCATCCGTACTTCGT
Organism: uncultured bacterium; assembly: GCA_964450125.1. Taxonomy (GTDB): domain Bacteria; phylum JADJOY01; class JADJOY01; order JADJOY01; family JADJOY01; genus JADJOY01. The sequence continues at coordinate 7,121 of CAYVDO010000029.1, forward strand.
TCGCACGAGCCAACCGGACCGGCCTGGGCACGGCCAACCGGCCGGGTTCTTGTGCGCCCGGAGCTTGGTATCGCTCGTCTTGCGCTCGAACTCCTTGTGGCACGCCATGCACTGGAGGACGTACACGGGGCCGGGAGAGCTATGACGAACGCGGGGCGTGGTCAGTCGTGCCGTCGACTCGGTCCTGTTCGCGGTCGAAGGAATTCGGAGTGGTCCGCTTGGCGTGAGCTCCACCATGTACCTCGGGACGAACGTCTGTTCGGTCACCTGCGCGCCTTGGATCCGGTCGACGCGGTAGGAACGGATCTCCTTGGTGTCCGCACGCAGGGCGTAGAGGACCACATGCCCGGCGCCCGTCCGGCGCAGCGAGTAGGGCTCGATCCGCCGGACACCGCCGTCGTAGGCGAGATCGACGCACAACCGGTTTGACGCCGCAAAGCGGATCCGCTCGAGCGTGCCCGCGAGGGCGGCCCCGACGGGAAGGCGGCCGGTCTGGTAGCGACCGATCGCTTCGCCGGCCGCAGGCATGAGGGGCTCGACTGGCGGCCGAGACACCAACGGCGCTCCGGTCTCAAGCCAACCGAAGAGACCCGGCAGGGCGGTCCAGAAGGCGTCGAAGGGAGGGAGGGCCGGAAGCTGATGGCCGAGCATCTGCTCCCAGTCAGCGGCGAGCTCAGCCTTGAAGCGCTCCACCACAGCGAGCGTCGGCACCGAGATTCCCTTGAACTCGCACTTCTGACGCAGCACCGCGAGCACACGGCCCGGTTCGGGGGCGAATTCGTCGTGACGGAACAGGTTGAGCACGTCGTACAGGTCTCGGGGTCTCCCTCGCTCAGCCAGTGCACGGATCTTCTCCGCGAACACCTCGTCAAACGGGTAGCACCGCGCCTCAAAGCCACTGCCTGGACGATCGCTGTAGTCGTGCTCGATCGGGCGGTGGATCGGCTCGAGGACGACCCGCTCGTCGACCGTGAGGTCGAGCTTCACCCGTGGAAGATCACCGCCCGGAGCGATCGGGCCGCGGTAGGCGACCTTTCCTTCGCAGCAGAGCCCATCGCGCTTGTTCCGGTAGACGTCGAAGCGGAACCGATCTGCAGGCAGCTCGATGCCCGCGTGCTCGTACACCCACTCGGCGATCTCGCGGAACGCGGCGCTGAGCGACTCCTCGGTGAGCTGCGCAGGGTCGGTCACCGTGAAGTCGAGGTCCTCGGAAAACCGGTAGGTCTCGAAGAAGCACTTCTTGAGACACGTTCCGCCCTTGAAGATCCACGTGGGCCCCAGCCGTGGATGGTTCGAGATGGCAGCGAGGATCCATCCGAGCACGTAGTCCTTCTCGACGACGTTCGGCCTCAAGCTGAGCGCACCCGCGCGCTCGAGCAGTTCACTCCGATCAATCACCCTTGGCCTCGGGCACCCACGTCTCGGGAATCCAGAGCCGCCACCGCTTCACCAAGCGCGGGCACGGGATCGACGAGTCGAGCTTCGCGTTGCCGGTGGTCAAGCGCTTCTTGCACGCATCGAGCAGGTGCGCCGGCCCGTTGCGGCGCTCGAGCAGGAATCCGAGACGCTTGAATACAGCTCCGTTCCCACGGCGTTCGGCGTACTCGATCAGCTTCTCGGGCGCGGCGTTCCGTGATGCGAGGTAAGCCCCCAGGCAGTCGTCGGCGTGTCGAACACCACCGGCTACCCGCGGCTCATCAAGCATGTCGACGATCGTCCGATGCGGGTCGGACACGTCGACTCGAATCGTGCCCCGCCACACCGGGCGCGTTCCGAAGAGCGCGTCGGCGGCGACCTGATGCAGCACGAAGGGCGTCTCCTGAATCGCGACCTCCGCCTTCCGCACCGGGCGCGTGGTGAAAACGAGCACCGACTTGAAGAGCTGCTCGGTAAGCCCCCAGTGCTCGGCCGCCGTCCAGCCACCGATGTAGGCCGGACCGAAGAGACGGGGAACGACGATCCAGGGATCTTCCAGCACGACGCCGGGCTCGACCTGGTCGAGTGGCACGGGCGCGTACACACCGCGCTTGAGCCGCCGGAGCCGGCCCTGGGTTGTCCACCGTGCCAGGAGCTTCGCGGCGTGCGAACGATCGAGGGAAAGAGCGTCTGCTGTCGAGTCGACGGTGACCAGCGGTCCGGACGCGCGAAGTACAGTCGCGATCTGGGCCCGCTGGACCGATTGACCCTCGGTGGTGGTATATCCTTCCATTCTATATTCAGCATTGCCGAGAACTACGCGAGCCGTCATATACCCGATCCGGGGATCGACTCCAACAACATCGCCGCCGCGGCGGGAACCAGTTGCGGGCTCCAGATTGAACCAATTCGAGATCGACCAGCTTGCCCAGGGGATCTTCGAGAGCGGTCTCCCGCCCGGATGGCTCCGTCGCAAGGACCAGCCTGATCGCCATGTGGACTACCGCATCGAGCTCGGCGACGGCGGGCGACCGGAGGGTCTGATTTTCGCCGTGCAGCTCAAGGGGACCGTCAGCGCGAAGATCAGCAAGCGTGGCTGGGTCTCGTTTAGCGAGCTCGAAACCGAGCACCTCAGCTACTACGTCGACCGCTCCCGTCAGCCGGTGTTCCTGGTTGTTGTCGACGTGAGCATGAAGCTCGGTTGGTGGATCTTTCTCCAACGCTACGCCGCAGATCGGCTCGCGTCGGGCGTGTGGCGGAAGCAGAAGACGGTCACGATCCGCCTCCCGATGCAGAACCGGCTCGACGACCACACGAGCCTGCTCGCACAGGTTCGGGCTGCCGAAGCGTATATGCGTGACGTCTGGCCGGGCCGGCCGACGGCTTCCATCCGGTTCGCCCAGGACGAGCTTGAGACACTCGACCCCCGGTTTCGCGTCCGAAGCGTCGCAACGGAGAAGCGCACCCAGCACGTGCTGTCGGCCAAAGGACCAGACCCGGTTCCTTTCACGATTCGATTCAAGGGCAAGCCCGGCGAGATCGACCGGAAGGTCGCCGACCTGATCGAGAGAGGGCGAGCCGTGCGGTTCGATTCGAGCGAAGTGGAAGCACCAGATTCGCCGCTCGTGGCTGCCGTCCTCCAGCACGGTGTCGAGATGCAGGGTGTGCGTGAGCTCCTTGTGGACCTGGAGCTCCGACTCTTCGACGGCGAAAACCGCGAGCTCGGCCGGTTGGCCGGCATGCCATTCCGGTTTCGAGGCGGGACGCGCGAGATGTCAGGCGAAGCCGTTCTCCCGAACTCCCCTTGGGCGCTCCGCGGACGGAGCGAGTTTGACGACCAAGGCGGTCTGCACCTGGAGTTGGACTTCCACTTCGACACGAACAAGTGGGAGGGCGCGCCACTGCGCCGACTTCCGTACTTCGAGCAGCTTCGCGAGCTGATCCTCGCCGCGCCGCGCGCAGTCCGAGGAGCGCTCACGTTCTGGATCGGTGGCGTGAAGGTGCTCGAACAGCCGTTTGGTTCTGAGCTGCCTGACCTGCTCTCCGAGGTCGTTGGGCACGTCGCGATCCTTGGCCGAGCGCGAGAGGTCGCTGAACACCTCGGCGTCGATCCCATCGTCCATCTCGATGTCATCGAAGCAGAACAAGCGTGGATCTACGCCCTCCACGAAATTCTGATCCACCGCCGCACGTTCCGTGCACGCGGCGAAGCGGTGACCTTCCGGCTGCAGGTGCCGCGTCCTCCGCGCCTTCCTAGCCTTGATCAGCCGCAGCCCATCGCCTCGAAATGCCCCGTTGACGTAATGCCGTTCCTTGGGAAGCCGATCCAGCTCAAGGACGTCGAGAGTGGCTTCGATGTCGCTCGCATCATCAACGCCGCCGATGCGCAAGCCGCATTCGCTCGAGGTGAGCGGGCCATCGAGCTCATCGTTACCGGCGCGCCGGGATCCACCTTCACGATCACTGCCAGCGGCCTCCACGAGAGGCGCCTTGAGCACCCGGATCAGGAGCGTTAGGCGCCGTCGCGTTAGGTGGTCAGCCTCGCCAGCCGGAGGCTATTTCAGGCGACGCACCAAGGCATCGTTCCCCAGTCCCAACAGGAACGGCGTAACGAATCGGCACCACCACTTCCGCGATATTCATCGCCACATCAGGAATGCGCCACCCGCGCGCGGATGTTCCCGACCAGCACCCCGATGGCATCGAGATCCGAGACCGTCCGGTCACGCACTTCCTCCGCAGCTCGGAGGCGCTGACGCGCCTCACGGCGACCTTGCCTGAGACCGGCAGCGTGAGCTCTCGCAAGCACTTCGGCGGCCTGCGACCCACCGCCCTTGGTACGGAGCTGGCGCTCAAGCTCCCGGATTCGCGCTCTTAGTCGGGCTGGATCGTCCTCCACCGCCTGTTGGCCCAGGAGCCCGAGGTCGCGAGTTAGGCGCTCAACAAACTCGACGGCGTCCGCCGTCACCTGGGTATCCAAGGTGATCTGCGCGTCGCGTCGGTCCGGGTGGTAGGACCGGATTGCCGCTGTCGTCGTCCGTACCGGCGTTTCGGTCCCTTCCGTCCAGACCCAACAATCGCCCTGGGAGAGATGGGGAAGCGACTCGCTGATCTCATCGGACATCGACGGTGAGACCTGCTCGAGCCACTTGCCCAGGGCTGCGATCGAGTTCCTGCCCCGCTGCCGCAACAAGACGAAGTTGTCGCACAGCTCGAGCACTGCCTTGTTCAGCTCTTGGGCGCGTTGCGCGATCATCGTGATCCCGAGCCCCTTATTGCCACCCATGCGGGCGAGCTTCTCTACCTCGCCGTAGGTCTCACCATCGGTGACCCGCTGAGGTGCGTACTCGACAGCCTCTTCTAGGAAGATGTGGCGCGGCCGGGTGTTCTCGTAGAGCAGGACCCGGAAGCAGCGCTGCACGATCTTTCGCCAATCGGCCTTGCTCAGCCGCGGGTCATAGAGGTCGACGACGAGCGAGGTATTCTCGCGCGCCGCGCATCTAACGATTGCCGGTGCGGTGTCAGGCGTTAGCGGCAGGTCGGGTTGAGCGCCACCCACAACGACGATCGGGTAGCCGGTGTCCGCGGATCCTGGAGTCGGCGTTCGGAGGAACCGCCACACGCCGATCGCGTCGAACACTACGATCGGGATGCCGTGCCCAAGAAGCTGTTCAGCGATGCCCTTCGCCGCGAACGTCTTTCCCGACTTCGTGATACCGAGCACGCCGGTCCGCGAGACGACGAAGTCGCGAAGGGGCAAGCGGGTCTCACCGATCGAGATGGTCGGGTCAAGAAGAAGAGAAGCCTCCTCCCGAGCACAGGTTCGTTGATGCTGGTGCATGGTCCCCTCCTCATCCGCGACGGAGGTTGTGCCAGGCGAGCCCGATCGGGCCCCACCCTATTCGGCGACGTCGCGGTTTGAATCGGGGCTGAGCTCGAGGCTGACCCTTTGGAGCACCGCTCGGTTCGCTACTGCTATGGGACACGAACCGAACGGTGCTCCCTGGGATCAGCCTCGAGCTCAGTCACGCGGAAGGATCATACACGCGCGGATTTGCGGCTCGAGGCCGCGGTCATCAGCCCCGAGGCCTAGTTCAGTCGCCACCCGAGGGCGACCAGACAGAGCCCGCGTCTCCACGACCGAAGCGGCGGGCTAGAGCTCGGTCGAAAGTGGCTTTTCCCCCGGCTTTCAGAGGAAGGTGCACCTGGCATTGTCGTGGTAACGGCTTCCCGTTTCCCTTACGACGACATTGCCAGGTCCATAATTCCCGGCTCGACCGCGGTGACCATGGTCTTCGGGACCGCGACGTTGCGCTCCATCTCCTGCAACTCGGGGTCGAGCGAGATGAGGCCGAGGCGCTGGCATCCAGCCCCCTGTGATCCAAGTCCCCGCGGCCCCCCTGTGTCTATGTCGAGCCCATACGCTCTACCGCCTGACCGGTGCACAGGCCACCAAAATCCGCTTCCAGCCATTCCGGCTCTCGACCGCATGACGCAGCATGGCCACGTACTCGTCGTGGTTGAGCGCTTCGCGATCAAACCTGGGATCGCTCTCGTGCTCCCGGAGCAGCTCACGACGGTGTGACCGTCGGTCCCCCAGCGCGACGATGCGGCTGTACGCCTCGCAGGCGTAGGCGAACGTCTCGCGCTTCCGGAAGTCGATGTCGAGCAGCCACTCGCGCCGGCGCGTCTCCGGCAGGCCGACCGTCCGGCGCTTGCAGTTGTGGAACACGTGCGCGGCCTCGTGCACCACGTAGTCGGCGAACCGCCCGCTCGCCTCGAAGTACCGCGTCGAGACGTAGCAGGTCGTCTCCTCACTGAGCCCCAGGATCCCCCGGTCGTCGCTACCGAGAGTCCCTGCGCCCACGCTCTCGAGGAACAGGTTCGCGAGGTCCCAGGCCGTGGAGTCCCACTCGGCCGTGACGAGAAGCTGCTCGATGTTGTCGGCGGTCACGAACACGACGGACCGCTCGAGCATCGCGAGCACCGGCTCCTGCTCGATCCGCGGGAAGAGGCCGCGGACCATCGGCTCGACTCGGCCCCGAGTGAACGCAACCACGTCGAGGTCGGCTGGTGAAATCGCCGACCGCCTGCCGTGAGCACGCTTCTTCACCTCGGCGATGAGCGCAGCGCGTAGGACGGCGGCGGCACGCTCGCCCTTCTCAATGACGCTCCGGCCGGGCCATGCCAGGTAGCAGGGGTCCGTGGACCCCGTGCGCAGGTAGTGCTCGATCTCGTGGGTGGGGATGGAGGACGACATGGAAGCACCAGTCGGCACCAGGAATCGACCGCGTGGGCGGCGGGACTCCAGGGAAGGATGCCACGACGCAACCGGTGTTCTGCATCACGTCGCTGCAGGCACACGCCCGCGACGGCACGGACCCCGCAGATCGGCGTTGCATCGACTCCCACCGATGACCGGAACCGATCCCCAGCCGGCCGTCGCCTGCGCGGCCCGGCCGGTCAACCGGCTTCGGGTCAGCGGCGGCGGGATCATCAGGATCTAACAGGCGGCAAGCCGGTTCAGCCGCGCTGGTGCAGCTCAATCACGTTGCGGTCGGGATCGCGCACGAAGATTCCCTTGGCACCGGGGCCGAACTGGACCGGCCCGCCACTCACCGAGACTCCAGCCGCCTCGAGCCGTTCCATCGCCGCCATGATGTCGGGGCACAACAGTGCGAAGTGCGTGATCCCTGGGTACTTCTCGGGTACATCCATAAGGATGTTCAGCTCGTTCGCGTTCGGCGCATTGAGCACGAGGTTCACTTCCACTCCCGACGGGTGAGCGAGAATCGCCACGGGTTCCGGACCGATCGGGCCGGCGGTCTTCATGAAGCCCAGCAGTTCGTAGAAGCGCACTGAGCGCTCGAGGTCGTGCACGCGAATGCCAATGTGCGCAAGGCCGAGGATCGGGATGGGCTGCGGTTTCATTCGTTGGACTGTCCCTCGGCTTCCGGGTGCTCGATTTCAGCCGCGCGGTCGTCAATCCAGTGGAGAATGCGTGGAGTCCGCCAGGCGGTCCAGTAGTATCCCCACAATGAGGCCTTGGGTCGCGCTGCTTGTCCTGCTCGCCCTCCTGGTGCTGCTCAGCACCCGCGCGACCATCGCCCACGCCCGCCCGACGCACGGCGCTATCGAGCCGATCGCCGCCGGCGTCGAGCTCGATGGCCGCGAGTACGATCCGGTGGAGGTGGGCCGCACTGGGGACTATCGCGACAACGTCGGCACTCGATACCGCCGCGTGGTCGTCCGTGGGACGACGGTGCTCGGCCGAGGCGCGTCGGCGCCGCTGCTCGAAACCCGCACCCGCGAGCTCTACGCGGTCGACAAGGACGACACGCTGCGGCCCGTCGAGAGGACCGTGCTCTACGCGGACTGGTCCGAAGGCGTCGCGCTGGTCGGCCTGACCGAGACCCAGGCGGGAAAGCCGCCGCGGGTCTTCGGTGATCCGGTCGTCGAGATGGCGAGGAAGCTCCGCGCCGACACCACCTGGAAGGCTGGCGAGGCATCAGCGCGAGTGGCCGGCCTCGCGGACGTCACGGTCGCGGCAGGCGACTACTCGCGGTGCGTGGTGATCGAGGAGGCCGGCGGGTACAAGCTCCCGGACGGGAAGCGGACGGACGTGAGGCGGTTCTACGCACCGGGGGTGGGCGAGGTGTTCGCCGCGGTGCTCGTCGGGGATGCGTGGCGGCCGGCGATGGAGCTCGAGTCGATGGGAGCGCTGCCGACTTACGCGGTGACCGAGCAGCCGGGACCCGCAAAGTAGACGTTCACGAGCTCGTGATGGTCGACAGGGCGTGGCGGCCCGCGCTCAAGCTCGAGCGTCGTGTTCGCCATCCAGGCGCATCGGCCGTACGTGTCGGTGGCGCCCCGCAGCCCGATTGTGTTGGGCTGGACGGCGTAGGACCGATCGAGGGTACCGAAGTCGGAGGTGACGATGTCGTTCGCGATGACGAAGGAGGAGCGCGAGGCGTTCCTGGCCGAAACCCACGTCGCCGTGGTCAGCATCGCCGAGGACGGCCGCGGCCCCCTCACCGTGCCGGTCTGGTACCGGTACGAGCCCGGCGGCGACGTCCTGATCGGCACCGGCAGGAATACGAGGAAGGCCGAGCTGATCCGGAAGGCAGGCCGCATGAGCCTGCTCGTACAGAGCGAGACCGCACCGTACAAGTACGTGAGCATCGAGGGGCCGGTCCGAATCGACGAGGACGCCGACATCACCGAGCTCGCCAGGGCGATGGCGATCCGCTACCTCGGCGAGCAGATGGGCGCTGCCTACTTCGAGAGCACCCAGGACGAACGAGCTGAGAGCGTGCTGCCGGTGCTGACCCCGGCACGGTGGCACACGGTCGATTCCGGCAAGAGGGTGGGCGTGGTGGACGGGCAAGCGGCGCCGGACCGAGCGACTTGAGACCAGGCCCCCGAGAAGGCTCAGATGCGGATCAAGTGGGAGGTAACCGCAGCCGACGTCCGTAGGGTGAGCGCGTTCGTGCAGCAGGGCGAGGCCGTGCGGTTCGTCCGGCAGCGGATCGCGCGGAATACCCGAACCGTGAAGCCGCGCCCATCGCAGCGAGCGTTCTGGCGGGCGATGGTCACCTGCCTCCTCACCACCCAGCAGCGATCGGGTCCGGGAACCGCCGTGAATCGCCTGGTCGAGATGAGGCCGTTCCCACTCGATCTCGCTCTCTGTCGATCGAAGCGCAACGTCGCCACGTTCGTTCAACGAGTGCTGACTCGCCACGGCGGAATCCGCACTCACCGGATGATCGCTGAGGCCGCAGCCACCAACCTCGCGAAGCTCGAGGGCGGCTTCTGGGCCGACACCATCACCGTGCTGAGGGGTCTCCAGATCTCGGACTCCCCGGCGACCGAGCGCACAGCCGCCGCCTTCATGGCCGAGCACTTCGATCGCATCGGGCCGAAGCAGTCCAGGAACCTGCTGCAGATCCTGGGCCTGACACGCTACGAGATCCCGATCGACAGCCGCATCACGAAGTGGCTCAACGAGTTCGGGTTCCCGATCAAGCTATCCGCGACGAGCCTCTCGGATCCGATCTATTACGACTTCGTGTCCGACGGATTTCAGCAGCTCTGCGCGGCGGCGGAGATCTACCCCTGCGTGCTGGACGCCGCCGTGTTCGCGAGCTTCGACAGGGTCGACTGACCAGTCACCCGTCGTCGAGGGCGCCCGATGTGGTGACCGTGGCTTCTTGGGCCGCCTTCGCCTTCGCCTCGCGATCCCACTCGAGCAAGATCTCGAAGAAGCCGGTCAGGTTAGCGAGGATCTCGCGCGCTTCCTCTCGCGTGATCTTGCGGCCGTAGCGGGGCTCAAAAAGGGCGATCGTCTCGTCGATCAGGTCGTCGCTGGGCATCGACGTCCCTACTCGGGATCAAAGTCGGATCGAGGCGGGCTAGGCCTACGTCGAGCCCAGACGCTTCACCGCTTGACCGGTGCGCAGGCCGCCAGAATCTGTTTCCAGCCGTTTCGCCCCCGACTGAATCGCGCAGCATTGCCACGTACTTCGCGGTTGAGCTCCTCGCGATCGAGGCGGGATGACAAAGTGCTGACGGACCAGAGCACACGTGGGGGCCTGGTCGGGCCCTTGCCGCATGCCATCGACGCTCGGGATTGTCCTCGGCGAGGTCGGCGTGTCTCCGAGCGCGGCTTGCGGCCCCCGCCTCCTGCACATATCTTTCTGCCGTCATGATTCGGGCGACTCGACGACGGGCGGTGTTGCTCGCGCTGACGGCAGCGGTTGCGAGCTTTCTCTCGGCCGGTTCCGACCGGGTCCTGTGTTTTGCACCAGGCAACCATGTAGCAGTTGAGCCGGTGCATCCGGAATCCGGCTGTCGGACGCTCCCCGGCACTGCGCGCGACGATGCCGCTGGAGTGGTGAATCCGGATCAGGCCTGCGTCGATCTCTCACTCGATTTCGGCACGACCTCGGCCCGCCCTGCTTCTGCGGCCGAAGACCATGCCCTCACCGCCAGCTTTGCGGTGGTGGCGTTCGCCGAGGGGCTACCCGTTCCAGCCGCACCACCCTCCGGCATCGCACAGCTCCCCTCCAGCCTCATCGGATCTGACGGTCTTCCATTCGGAACCGTCGTCCTCCTGATCTGATCCCCTCGTAGCGCCAAGTCATCCGCCGGAACCGAGTGTCTCTCGGTCTCGCGGCGTGACCGCCTGTTCGCGCGGGCTGCGCGGCTCGTCACGGCTGCTCGGCTGCACCGACAGGAAGCCCTGTAGCGATTCAGATCGCGATCGGCCTGCCACCACTTGAACGTGGTGTCACGGTCGCCTCGCCTCGAGGGAGGACCGAATTCATGTGGCAGCGATTCCTGGCCCTGGTGTGCATTCTCGTCGTTCCTGCGCCCTCGCTTGCGGCGCCGAGTGCCGACCGCGGCACGGCCACAGATCGTAGTGCTGGCGGGGGCACAGGCTCCCAGGTCGTGTCAGATCTCACTCTCGCGCGTGCTCAAGAATGGGCGCGACTGGACAACCCGGAGTTGGAATCGCTCGACGCCGAGGCCGCGGCTGCGGCGGGCGAATCGACCTCGGCCGCGACACGTGAAAATCCCGAGCTCGGATTCGCGCCGGGCGTGGTCGTGTCGAAAGGCGACGGCGGACGAGAAGTCGCCTTCCACGGCGAGATCGAGATCGCCCAGAAGCTCGAGTTCCCAGGCAAGCGTGCGCTCCGGATGGCGATCGCCGATGGGACCGCTCGCCAGCGCCAGATCGCGATCGACGCCTTCCGCGGACAGCTCGAGATCCGCGTGCGCCGCGCGTTCTACGAGGTACTGGCCGCCAGAGAAATCGTCCGACTTCGCGAGCAGCAACGCGAGATCGCGACGCGGTTCGCCGAATCAGCACGCAAGCGGGCCGACAGCGGCTACGGATCCGACTTCGAGGCCATCAAGGGTGATGCCGAGGTCGTCGCGGCCGAGCGCGCGGTTCGCTCGGCTCGCGGGGATCTTGCGGCGGCACGTGTCACGTTGTTCGCGCTCTTCGGCAAGGAGCCCGCCTCAACCCTTCGCGAGGTCGGCTCGCTCGACGCGGCGCTCGCCGTCTCCGTGCCCGGCGATGTCGTTGCCTTCGCGCTGGAGCGAAATCCGGAGCTTCGCGTGAGCCGGATCGAAGCGGAGGTGGCTGGCCTCGGCGTGGACGCGGCGAACCTCGCCGCGAACCCCGACCTCACTGTCGCGCCGTCGGCCGAAATCAGCGAGGACGAACAAATCTACGGGATCGGTCTCTCGATACCGCTTCCACTCTGGGACCGAAACCGCGGCGCGATCGCAATCGCTACCGCCGAACAGCGCCATGCGCGCGCGGAGATCGCTCGCCTGGAGCGGGGCGTGAGCGCCGCGGTGCGCGCTGCGACAGAGCACCTCGCTGCGGCGCAAGAGCAGGCAGCGCTCTATACGCCCGAGCTCCTGGAGCGGTTGCGTTCGATGTTCGATCGTGCCGAGCGAGGGTACGGGCAGAGCGCCACCACGTTCCTGATCTACCTCGATGCTCGCAAGACCTACTTCGACACCATGGCTGATCACTACGAGAGCCTCGTAGCGGTTGCCTCCGCACGAGCGAATCTCGAGGAAGCCATCGGAGCGCCGATCGACGCGGCGCCCATCACCGAAGGAGCCCATCCATGAGTGCCTGTCGTTGTCGCGCGGAGCACCGCACCAGCGTGTTGTTTGTTCTTCTTCTGCTCGCCTTTGGGGCCGGGTTGGTTGGTGCCGAAGAGCCCGCGGGAAATCCGCCGTCGCAGGACGGCAACGTGGTCGTACTCGCCAAGGAAGCGCTGGCGAACGCCACGATCCACACCGAGCCCGCTCGCCGAGGGGATCTGCGAAAGCGGCTCCGTGTGCCGGGACGGATTTCCGCCAACCAGAGCCGCACTGCGAGAGTGCTGAGCACCCTCGAGGGGCGAATCACCCGGCTCGCGTTCGACATCGGCGACGCGGTTCGGGCCGGTGAGGTGATGGCCCTCGTGGAAACACCCGAACTGGTTGGGAAGCCGCTCGAGCTCCGATCGCCGCTTGCGGGTCGAGTCGTCGAGCGAAACCGAGCTCTCGGGGAGCTGGTCGAGCGCGGTACGGACGTCTATGTGGTCACGGACCCGGCGAAGGTCTGGGTGATCGGTGAGGTTAGGGAGCGAGACGTTGGGCTCGTGGCACCCGGTCAAGAGATCACCTTCCGGGTGGTTCCGTATCCCGACGAGGTCTTTCGCAGCACCATCACGCGGGTGGGTGGAGAGATCGAGGCGGCATCGCGGACACTCGAGATTCGGGCAGAGATCGAAAACCCGCGGGGTCTCCTCAAGCCCGGCATGTTTGCCGATCTGGAGATCACGACGACGGTCGTCCCCAACGTGCTGTTGGTGAGTGACCGGGCGCTCCAGACCGAGGAGCGGGATCAGATTTTGTTCGTGGCCGTTGCACCCGACCGCTTCGAGCGCCGGATCGTTCGCGTGGGCGAGGAACAGGAAGGCGAGGTTCAGATCCTCGATGGCGTGCGAGAAGGCGACAGCGTGGTCACGGACGGCAGCTTCATCCTCAAGTCCGAGATGTTGAAGGGCGAGCTGGGAGAGGAGTGAGCGATGATCAACCGCATCCTGAGCTTCGCGGTCCACCAGCGCCTGCTGGTGATCATCGCCACGGCGCTTCTCGGCACGTTCGGCATTCTGGCCCTGCGCCAAATCCCGATCGACGCCTTCCCCGACGTAACCAACGTCCAGGTTCAGGTGCTGGCGACCGCCGGTGGGATGTCGCCGCCAGAGGTCGAGAAGCTGATCACCCGTCCGATCGAGGTCGAGCTCGCCGGGCTTCCGCGGCTCACCGAGGTTCGGTCGGTCTCGAAGATTGGACTGACCGCGATCACGGTGGGCTTTGAAGACGGTGTGGACGACTACTTCGCCCGCCAGCTCGTCTCCGAGAAGGTCCAGAGTGCGCGAGATCGCTTGCCGTCCGGGGTCGAGGTCGAGTTGGGCCCGATCACCACGGGCCTGGGCGAGATCTTCCAATACACGCTGGTGAGCCGAACGGGCGGTTACGACGCCACCGAGCTGCGCACCATCCAGGACTACATCGTGCGGCCGATCCTCCGCACGGTCCCCGGTGTGACCGATGTGAACTCGTTCGGCGGGCTCGTGAAGCAGTACCAGGTGGTCGTCGATCCAGACCGATTGGTGTCCTACGATCTCGGGCTTGCCGAGGTGTTCGAGGCCCTCGAGAAGAACAACTCGAACGCCAGCGGCAACTTCATCGAGCACAAGTCCGAGCAGTATGTCGTGCGCGGTCTCGGACTGGTACAGAACGTCCGCGACATCGAGAACATCGTGGTCGCGACGCACGAGCACACGCCCGTCTACGTGCGAGATGTGGCACGAGTCGAAATCGGCGCCGAGCTGCGGCAGGGCGCGGTGACGGCGAACGGCGAAGGCGAGGCGGTGGCCGGTATCGTGTTGATGCTCAAAGGAGCGAGCGGGCGGGACGTTGTGAATGCTGTGAAGGACCGGTTGCCCGCCATCCAGAAGGCGCTTCCACCGGGTGTGGATCTGGTGCCGTTCTACGACCGGACGGACCTAGTGCGGAAAGCGATCCACACGGTCACGGAGGCCCTACAACTCGGGGCGATCTTCGTTTTCGTCGTTCTGGTGGTGCTGCTCGCCGACCTGCGAAGCGCCCTGATCGTGACGCTCGTCCTGCCGCTCGCGGCGCTCTTCGCGTTCATCATGATGCGCTGGTACGGGTTGAGCGCGAACCTGATGTCGTTGGGCGGACTCGCCATCGGTATCGGCATGATGGTCGATGGCGCCGTGGTGCTGGTGGAGAACGTTCACCGCCACTTGACGGGGAACGGCGGAGGGCGCGCTCACGGTCAGCCCGGAAAGCGTGCCCTCGTCCTCTATGCCGCCCAGGAGGTGGGGCGCCCGATCGTGTTCGGCATCGCCATCATCATCGTGGTCTTCCTGCCCCTCTTCACGCTGCAAGGCTTCGAGGGGAAGATGTTCGCCCCGCTGGCCTTCACGATCTCGTTCGCACTGCTGGGCTCGCTGCTGCTCTCCTTCACACTGGTGCCGGTGCTCTGCACGCTGTTTCTCAAGGAACAGCACGGGCACGTCGAGCCTATCCACATCCGGGCCTTGAAGCGGCTCTACAAGGCCCCCCTCGGGTTTGCGGTCCGGTATCCCTGGGCCGTCGTGGCGCCCGCGCTACTGGCGCTGGTCGGCGCTCTGGCTCTGGTGCCCCGGATCGGGACGGAGTTTCTGCCCTCACTCGACGAAGGCTCGATCGCGGTCCAGACATTCCGCATCCCGAGCATCTCCCTCCCCCAGTCCCTCGAGCTCCAGACCCGCGCCGAGAAGATCCTCAAGCGATTTCCCGAGGTCATCGACGTGGTCTCGAAAACGGGCCGCGCCGACATCGCATCCGACCCGATGGGCGTCGAGGTCAGCGACGTGATCGTGACCTTGAAGCCGCATGAAGAGTGGTCGGCCGACCGCTCGAAGGAAGACCTGGTCGAGGAGATGCGCGAGGCGCTCGCCCAGCTTCCGGGTGTGGCGTCGAGCTTCTCGCAGCCGATCGCGCTGCGGGTCGATGAGCTCGTGAGCGGCGTCAAGGCCGCGGTCGGGATCAAGGTCTTCGGGGATGACCTGGACGCCCTCAAGACCGCTGGAGAGGGCATCGCTCGGGTGCTTGCGAAGGTGAGAGGTTCGGCGGACATCAACGTCGAGAAGGTGAGCGGTCTCGCGTATCTCGACATCGAGATCGACCGCGACAAGCTCGCTCGGCACGGGATCAACGTGGCGGACGTGCAAGACGTCATCGAGATGGCGATTGGTGGCAAAGCCGCGAGCACGGTGTACGAGGGGCAAAAGGCGTTCGCGCTCGCAGTGCGCTTTCCCGAGGCGGCGCGCGATGACGTTGGGCCGATCCGCGACATCCTCATCCCCTCGCCGCGGGGCGCGCTCATCCCGCTGGGGCAGCTCGCTCGGGTCGAGCGGGTCGAAGGCCCGGCGCAAATCAGCCGCGAGAACGCGCAGCGACGCATCGTGATCGAGGTCAACGTCACCGGTCGCGACGTCGGTGGATTCGTGAACGAGGCGAAAGAGAGAATCGAGGCTGGCGTCCGGTTACCGACGGGCTACTTCATGACGTGGGGCGGGCAATTCGAGAATCAGCAGCGCGCCATGCGTCGGTTCGCCGTGGTCGTTCCCGCGACGATCGGTCTCATCGCGCTGTTGCTCTTCATGTCGTTCAACTCGATCAAGCAATCGCTTCTGATCGTCCTCAACATCCCGTTCGCGCTCATCGGCGGGATCGTCGCGCTGCTCGTGGGCGGCTTCAACCTGAGTGTGAGCGCCAGTGTCGGCTTCATCGCGCTGTTCGGCGTGGCGGTGCTCAACGGCGTCGTGATGGTGAGCTACTTCAACGAGCTGCGACGCACGGGAAAGCCGGTCGAGGATTCCGTGCTGGAGGGATCGCTGCTTCGGCTGCGCCCCGTGCTCATCACGGCGAGCGTCGCCGCGCTGGGTCTGATCCCCATGCTGTTCGCCACCGGCCCAGGCAGCGAAATCCAGAAGCCGCTCGCGGCCGTCGTCATCGGTGGGTTGGTCAGCTCGACCCTGCTGACGCTCTTCCTCCTGCCGACGCTCTACAACGTCTTCGAGCGAAGGGGGGCGGAGCCGATGGACGATCTGCCAGAGCCGCCGACGACGACGGAGCTCCACGGCGGGGAGCGCGCGGCGAGATCTCCGTCGTGATGGTGAACGTGACGGACGCGCGCCGCGGCGCATGGACCGCGCCTGCGATACCCTGGGCACTTCGTGCTACCTATCAGGCGGAACTCGGTCAGCGAGGAATACGGCGCCGGACGCTGCAAGATCGCATTCACGCAGGTCGAGCGACCGCACGTCCTCGCGCATCGGCTCATGGCACCCCACACTCAGGTGCATCTCCGACTGCTTGGCTTCGGCTGGCGCTAACGGGATGCTCGTGCAGTGGCCGGTCAGGTCCCAAACTTCTCGCGGCGCTCGCGTTCTCCCGCATCTGGGTTCCGATCGGGAAAGCCGACCGAGCGCGGGTCGGTGCGTTCGCGACGATGCCGGCCCCGGCTGACCTCGCGGAGGTGCTGAACGATGTCTGACGAGCACACCCACGCGAGCGCGTCAGCGGCCACCCGCGCCGGCGCCCGTTACCAGCGGCACTTGAAGTGGGCACTGGTGCTGATCGCGAGCTTCTGCGGCATCGAGTTCGCCGCGGGTTTCCTGACGCGCTCGCTCGCCCTACTCTCCGATGCCGGGCACATGCTGACCGACGTCGCCGGCCTGGCGATGGCGCTGGCGGCGATCCACGCCGCGAGCGCGTCCACGACCAACCGCCAGCGCTCCTTCGGCCTCTATCGCCTCGAGATCCTCGCAGCGCTCGCGAACGCGGTGCTGCTCCTGGGCGTCGCGGCCTATGTGCTCTACGAAGCCGTGGAGCGCTTCCGCGAACCGGTGCGGGTGCTCGGCCTTCCGATGTTGGTCGTGGGTATCGCCGGACTCGCCGCGAACGTCGTTGCCTTCCTGCTCTTACGGTCTGGTTCCAAGGAGAGCATCAACGTCGAAGGTGCTTATCTCGAGGTCGTGTCGGACACGCTCGGGTCCGTGGGCGTGATCGTGGCCGCGGCGGTGCTCGCGCTTACGGGTTGGCCATACGTGGACCCGATCGTCGGCGCTGGTATCGGTCTTTTCATCGTGCCGCGCACGTTGAAGCTGGCGCGGCAAGCCACGCGAATTCTCATTCAGGAGGCGCCGCCCCACCTCAACGTCGCGCAGATCGAGCGTGAACTGAGGGGCATGCCAGGGGTTGCCGAGGTCCATGATCTGCATCTCTGGACCCTGACCTCGGAGATGGAAGTCCTCTCCGCTCACGTGAAGGCCGAGACCACCTCCGATCTCGGCAAGCTACTCCTCGACGCGCAGGCCTTGCTCGAAGAGCGCTTCGGCATCCACCACGCGACCATCCAAGTCGAACCCAACGACCACCGAGGTTGCGAGAAGCTCACCTGGTAGGTCGAGCGCCCGCGCCAGGCTATGAGTCGGCACACGGCCTTCATTCTCGGTTTCGCGCTGATGTTTGGATGCGACTTCGCTCGCCCGCCGCCAGAAGTGTCCGCGTGCGCGCGTCAAGCGCTCCCCGCGACGCTCAAGACCTGGGGTCCCGTACACCTCCGAGATCTGACGGTAGATGGCGCTCTCAAGTTGAAGGTCTCCACCGCCGATGACGAACGTGGGATCCGGGAGCGATGGTGCGTCAAGGCGCACGCCATCGTCGGGAGTGCCGACCCAACTCGGGAACCCTCGGGAGAGGTCTCCACGGCAGCGATTACTGAACGAACCTCGGCCGGCTGGACTTGCAACGCGGTCGCGTCCTGCCCATAGATTGCGCCTCGCGATCCCGCTAGGGCGTCGTCCAGCACCGCAAGGTTGAGGTAACTGCGGCGCGCAACGAGTTCGCGTGCAGTGCGCCGTTACCCGCCTCCGCACATCGGGCACCAGCCGCCCGGCCCCATGTGCCACCAGCCGGGGTGACCCTGCTGCCACCAATCGCACATGCCGTTGTGGTCCTGGTCTGCGAAGTTCGGGCCGTGCCAGGCGTCGATCCCGCCGGACTGCGCGTAGTCGCAGATTCCGTCGTGGTTCTGATCGACGAAGCTGTGTCCGTACCCTTGATGTGACGGCTGCTCGGCGTAGTCGTTGATGCCGTTGCCATTGCGGTCGATGAACATCATGCCGCCGTTCATCCCATAGGCGGTGCTTCCCTGCTGCCAGTAGTCACAGACCCCGTTCAGGTCTTCGTCGAGGAAGCCCGGCCCATGCCAGGTGTTGCTGCCGTTCTGGGCGTAGTCGCAGATGCCGTCCCCGTTCAGGTCGAGAAACGGGTGACCGGGCGGCGCAGACACGCCGGGAGTGACCGGGCTCGATGGCCAGCCTGGCCCCATTCCGGGTCCCATCCCTGGCATCATCCGAAGCGCCGCGCCTGGGTCGTGCGAGGCTGCCTCGACGAAGTCATTGATCCCGTCGCTGTCGTCGTCGGCGAATGCCGGATACACCAGGCCGGCAGTCGTTGGGTCGTTTCCGGGGCCCCCGCTGGCGGCGGCTGGGTCGCCGCTGCTGCTCGAGCCGCATCCAACGCCGATAACGAGGGCCAGCGCTACGACGAAAGCAGCGGTCATGCTCCGTGAGACTCCACCGTGCTTCCCGCACATGTGAGTGACTCCTTCTTCCTCTGACCTCGGCGCCCCGACCGCACCGGTCGGGACCGTCCCGCCTTCGACTCCCGCCATCAGAGCAAGAACCGGGCCTTGCCGCGCGGTGGCGCTTCGTTGTGGACACGCGCCGCGGCTCAGGCGTGAGTTCACATCTGTACGTTTCTCGGCGGCTACGACACGGCCGGTGATCGCGGTTACTCGGTGACGCGCGTCCATCGTCCGTCGAGGTTTCCGATTCGCCACGTCCGCGCTTGACCCTACACCTGGGTATAGAGTCGATACTTGAGCCGATACGTTCGAGAGGACCGCCCGTGAAGATCGGTGATGTCGCTCAACAGGCCGGTGTGCGCGTCCAGACGCTTCGCTACTACGAGCGCTGCAATCTCGTTCCGCAGCCCGAGCGGCGCCCGTCGGGCTATCGCGACTATTCGGCGGACACGGTGCAGCGGGTGCAGTTCATCAAGCGCGCGCAGCGCCTGGGGTTCACGCTCGACGAGATCCGAGACCTGCTTCGCTTGCGGAGTGACGAAAGCGCAGATTGCTCAGCGATCCGCCAGGCGGCGGCGGAGAAGGCGAAAGCAATTCGGGAAAAGATTCGCGATCTGCGTGCAATCGAGGCTTCGCTTCGGGAGCTCGTCGAGTCCTGCCGCGGAGAACGGCCGACGCGCGACTGTTCGATCCTCAGCGCGCTCGAGATGCCTGCACGTGAGCGAGGGCGCAGCCGTGGTTGATACCTCGATCCGAGGTGCTGTGCAGCCCGGGCGGATCCCCCGCACGAGCGGGCGCGTTTGGCAGAGCGCGATCGCCGCCCTCGTGGTGTTCGTGATCTCGACACGCGCTGCGCACGCCGTGGACGAGTCGGGACTCCGGCAGGTGGTGGGGATCCTCGACTACATCGCCTCCGACTACGCGGGTGCCGTCGGGGCGGACGGCGCGATCACCGATGAGGGCGAGTACCACGAGCAAGCGTCGCTCGTCGCCGATGCAGGTCAGCTCGCCATCGAGGCTGGCCTCTCCGGTCAGGATCCGATCAGCCGAGACCTGAGCCAGCTCGCGCGGTTGCTCGCGGAGCATTCCCGCCCTGATACGGTCCACGAGGCGTGCCGTTCGCTGCGGCGCCGGATCGTGGAAGAGCAGGGCCTCGTGCTCGAGCCGGCTGGAGTGCCGGATCTCGCTCGGGCGCGCCAGCTCTACCGCGAGCTCGGCTGCGTCGATTGTCACGGCGAGCGCGGAGACGCGCAGACCACCAGGGCAGCCACGCTCGATCCGCATCCCGCGAACTTCCTCGATCCCAATCGGGTGGCCGAAGTCTCACCGTTTCGGGCCTTCCACGCCCTCACGTTCGGCGTGAAGGGAACCGCGATGGCGTCGTTCGACACCGTGCCAGCGTCCGATCGGTGGGATCTCGCCTTCTACGTGCTCGCGTTGCGGCACCAAGGCGGGAACAGTGAGTTGGGGCGCCGGATCGTCGCCGAAGCGGGCAACCCCGTCGCGGCGACCGCCAGCCGTCTGTCGCAGCTCACCGAGCGCGACATTCTCGCTGGCTTTCCGAGTCTTCCCTCGGACCAGAGCGAGGCCGTACTCGCTTGGTTACGCGGTAAGGCGCCGTTCGAGCGTGATCAAGAGAGCCGGTTCGCTCTCGCCCGCCAGGATCTCCGCGACGGGGTGACTGCCTACACGCGCGGCGATGCCAGCGCCGCCCGACGGATTCTCGTCCAGGCCTACCTGCGCGGCATCGAACCGCATGAGGCAGGGATCCGGGCGCGCGCCCCAGCGCTTCTGACCGCGATCGAGGCCGCGATGGCCGATCTGCGACAAAGCGTCGCGGCCGGCAAACCCGTGGATGAGATCGAGCGCCAGACCACGCGCTTGGGCGCGCTCCTCGATCGAGCCGAAGAAGGTTCGACGTCCACCGGTACCGCCTTTGCTGCCTCGGCCACGATCGCGTTGCGCGAGGGGCTCGAGATGGTGCTGCTCGTGACGGCGCTCCTGGCCGTTGCGAGGGGCACTGGTGTTACCGGCCTCGCTCGCGCCGTGCACGGCGGATGGCTCTCGGCGATCCCGGCGGGGATCGCGACCTGGTTCCTCGCCGGTCATCTCTTGGAAGGCGTGGGCAACGAGCTGGCCGAGGGAATCGTCTCCCTCCTCGCGGCACTCGTCCTCCTCGGCGTGACCCATTGGGTGCTCGGCCAGGTGTCGGGCCGCGGCTGGATGAAGTTTCTCTCGAAGCAGCTTCGGGGCGCCACCCAGCGACGCGCGGCGCTGCCGCTCTTCGCCCTGTCGTTCTTCGCGGTCTACCGCGAGTTCGTGGAGGTCGTGCTCTTCTACCGCGCATTGCTTCTCGAAGCGGCCGGGGCCCAAGCCAGCGCGATCTGGATCGGGATCGCAGCGGGACTCGCGGCGCTCGGCGCGGTGGCGCTCGTCCTGCGGTGGATGGGCGCGCGGCTCAAACCGGCCCCCCTGCTGCTCGCTTCGAGCGTGCTGCTGGCGCTCTTGGCGCTCGTGCTCGTTGGGAAGGGAGTCCACGCCTTCCAAGAGGCGGGCGTCCTGCCGCTTCACCGCGTCGCCGTCACCGAGTTTCCGTCACTCGGCTTCCACGCGAGCCGCGAGGTGCTGGCGGCGCAGGCGGCACTCGCGTTCGCGCTGATCGTGAGCGCCATCGGCCCGCTCCGGAGAGCTCGGCACGAGGTCCCGGCGGCGCAGGCATGACGTAACGTGCGGGGAGGATCCATGAACGTGAGATTCGCGCGACTCGGTCATGGACGGACATCGCTTCGCACGCTGGTCGCTGCAGCGTCGATCGCAGGCTGTCTGCTCGCCGCCGGAGCGACGCTGCTGTCGGCGCAAACCCAGCAGCCAGGGGGCATGATGGATTCGTGCCCGGACTGCGGCATCTGGCGGATGGACCAACGGATGTGTCCGATGGGCTGGGCCAAACCGGTCGTGACGGTAGCGCCGGCCGAGCTTCCGGACGCGGATTCCGAAGGAGCGCAGGCGTTCGTCCGTTACTGCGGGCAGTGTCACGGCCTGCCGTCGCCGCGATCGCACTCGGCCGCGGAGTGGGGCACGACGCTCACGAGCATGCAGGAGCGGATCCGTGCGAGATCCCCTCACGGCGGCGGGTCGCGGGACCGGTGGGAACCGAACGCGCTGGTTCCCACCGAGGACGATGCGACGAACATACGAGGTTACCTCGAAGGACACTCCCTACGGTCCGCACCCGAGCAGTCCCTCGACAAGAGCAAGCCGGGCGCCAGCGCGTTCGCTCGCGTGTGCGCGAAGTGCCACGCGCTTCCCGACCCGGCGCAGCACACCAGCAGCGAGTGGCCGGCCGTGGTCGAGCGGATGAAAGGAAATATGGTGCGGATGAACGTCGGAGCGCTCACGGACGAAGACCGGAGCCAGATCGTCGCATTCCTGGGAGCGAAACCTTGAGCGCTTCGGACGGGGGTGACGGCTGCACAGCGGGCGACGAGTGCGCCTCGCGTGACAAGCGCGCGGTTCACTTGCGACACGCAATGCGCCTCGAATTTCTGACCGTCGGGTGGAACGTCCTGGAGGGTTTGATCGCTGTAACCGCAGCGGCCGTGTCCGGGAGCATTGCCCTCATGGGTTTCGGGATCGACAGCTTCGTCGAGTGTGCCTCGGGCGGCGTGCTGATCTGGCGCCTGATGGCCGAGCGCACGGCTCGTGACGAAGAGGCGATCGAGCGGCTCGACCGGCTGGCGCACCGCCTGGTCGGCGTGTCACTGGTGGCGCTGGCCGTGTACATCTGGGCGGACGCCGGCCTCGCGCTCTGGCACCACAACGTCGCCGAGGTGAGTCCGGTCGGAATCGTGCTCACGGTGGTGTCGATCGGCGTGATGTGGTGGCTGGCCGGTGCCAAGAGACGGACAGCGATCGCGCTGGGCAGCCGGGCTCTCGAAGCGGATTCGTTCCAGACCACGGCCTGCTGGTGGCTGTCGCTGATCACACTGGGTGGGCTGGGCCTGAACGCCATCACCGGCTGGTGGTGGGCCGACCCCGTAGCCGCGATCGGCATGACGTACTTCTTGCTGGTCGAGGCGCGCGAGGCGTGGCGCGGCGAAGACTCGTGTCGCGGCGCTTCCTGCGGAAGCGTTGACACCGGCGCAACTGCATGAGCCGCTTCACCGGTTCCGTTCCTCATCGTCACCTCCGCGGCCCGCACACGATGAGCGCACCCTGTCCGCAGACCTGCGGATGAACGATGGAATACGTGACGTCAAGCTCGGACTCGACCGCGAACGGCAGCGTGTTCATGTTCGCGTCCTTGAACGAGGTGCATCCACCCTTGCAGTTGCAGAGCAATAACTTGATGTCCATGACGTCTTCCTGGTTGCCCGACGGTGACGCTCGATCCGACGGTGAAGCGGCGCGGATCGAGGACGGCGCGAGCGCTCACCCTGAGCTAGAACAAGACGGGAGCCACGCGAGATGGGCTGGCCGCGACCGGTCGCAGGAGCGCCGCGGTGGCGAAGTCGCCGAGGACGGCTGTAGACCTCACGCGCGGAGCGGTATCTCCTGCCGCAGCCAACCCGTCTCCAACAGAAACGAGTACATCCCGTTCCAGCTTGGAGTCATCGGGCGCGCCTCCTCGCGCGTGATCGCGCAGCCGTAGCGCGGGCTCCAGAACTTGATCGTGGAGTCGATCAGCTCGTCGCTGTGCATCCAGTTCTCCTCTCGGTGTGGGAACGTGGCGCCGTCATCCTGCGCACCGCCCGAGGGCGTCACCAGTCGCGGAGCGCTTCCTGGACGGACACTCCGGGCGCCTTGGCGATCCAGCGATCCAGATTCAGTCGGTCGAAGATCAACCGCCCCTTCGTTTTGCGATAGGGGATGGTGCCCATGTGGACGCGGTGGTACAGCCCCTTCGGGCTGAGACCGAGGTAGGCCGCCGCCTGCTTCACGGTGAGGTAGCGCGGCTCCGCAATCGCGGTGCTCGGCACCGACGTGCTGGAGGGCTCGGCGGATGGCGGTGCGGCCGTGAGCCGGTCAAGTTTCGCTCGAAGCGCGTCCAGGGTCGCTTGGAGCGACCGGATCTCGGAAGCCTGAGCGAGCGTGGCGTTCACGAGGCAGGTGAGCGTCTGGGCAATCTCGAGACGCTCGGTGCTGGTCCCTTGCTCAGGCTCCGTCTCGATCGCTGGGGCGGAGGCTTGCCGTCGTTCGATGTACAGCCCGAGCCGGACCTGTGCTTCCCTGAGCTCCAGGAGGCGTTCGGCGACGGCCTTGTGGGCTCCTGCAGGTTCGTCTCGTCGCGTTTCCCCGAGGGCGTACGAGATCCACCACTGCTTCTTGCGTCGATAGATGCCCATCCTGCGCCCCGGTGTCGTTGAAACGCCGAAGCGTATTCCGGTCGCGAACGGACGTCTCCGCGGCGCCTCGGGACGGAAGATCCTGGCCACCGGCCAATGACGGTCGGCATCGTCAGACGATCGCGCGCACGACACCCCCGTCAACACGCAGTGCCGCCCCAGTGGTCGCGGAGGTCTGGGCGCTGGAGAGGTAGGCGGTGAGCGCCGCCGCTTGTGCGCGTGACGCATGTGAAGAAGGGATTGGTGGGCTATTGCTCCAGAAACAGCACCGCTGCCGCCCGCACGCTCCCGCGCTCGGGGTACTCGACCAGTCCGAGCGAGCTGAGCGTCGAGACGTTCTTCTCGAAACCGCTCGACTTCTCCGACACGCGAACTTTTTCCGCTACCTCGCCGCGTGTCAGCGCGCGCGGGTAGGCCTCGATCACAGCCCGCAGCACCTGGGCCTGGGGTCGTGAGACGCGCCGGCAGAGCGAGTCGTGTAGCTCGGCCTGCTTGAGCTCTGGCGGCGGGTGGGCGATGCCGGAGCCGTCCTCGGTGAGTTCAACGGTGCCGGGGCTCGGGTACCGGATCAAACCGGCGCTCGAAAGCACGGAGAGGTTCTTCTCAAAGCCCGAGCTGGTCGAGCTAACTTCGGCGACCAGCGCCACCTGGGCTCGACGAGGTCGCTCGATGCGAGCCGCCGCTTTGAGCCAGGCCAAGGCGTCGAGGAGCGCATATTGCGGGCGCGACAGGTGGCCATTGCCGCTGGAGAGTGCCTGCAGCACCGGGACGGGCTGGGAAAGGGCGGCCGGCAGTCGGGGGGTCGCGAGGTGCTTCGCGTCGGCTGCCGCGGCAACGTCTTTTGGAGGCGCGGGCAGCGCCTCGCCGAGCGCCTCCGCCGCGGCGACGATTGCGAGGCGTGCCCGCTCGACACGATCAGCGGCGCAAGTGAAGCGACGCTCGACCGCACTGATTTGATCAAGTGCTCGGCGCTCTCCCTCGACGACGCCTTCTGCCCGCGCCCTCTCGACCGCAGCCGGGTCCGTCGCGTCCGCGCGGGCGGCGCGGAGTTCGCGCTCTGCGGCGCACAGCTTTCGGGTCAGTGCTTCGACGGTGCGCCCTTCTTCCTCGGCCTCGCTCGGGAAATCCACCAGCTTCTCGAGAATTGCTCGCACCTTCTCCGGCGGAGGTGGTGGCGGCGCGGCACGGGAGCCATGACGGTGTGCATGGGTGGTGGCAACTGGGCCCACACTCACAGGGATGACCGACGCCGAGATTGCGGGTCCGAAGGCAAAGAACTGTCCGCGGGCTAGCTTGGCGAGCTGGTGTGCCCGGTCCCGGCCCTCGAAGCCCAGCTCGTAAGCAGCGCGCTTCACGTCGGCGTCGAGCGTCGTGAGCCCGATCAACCGATTACCACACTGCGCGACGACGCTCTTGTGCAGGTCAGAGATCCGCTGAGTCACCGCAACTAGCGCAAAGCCGCGTTTCCGGCCGCGAGTGGCGAGGTCGATCACCGCCTCGGTGCTCTCGGCCTCTCGTCCACCTTGGGGCGCGACCAGGTGGCACTCCTCGATTACGACGAGCGCGTCGTGCCAGAGTGACCGAGGTGCGTCCACGAGCGCTTCGTAGAACCCGCGAACGAAGCGAGGCCGATCAATGGATCGCATCTCGTGTAGATCGACGATCGCCGATATACCGAACTCCAGTAGGCGTCGTGCGAGTAGGCCCGCATGGTGCGCCTCAGCTCGGCAGTCACCGTCGGGACCGGCCAGCACATAGTCGAACCGCTCGCGAAGGCTCGCGTACTCGCCCTCGGTGTCGAGCACCAGGTGCTGGACGAGACCATGCGTCTGCTCGAGGAGCCGACGAGCAGACCAACTCTTGCCGGAACCACTGGCGCCTTGAAGGAGGAGACGGGTCTCGATGAGCTGGTCCAGGTCGATGGCGACCTGGGCGCCGGCGGTGGTGCTACCTAACGTGGGACGAACCGTCGCCCCGTTCATGACTGCGCCCTCTCACCTCGGCGCAGTCGCCGGCTCAGGTGAAGTGCGCGGTCGATGTCGCGATCGCCGAGCGCCGCTTCGAGCTGGTCGTAGAGCGAAGCGCGGATCGCCGCGTTCGCGGCGCCCCGCTTCCGTGCTCCCAGACTGCTCCCAGGATTCTTCGGATTTGGTATTATCTGCAGTAATTTCAGTCGGTTGGTAGGGGTGCCGGAGGAGGGAGTCGAACCCTCACAAGGACGAGCCTCGGGGGATTTTGAGTCCCCTGCGTCTGCCATTCCGCCACTCCGGCGAGGTGCGGGCGAGCGCGGGCGGGTTATCTATCACATCGCCGGCGCGGACTGGACACCCTCCGCTGCTTCGGCTTCCGCGAAGGGTCCGAGCTTCCGGCG
>CAYVDO010000030.1:0-33392 GCA_964450125.1 uncultured bacterium
TCTCCGGGTACATGTAGAAGAGGCGCATGTCGTAGTTGCCCTTCTCGAGGGGGAAGAGATCGAACTTGAACGACACCTCGCCCATCGATCCTGGGACGTTCTCCGGATCGTCTTCGACGCTCACGTCGTCGGTGTAGGTCAGATTCGTGACCGGCGCGAGCGGCTTGGGCATCTCCACGAACCACAGGAACGTGCCGGGCTTGCCGGAGAGCAAATGCCAGTTGGGCTGCTTCGGATCGAGGTTCTTCTCGTCATCCGTGGTGACGCCATCCACGAGATGCCACGGATCCTTGGCGCCGGGCGTGGGCCGATAGTACTTCATGCCCTTCGCCGACTCGTTCAGATCCACGCTGAGCTTGAACCAAGCTTCCCTGGCGATGCTCGGGAAGTCGACCGTCTGCTGGATCTTCGCCGGCGCCTGGTGGAAGTCGCGGTAGTACGTGGCAAAAACCTGCACCGTGGGTGACACCTCGATGCCCATGAACGAGAGCCGGTTCTTCACCATCCGCATGGCACGCACTGGACCGTCCAGGTACGCGGCGACTTTGCTGTCCCATTCCTCCTCGTCGAAGCTGAGCGAGATCAAGAGCTTGGTCTTGATGTACGTGCGCAGTTTGAGCCGGTCGACGAAGTTTACGCCCGATCCACCCGCGGACGTCGGAATCGTGATGTTCGAGAAGAAGATGTGGTCCTGTCCCGGCGTGTACTGCATGGAATAGTGGTCTGCGGTGATCTTCTCTTGGGCGGCGTCGTAACTCACGTAGTCGACGCTCGAACGCGGCGCCTTGGCGTCGAACGCAAACAGGTAGACGTAACCGCTGGTGCCATCGACCGGGTCGCTGACCGCGATCTCGGCTCCCTCGGAGGCGCCTTCCGGCCAGGCCGCGCCATCGAGGCGTGCACCGGAATCGTCCGCCATGAAGACCAGCTCGTCTTGCTTGTCGAGCAGCCCGTTGCCGTCCCCAGGGTTGGCTTCCTTGCCTCCTGGGAACACGTAGCTACCGGCGGCCGTCTTCTCGTCCACCTGGAAGGGGATGGCTACCGGGCCCGAGGCGCGCACCGCATAGAGCCCGAGCTGATCGAGCTTCTTTCCGACCAGCGTCTCCGCGGCGTCGCCCGTCAAGACGATCGGATCGGGCACGCGATGCAGGGTCTTCGCGCCGCCGGCTGCTGGCTCTTGTGCCGAGGCGCGTGACACCAGCGCGATGCTCAGCGCCGTCGCCAGCCACACCCTCGTGGTCGCGCGCACGTCTCGACGTCGTCGATTTCCGTTCATGTATCCGAGCCTCCTGCAGGGAGTGAAGCGCCACGGCGGGCGCAAATTCGCGCCATCCTCTACCGATCGACCGCCTTGGAGCAAGCGCTTCGATCGTTGGGTGGAGGTTCACTTCGACCGGGCTGCGACGATTGAGTCGCGAGGGTCTGGGGGCCGTCGCCGGGCACGGCTCGCCCGAGCTCGATTCCGGGAAGACCAACGCTCGCGTGCGCCGCGGCTGCCGTCGAGCCGTGCCGCGCGACGCAATCGCGTTCGGGGAAGCTCGGGGTATGATGCCCACCCCGCGCTCCTCGCTGCCTCGGAACCGACGCCCACGCCGCCCCCCATGCCCGAGGTCGTCCTCTTCCAGCCCGCACTCGGGTACTGGGAATACTTCGTTCGCGACGTGCCCATCTCGCTGCTGGCGGTGGCGCGTCACGTGGCTCCACGGCACACCGTCGAGCTCGTCGATGGACGGATACCCGGCTGGCGCGAGCGGCTCGCCGCCGCGCTCGCGACGCGCCCGCGCTGCCTCGGTATCACCGTCAAGACCGGCCGCCCCATCACGTTCGCGCTCGAGGCCTCCGCCATCGCACGCTCGATCGCTCCCGAGGTGCCGATCGTGTGGGGCGGCGTCCACCCGAGCCTGCTACCCGAGCAGACGCTCGCGCATCCTCACGTGGATGTGGTCGTCGAGGGCGAGGCGGAGGAGACCTTTCGCGATCTGGTGGAGGTTCTCGGCAACCCTTCGCCGGATCTCGCGAGCGTTGCCGGGATCTGGTTCCGTCGCGACGGCGCGATCACGCGCACCACGCCGCGTCCAGTGGTCAGCCTGAACGCGCTCACGCCGCTGCCCTACCAGCTCGTGCGTTTCTCGGATTACGAGGGCCGCTCGGCGCTCGGCGCGGCGCGGGCCGGGTTCTTCGAGACCGGACGCGGCTGCCCGTGGACCTGTCACTACTGCTACAACGAGCGCTTTCACGACGCGCGCTGGCGCCCGTTCAAGGCCGAGAAGATCGTCGAGCATCTGACCCATCTGCGTTCGTTCTGGGACGTCTCGACCCTCTACTTCGTCGACGACAGCTTCTTCACCGATCCCAAGCGCCCGGTAGCGCTGGCGCATGCGCTCCTCGACGGAAACCATCGGCTCACGTGGCGCTGCGAAGGTTGCGTCCACGACATCGCCAAGCTCAGCGACGCCGACCTGGCGCTCGTGCGCCGCGCCGGCTGCGACTGGGTGGCGATGGGTGTCGAGACGGGCTCGGCACGGCTGCGCGCCACGTACGACAAGCGCCTCGACGTCGACGAGCTTCACGAGGTGAATCGCCGTCTGGGCGCGGCCGGCATCCACGCCAACTTCAACATCATGACGGGCTTCCTCGGTGAGACGCGTGACGATCTCCGCGACACCACGCGGCTCGCGCTCGAGCTACTCGACGAGAACGCGGCAGCCACGGTGCAGTCCTTTCAGGCCGCCGTGCCGTACCCGGGCACCCGCTACGCAGCCGCCGTCGAGACCGCTGGCCACGCGTTGCCGGGAAAGGTCGAGGACTGGCAACGGACCAACCCCGAGGACTGGATGCGCACCGTGCCGTGGCTCGATACGCGGGGCCGAAATCTCCTGCGCAGCCTGTTCCTGGCGTCGCTCTTCGTCGACGCCAAGGTGCGCGAGCGGGCCGGGACCGGGCCGCGCTCGTGGCCGCTCCGATTGCTGGGCGCGCTCTACAGGCCGATCGCCCGCTTTCGCATTCGCCACCTCGTCGCGGCATTCCCCATCGAGGCGTTGCTGTTCGATTCGCTCCTCAATCAGCGCTACGTGCGCGCCAGCCGACCGGACGCGGGCGCCCCTTCGCCTGCGGCGGCGAGCGCCACTCCCGGCGCGCGACCGTCGGTGCTGCCACCCGCGGGACCCCAGGGCGGCCACCTCGCAGGCTCGAGCTGGGTGCGCGAAGAACCGCCGCACGCGGCGACGCTCCCCTCGTGACCCGGCACCAGGACCCGTTTTGCTGCCGCCCTCTTCCCGCATCTACGCGTCACGGCTCTCGTTTCTTTGACAGTCGCGAAATCCGCGTGGTACCCATCTGCCACGCCTCATGGCTGCTGCAGGTAGCCTGGGGCACCCCCCAAGACTCGGCTCGAGCCGACGCCGCTCGCGCCCGAGGGATCGGGAAACCGGTCCTCGCGTAGCCGGCACCGCGCCCCAAGGCCCTTCGGCCCGGCGGCACGAGGAGCACGAAACCCCGATGGGACTCTGGAAGAACCTCAACGAGGTCTACGAGTTCCGGCGCGCGAAGCAGAACCTGCTCAACTCCGTCGCCTTCCGGCTCGACCGCCCCCTCACCAAGCCCGAGAACGTCACCTTCCTGCTCACCCACGGCTGCAACCTCACTTGCCACATGTGCGAGTGCGGCAGCGTGGGGGCGAATCCGGAGGGTGGCGGCTACATCGTCGCCAAGCGCGACGAGATGACGCGCGAACAATTCGCCCACGTCATCGACCAGCTCGACGACTGGGGTGTGCGGAACCTGATCTTCTCCGGCGGCGAGGTGCTGCTTCGCAAGCACGATCTGCTGGCGCTCGTTCGCCACGCCGCGGACAAGAACTTCAACACCACCGTCGTCTCCAACTCGCTGGCTTGGACCGAAGACCTGGCGAAGACCTTCGCCGACGCGGGGCTCACGAACTTCACCTCGTCGCTCGACGGAGCGTGCGCCGAGACCCACGACAAGATCCGCGGCAAATTCGGCTCATTCGACAAGGTCGTTCGCACCCTTCGCCAGTTCTCCGCGCTCAAGGCGAGCCATCCCCGGCTTTCCACCAACACCACCACGGTGGTGCAGAAGGACAACTGGCGCGAACTCCCCGACGTGTGCCACCTGCTCACGGACGTGGGGGTGACGTGCATCATGTACCAGGCCGTGAGCGGGGATTACCCACAGCTCCTGGTGCCGATCGAGGAGCTCGAAGAGTTCAAGGGTGTGCTGGGGAAGCTGGTGGAGCTCAAGAACGCCGGCGCGCCGATCTGGAACGGCCCTGAGTACTTCGACACGTTGCCGCGCTACTACACCGAGAAGCTCGTCAACCAAGGAAAGTTCCACCTCGGCAACTGCCTGGCGGGCTACGACAACCTCATCATCTCGCCCAACGGCACCATCGACATCTGTGGCTACGGTCCCTACGGCGTGAGCCTGAAGGACGTGCCGCTGCTCGAGCTCTGGCACTCGCAGGCCTACCGCGAGGCGCGCGAGCGCATCGCCAAATGCGAAACCCAGTGCCTTTACCTCTGTTACCAGAAGACCGACCTGGCCCAGCTCAGCCGGCAGGTCGGAGGCGTCGTGAAGACCTTCGTCGGCGAGGCGCTGCGCAACTGAGCGCGCGCCCGTCGACGACCCCCTCGCCGCAGGCACCCCCCGCGAGACCATCGAACGAGGAGCGAGGACCGGAATGCCCGAGCGCCGCCGCGTGATCCTGGTGCAATGCCCCACGTGGGCCGCCGAGAAACCACCGCTCGGCATTCCCTACCTGCTCGCGCACCTGCGCAAGCACGGCCACGACTGCCGCGCCTTCGACTTCAACATCGAGCTCTTCCACGAGATCGATCCCAAGCACCGCGATCTCTGGAACGAGGGCGCCTACAAGATCTGGATGGACTACCACTTCTTTTCCATCCTCTATCCCGAGTACTTCCCGTTCGCGATGGACGAGACCCGCGAGATCTTCGATCTCGTGAACGCCAAGTCGGCGCTGTGGGCGGATCGCATTCTCGAATCGGATCCGGGCATCGTCGGCTTCACGGCGATGGCCAACACCACGCTCTTCGCGCTCGCTACTTGTCGCGAGCTCAAGAAGCGTCGCCCCGAGCTTCCCATCGTCTTCGGTGGTCCCAACTGCTTGCGCGGGACCAACGAGCGTTTCTTCCTCCAGACTGGCTGGGTGGACGCCGTGATCCCCGGCGAAGGAGAGGAAACGCTGCGGCGTCTGGTGGTGACCCTCGAGGAGCACGACGAGCTTCGCCCCATCCCCGGCGTGCTGATCCGAACTCCCAGCGGCGAGATCGCCGATGGTGGCGACGCCGAGCTGGTGCGGCCGCTCGACTCGCTGGCGTTTCCCGACTTTTCGGATTTCTACCCCGAGAAGTACCTCTACAAATTCGAAGAGCTGCCGATGACGTTGAGCCGCGGCTGCGTCGCCAAGTGCTCGTTCTGCATCGACTGGATCTTCTGGGAAGCGATGCGCTTCCGCACTGCGGACAACATCGTGGCGGAGATGAATCATCACCGCACGCGCTACGGCGCCAATCGCTTCTACTTCAACGACCTGATCTTCAACGGCAATCTCAAGCAGGTCGAGGGCATGTGCGACCAGCTCGTCGCCCAGGGCTCGCCGTTCCATTGGAGCGGTAACGCCCGCGTGCGACCGATGATGAAGCCCGAGCTCCTGCGCAAGCTCTACCACGCGGGCTGCAGGAACATTCATTACGGCCTCGAGCACGGCAGTCAGCGGATGCTCGACCTCATGCACAAGAGCCTCAAGATCGAGGACTACTCGACCGCGATGCGGAACGGCCATCGTGCCGGCATCCGGTTCTCGGTGAGCCTCATCCTCGGCCCGCCCACCGAAACGCTTTGGGACTATCTCCAGTGCATGCTCTTCGTGGCTCGCCATCGCCATTGCCTGAAGGAAGTGCACGTCGGCAGCCTGCTCTTGATGCGTGGATCGCCGCTCTGGAAGGATCTCGACCAGTACGGGATCGTCCTTCCCGAGAAGCTTTCGTTCCCACCCGAGCTCGCCCACTGCGAGAGCTACACGTACCCTTTCCTCCACAACTGGGAGACGAAGGACGGCAAGAACACCCGGGACAAGCGCGAGCGCAACATGCTCTTCTTCCGCAAGGTGGTGCGCTGGCTGGGCATGGAAGAGAACCAGGCGGGTAGCGAGCTGGAAGAGTTCTACGAAGCACAGCTCGCGCAAGCGTGAGCGGAGGAGGCCCGGCATGCCGTTCTCGTCGCTCACGAGCGCCTTCGCTGGCGCCGGTCCGCTGGTCAATCGCTGGGCGAGTGCCGTCCGCGAAGGCGCCAAGCGGCTGATGGCGCCGCGCCCGGTCTCGCTCGAGCCGGGGGTCACGCCGCCGCCATCGATCAATCCGGACACCTTCCTGTGCGTCGAGATGA
Organism: uncultured bacterium; assembly: GCA_964450125.1. Taxonomy (GTDB): domain Bacteria; phylum JADJOY01; class JADJOY01; order JADJOY01; family JADJOY01; genus JADJOY01. Next base: position 6,427 of record CAYVDO010000030.1, read on the forward strand.
CCGATCACTGCGACCTGGCGTGCCGGATGTGCGACCAGGTGCTGCGCGAGCTGCCGCATTTCATGAGCAAAGGGTTCCTCCCCGTCGAGACCTGGGAGAAGATCCTCGGCGATCTCAAGCGCGGCGGAGTTCATCTGCACGGCTTGTCACCGATCTGGGTGGGTGAGTCGCTGCTGCATCCCGAGTTCCCACGGATGTTGCGCCACGCGTTCGACCTCAACGCGAACAACGCGCTCTTCGACGCCTTCTCGATCAACACCAACGCCACGTCCCTCGCGCCGGAGGCCACCGAGGCGATCCTGGACGTGGCGAACCGGCCCGAGATCCGCGAGAACACGTTCTGGGGCTTGGTGATGTCGATCGACGCCACCACGCCCGAGGTCTACGCCGCCATCAAGAAGAAGGACCGTCTGGCGCGCGTCGAAGAGAACTGCCGTCACTTCATTCGGCGTCAGCTCGAACGGGGACATCGCTTTCCGTTGCCGATCCTCAAGTTCATCGTCATGCAGGAGAACGTCCACGAGGCACGGCCCTTCTTGGAACGATGGTCACGCTTCTACGAGGAGCTGGGCGTCGACTACCAGGTCAACTACGACTACCAGCCGCCGATCGTGAAGCCGTGCATCTTCTTCGACAAGTTCATCGGCGAAGATCCGCCTGCGGACGAGGAGCGGCATCGCCAGGTGGCGCTCGAGCTGGGGCTGATCGCTCGCGAGGTCGCCGATCGCAAGGAGCGCATCGTCCAGAGCGACGAGCAGGTGGGCGCCCACGCGGTGCGACGGCCCTGCCCCGCGCTCTGGAAGTCCCCGATGGTGGCGCAGAACGGTGACGTCGCGCCGTGTTGTCACGACTCTGGCCTCGAGCTCAAGATCGGCAACCTGAAGACCGACGACTTCCTCGAGCTCTGGACCAAGGGCAAGGTGGTCGAGTACCGCATCAAGCACGTGGTCGGCGACTTCGACTTCGGCCCCTGCAAGTACTGCCCGAACCAGCGCCACCCGACGATCAGCGACGACGAGATCGTGGCCTATCTCCGCGAGATCGGCCGCGCAGATCTCGTGCCCCGCTACCTACGCCGCGTCGCCGCAGGCTGATAGGATCCGCGCGCGCTTCGCCCGGCGCGCGAGCCGTAAGCGCATTCCGTCGCGGTCCCGCGTCCTGGAAACCGCGACGGATCGCAGCGCGTAGCGCGACCGCACCGCTTCGTCATGCTCGCCTCGGGCCACGCTGCGCGGATTCGGGCGTCCCATGCCGCGACCCGTGAGCGCGCTCGCGAGCTCTTCCCCGCCGCCGTCCTGATTCTCGGCGGATGGCTCCGGCTACGTGAGCTGAGCTGGACGCGTTTCACGTCGGACCAGGCGAACTTCCTGGGTGCGATTCGCGATCTCGTACGGTACGACCGCTGGCCGACCCTCGGGCCGGACATCGGGCCCGGCTTCTGGCAATGGGGACACCTGGGGCCCGCGCACTTCTATCTCACTGCGCCGGCGTTCTGGGCGAGCGAGGGCCTGCCTGAGGCCATCGTCGCGTTCGTGGCATTGCTGCACGTCGCTGGGCTCGCTTGCGTGATCCGTGCGGGGCGGCTGTTCGTGAGCCCAGCCGCAGGCTGGATCGCGGGAATGCTGCTCGCCGTCGCTCCCTACCCCGTCTTCGTCGCGCGCGAGCTGGTGAACTTCAGCTTCGTCCCGCCGGTCGTGGCGCTGCTCGTGCTGGCGACCCTCGAAGCCGCAGTCGCACGGCGCGTTCTCTGGCTCGCGGTGGCATTGCCCTGTGTTGCGTTCCTGGTGCAAGTGCATGCCAGCACCTGGGCGCTGGCACCGATGCCGCTCCTGGCGCTGGGCGCCGCACGCGGACGCTGGCGTGTCTTCACGAGCGGCCTCGCGGTCGGAATCGTCTTCGCCGGGGCGGTCCTCGGCCCCTATCTCTGGGGCCAGATCCCGGCGGGATTCCACGACCTCCGCCTCTTCGTGCGCGCAGCGACCAGCAGCCGCGCGCCCGACGCCGACGTTCCCTTTCCGAATCTCGCTGGGGTCGCATTCGCACTCGATGCCCTCCACGCGCTGCCCCACGATCCCTACGTGCCCATGCCCGGCGACTCGCTCACGGCCTCCGTCGCGCGTGGACTGGTCGCTGCCGGCGTGGTCGTCGCAGCGCTCTCCGTGCTCGGCGCGACGCGACGCCGGCGGCTCGAGCAGGATGCGGTTCGCGATGCCGTGCTGCTGTTCGCGTTCCTCGCTGCGCCGCTCGCGCTCCTCCGATTTCGTCATGAGCTCTATCACCGGCACGTGATCGCCGCGGCGCCGGTCGCCGCCCTCCTCGCCGCGCGCGCGCTCGCGTGGGGCGAGCGCCGCGTTCCGACCCTTCGGCCCGCGTTGGCTGCGGGAGTCGTGGCGCTCGGCGCCGTGCTCGGCTGGCACACGCTCCGTTACCAGCAGGCGGTGGTCGCCGAGAGCCGGATTGCGGGTGGAATCCCTCTCGCTGCCCAGGGCGAGCTGGCGCGGGCGCTCGGCGTCGGCGGCGCCCTGCGCTGGGATTCGAGCGAGCGGCTTCGCCTGCCCGGCGAGGACGACTCGCGCTTCGGGTTGCGCTACTTGCTCGAGGAGCTCGTGCCGCGCACCGTCAGCGAGCGCGCTCGCGGCGGTGCTCCGCGCACGTGGTTCACGGTGGCCGAGCGACACGCCTGGGCAGCTGCGGGAGCCCTCCATCCCGACCTCACGTGGCTCACGGACGGCGCCTATCCGGTGGCGGTCACGAGATCGCCGTTGCCGCGCGACGCGGTGTCGATCCGCACCGGCAGCGGCGCTGCGCTGCGCACCTCGCTGCCCTGGAGTGGTTCCAGCCATGTTTCCACGGCGGAGATCGTCGTACACCCCGCGGTCGCAGACGCGACGCGGCACCGAGAGTCGGTCTGGCTGGTCACCACCAATGGTTGCGTCGATGGGGTGTGGCTCGACGAGCGGCGCATCCACGCCAGCCATTGCGGCGGCAGCGCCGCGTCACTGCCTTGGCCGCGAGCATCAGGCTTCGTTCTACCCGAGGGTTCTGGCACACTTCGCGTCGCCCTGCGGCACGGCGCCCCGACCCTCTGGATCGATCTATGCGAGCTACCCTTCGGCCCGCCCGAGAATCGCGCTGCGCCAGCTGCGGAGTTTCGTTGGGCGGGGATTCCGATCCATCGCCCCGACTCGAGAAGTGCGGATGCGGCGGAGCCGAGCGCAACCCCCGACTCACCGCGATTCCTGCGATGACCTACTCGCCCACGCTCGCGCACCCATCGTGGCGCTCCGTTCGTCCGCACGACCGGCGCCGTGCTTCACGGAATCTCGGCCAACGTGAGTGAGGCTCGCAAAGCGCATCGCGCCATCGTCGTCATCCCGACGCTCGACGAGGCCGAGAACATCGGTTCGCTCGCAACGGAGCTGTTGGCGCTACCCGGCGACCTCGACCTCTTGGTCGTGGACGATTCGTCCCAGGACGGCACAGCCGAGCGCGTGCGCGAGCTCGCGAGCGCGACCGGCCGCGTCCACCTCATCGAGCGTCCCCGTCGCCTCGGTCTCGGCACGGCCTACCGCGATGGGTTTCGCTGGGCGCTCGAGCGCGGCTACGAGCAATTGGTGCAGATGGATGCCGACCACTCTCATCGCCCCGAGGACGTGCCCCGGCTGCTCGACGCCTTGACTCGCGCCGACATCGCCGTCGGTTCGCGCTACTTGCCGACCAGTCGGATCAGCGGCTGGCCCCGCCGGCGCTGGCTTCTCTCGCGTGCCGCGGCCCTCTACGTGGCTCCGATCCTGGGACTGCGCGTGTCCGATCCCATGGGAGGCTTCAAGGCCTATCGCGCCACCGCGCTCGCGCGCATGGGGCTCGCGGCCTTCCAGGCCACCGGCTACCTCTTCCAGGCGGAAAGCCTGTTTCGCGCCGCACGGGCGGACTGCACCATGGAAGAGGTGCCCATTCATTTCCGCGACCGTATCGCCGGAGTGAGCAAGATGACGGGCGGCATCATCCTGGAGGCTGCCCTCGGCCCGTTCCGCATTCGTTTCGGGCGCTGATCGAAGTCGGGAGCGCCGGCGGGCGCCGCCGAAGGCCTGGCGGCCTCACGACTCGGGGCGCGCCGCGGTCTTGCGGGCACTCTTCTCCCAACCGCCACCCAGCGCTTTGAACAACGCAACCAAATCGAAGGCCACCGCCCCATCGCTCACCGCGACCGCGTCCTCGGCGGCGTAGAGCGTGCGCTCCGCGTCCAGCACCGCGAGGAAGCTGCCGAGGCCGCTCTGGTAGAGGTCACGCGCCAGCGCTACCGCGCGCGCAGGGTCATGCGCCGGTCCTCGGGATGAGACTCGCGCCGCGCCAACCGATCGCGTTCGAGGCCGTCGAGCAGGCCGGTGATGGTGGCGCGGGTGACACCCATCCAGTCGGCGATCTCGGACGGCAACGGGTTCCGCCCCTTCTCCCGCAGCAGATACATCAGCACGCCGAATCGCCCGGGCGCGATGTCGTGGCGAGCGAGATAGGTCTCGATGGTGCGCGCCACCACGTTCCCGGTGACCACGATCGACAGGTACGCCTCGACGCCCGTGGGATCCATCGAGGAATAGCGGCGCGCCAGCGCGCGCGTCGTCTCGAAACGCGGCAGCTCGCGGAGCTGGATACCCGAGCGACTAGCCATGACGCCGAAAATGATGAGGCGGCAAACCATCGGCTCCAAGAGCTCGCTTGGAGCGTGCGCCCCGCGGGCCCCGTCAGGTCACGTGGCAGCGCGCGTGGACCAGCGGCGATAGGCCTTCACTTCCGCCTTGGTCATGTTCGTGTAGTTGGCGCTCTTGGGGATGATGCAGTCCTGGCACATCGCCAGGTCGCGATAGCTCCCGTCGATGGCCTGCTGCCGCCAGGCGGCGAGCTTCTGGTTGCGCCACCACACGTCGTAGAAGGTCTCCTGCCGCAAATCGCCGAGCACGTTCAACATCTCGTTGTCGCGGGTGCAGGTCGTCACCCGCCCGTCCCAGTTCACCACCGGCGATTTGAAGAAGCCCGAACAGGTGTGGGTGTTCGGGACCAGGATCTTGGAGCGCAGCCGATCGACGAGGCTGCGCCGATCCTCGCCTACCAGGCTCAGGCTCCGCATCAGCTCGAGATAGCGCACGTTCGACGCCTCTTGGTCGCGGGCGTCCAGGCAGTCGAGCTGGCGGAAGAAGACACAGTTGTCGCGATCGAAGTGGGGATGGAACGCGGCGGCGCCGCAATCGAGCCCGTGGGCGGCACACTCGCCGCGCCAGCGCTCCAAGAACTCGGGCGCCTCGGCGGCGTTCGACTCGTGGACGATGAACTGGAAGACCAGCTTGGGATAGAGCGAGCGCTTCGCCGCGCGCAGCTTCACCAGCTCGCGCACGTTCGACTCCACCAGCGCGAAGTCGTTTTTGCCCTTGATGCCGACGTACGTCTCCGGGCGAGCCGCGTCGATCGTGCAGTGCCAGACCTGGAAGATGCTGTCGGTGTCGTTGGTCGCGAGCTCACGCACCGCCGGTCTGAGCAGGTTGCCGTTGGTGTGGACCTCGACCTTCTTGAAGACTCGCTCCCGGGCATTCAGCTCGAGCACGAAGCGGTAGAGCTCGGCGAACTTCGGGTGCATCAGCGGCTCGCCGATCCAGAAGAGGATCAGCGTGTGGAACTGGAGCTGGTGGCGCGCCATGTCCTCCAGCGCGCCATAAAAGATGTTCGGGTCGAGGAACCCGCCGTCGTCGATGTGAGGATGGATGTCGTATTGCTGGATGCAGTGCTTGCACTTGAGGTTGCAGAGATTGGTGAGCTCGAAGACGACGTAGCTCCCCTCGAAGCTCGGGACGACGCCGTTCCCGCTCATGTCCGAAACGCCCATTCCATCACCCGCCAGCCCGCGCTCACGCCGCGGGCGATTCCGCCTCGCCCGCGGCCGAACCCGAAGAGCTCGAGGATCGCCCGCGGTCGCAGATAGAAGCGCACATAAGCCTCGCGCAAGAGCCGCGCGAGCGATCGATCGTCCCATGCCGGCCCCATCGCCGTCAGGCGCCGGGTCTCGGTGTCGAGCGGGCTGGTGGCACGGCTGTCGCGTAGCCAGCCCTGGCGCGCCGCCATGTCGTGCAGCGGTGTCGACTCGAAGGGCGAAAGCGTCGAGAACTGGGCGTAAGTCGGCCCGATCTCGGTGGCGAGACGGATGGTCTCGCGCGCTTGCGCGTAGGTCTGGGTGGGCAGGCCGAGGATGAAGTACGCCAGCGTGGTCACCTCTTCCTCGCGGCACAGCTCGAAGGCGCGGCGCACGTGCTCGACGCGGAAACCCTTGCGCAGGAACGCGAGACCTTCGTCGGAGCCGTTGTCGACGCCGAACGCGAGCATCGCGAGCCCGGCGCGCTTCATGAGCCGGAGAAGCTCCCGGTCCACTTGCTCCACCCGTGCCTCGGCCTTCCAGCGGAAGCGCAGGCCGCGACGCAGGATCTCCTCGCAGATCGCCACCACGCGGTCGCGGCGCAGCGTGAACAGATCGTCGTAGAAGATCACGAACGGCGGGCGCTCCGCGTGCACCAGTCGCGCCAGCTCCTCGCCGACCGACTCCGCCGAGCGCGCTCGATACGGATCTCCATGAACCGCTTTTTCGCAGAAGATGCACCGAAAGGGACAACCGCGTGATGTTAGCGCGGTGGCGATGTTGGCGGTGCGCCAGAGGGGATAGCGGTATCCCTTCGCGGGCAGCAGGTGGCGCGCGGGAAACGGGAGTGCATCGAGGTCGGTGATCGCGCGTGGTGGCGGACCCTCGTGGGTTCGGCTGACCACGCCTGCCACTTGGGACGTCGCGCTCGAGTCTGCGGCGGCGAGCGCGTCCACCAGCGCTGCGAAGGAGCGCTCCCCCTCACCGCGGACGACGAACGCGGCCTCGGGAACTTCGTCGAAGATCCGTGCACCACGCACGGTTGCATGGGGACCGCCGATCACGATCGGCGCCGCGAGAGGCGCAAGTAGCCGCGCCGCACGCACGGTGTCGTCGAAGACCGGTGTCAGCCCGCCGAGACCCACGACTTCGGGTCGAAATCGGCGCGAACGCTCGACGAGACGCTCGCCGTCCAGACGCTCCACGCGTGCGTCGATGAGCCCGACCTCATGACCTCGGGCTTCGAGGCTTCCCGCCAGGTACAGCAACCCCAGTGGCGGGACGCTGACTCCGCTTTCGGGACGACCTCGCCGCGGCGGCTGGACCAGAAGAACGCGCATCGAGCGTCGGACGATTTCGGTCACGAACCGGGAGGGCCGGCGGCGCGTTCCGAGGGGAAGCGAGTGTCCCCGGTCCCTGCTCCGTGCGTCAATGCCCCGTCCGGCCCGGCGGTGGCTGACGTTCGTGCCAGACCGGCTCGCGCCGTGCGGGGCTCAGTCGCTCCAGGCAATCTCGCGGAACGTGACGCCGTCGGCTCGGATCCAGCGGTAGAGCGCGTGCGCCGGCACGCGGCGCTCGTGGCGGTGACGCCAGCGCTCGACGAGCATGCGCGGCACGCCGAGCCAGCCGTCGACGAGGCTCAGCAATGCCGCGCCGACCAGCCCGCGGGCGCGGGCACGCTCGTGAAATCGGGCAGACGCTCCCCGACCGCGGATCACTCCCCACGCCTGCAGCAGGTGACGAGCGGCCGCGATCCCAGGATTCAGCACCACGAGGCCCAGCGGGAAATGCCGTGCGACCAACCACACCCGATTGCGTTCGACGTGGTAGGCCTTGAAGCGCGAATAGGCGCCCGCCGTGACCGAGCCCACGTGCCAGGCCACTGCCTCCGGTACGTAGCGGCATTGCCAGCCGGCCAGCCGCGCGCGCAGGCCGATCTCGGTGTCCTCGCCGTACGCGAAGAAGCGTTCGGCGAAACCACCGCACGCATCGAGGAGCTCGCGCCGGTAGAGGGCCGCTGCACCGCTCGGAAAGAGCACGTCGCGACGGGTGTCGTATTGACCGCGGTCGATCTCGAGCCGGCCGCGGCCACGGTTGAGGCCATCCGCGAAGAGCCGGTGGCCGGTGGTGTCGAGACATCCCGGCGCGCCAGCGAGCAACACCTTGCCCGCGCACATTCCCACGCGCTCGTCGCGCTCCACCGCGGCCACCAGAGAGGCTGCCCAATCGGGATGGGCCCAGGCATCGTCGTTGAGCAGCAGCACGTACCTGCCGCGCGCGACCCCGAGTCCCGCGTTCACGCCGGCGGCGAAGCCCGCGTTGCGACCAGCGGCGATCACGGTCGCGTCAGCGAGATCGCTCGCCCAAGCGGCTTGCCGCGGGGGATCGAGCACTCCATCGATCACCAGCACGATCTCGAGCTCTACGCCGCGCTGCCCGCGAAGCGAAGCCAGGCTCTTCGTCAGGCAGCCGGGGAAGTCGCGTGTGACGACGATCGCCGTGGCGAGCGGCACCCGAGACGTCGTGGCGTCGCGCTCGAGGTGTGAAGCGCTCACGCGTGACTGGGCGACGGCAACGCAGCCAACAAGCGCTGGCGCAGCTCTGCTTGGCGCTCGGGCTCGGCGATCTTCCGACCCTCGCGATCGGTCACGTAGAACGAATCCATCACCCGGTCGGCCTGGGTCGAGATCTTGGCGAGGTGGATGTCGAGGCCCAGCTCGGTCATCACCGACGCGATCGAGTAGAGCAATCCCACGCGGTCGGTACCGAACACATCCACGACCGTGGCCGTGCCCGAGCTCGCATTGTCGACCTCGACCCGATCCGGGACGCGGCGTGGCGCCGTGGTGCGTAACGCGCTGGGTGCCTTGCCCAGGTCGCCCAGGCTCGCCAGCTGCCGATCGCCGCGCACCACCGCCTCCGCGTCCTTGAGCACGCGATCCCAGCGAGCCGCCGCAGCGGCGTGCGGCGTCATGAACGATGCCGAAACCTGGAACGTATCGATGGCGATGCCGTTGCTGGTGGTTGCGAGCTGAGCGCCGTTGATGTTGACGCCGTGCGCGGCCAGCACTCCACACAGATCGCGGAAGAGCCCGGGGCGATCGTGGGCAGCGACGGCGAGGGTGGCGAACGCGCCATTCGGCTCGGCCAACACCCGGCTCGCGAACCCATCCGCCTCCACCTCCTGAGCGAGAAACGCGTAGCGCAGGCACCAGCGCGCGTTGCTGCGCAGGAAAAAAGCGGGTGGCAATCGCTCGAGAAAGCCTTGTGCGCTGCCATCGATTCCGTGCCGCGCCAGGAGCGAGGCCAGCAGCTCGCGACGTTTCGTCCAGCGACTCTCGACGTCGGCGCGGAAGTCGCCGCTGTCGAACACGCGCTTGGCCTTCACGTAGAGATCGTCGAGGAGGTGTGCTTTCCACGGGGTCCAAGTCCCGGGTCCGACGGCGCGCACGTCGGCGTAGGTGAGCAAGTAGAGCAACTCCATCTCCTCCAGGGTGCGCACCCGCCTGCAGAAATTCGCGATCTCCTCGGGATCGTCGAGATTTCGGCGCTGGCTGAAACGCGACATCAGGAGGTGGACCTGGACCAAACGTGCGGTGAGATCGCGTTGCTCGACGGTCAGCCCGAGACGCCGCCCGGCCTCCTCGACCATGACGGCGCCCTTCTCCGAGTGACCGCCACCCAGCCCCTTACCGATGTCGTGGAAGATCACCGCCAGGTGCAGCACCTCGGGGTCGACGACCCGCTCCAGCATGCGGCGCAACCGCGGCGGCCCGTCGTAGTCGGGCGCATCCTCGATGCGACGCAGCTCGCGCACCGCCACCAGCGTGTGCCGGTCCACGGTGTACACGTGATACGCGTCGTGCTGCACCAGGCAGACCGCGTGCTCCATCTCGGGCAACACGCGCGCCAGCAAGCCCACCTCGTGCATCGCCGTGAGCGCGCGATCGAGGTGCTTGCCGTGCTTCAACATCAGCCGGAATTCCTCGTTCACACGCGGCAGGTCGCAGAGCCCGCTCGAGTCGTCGTGCGCGAGGCGTTCGAGCGTCTCGAGGGTCTTGTGGGATATCTCGACGTCGTTCTCCTGCGCCAGGCGGAAGGTCCGGATGCGCGCAGCCGGATCACGCTCGAGGAGCCCGGCGTCGGCGACCAGATACTGGCTGCGCACCACCAGGAAGCCCTCCCCCACGGAGCGCCTGCGCTGGAACCAACCCACCTCTTTTTGGCTCGCGCCGGGACGGCATCGCTGGATCATCCGAAACGCGAAACGCTGGATGGTGGCAGCGTGGCGGTAGTAGTCGCGCATGAACTGCTCGACGCCGAGCAGGCCGTCCGCCTGCTGATAGCAGAACGACTCCGCGATCTTCTCCTGCAGGTCGAAGCTCAAGCGATCGGTGCGACGACCGACTTGGTAGTGCAGCTCGTTGCGCACCCGCAGCAGGAAATCCCAGGAATGCTCCACCTCGTTGAGCGTGCGACGCGTGAGCACGGCGCGCTGCACCAGATCGTCGAAGCTCGTTGCACCGAAGTGCACGGCGGCGAGCCACAGGGCCGTGTGCAGATCGCGGAGCCCGCCCTCGGCCTCCTTGAGGTTGGGCTCGAGGATGTAGACCGACCCGCCGTAGCGCTCGTGGCGCTTCTCCGATTCCTCGATCTTCGATGCGATGAAGGCGTCGGCCTTGCGGCCACCGGTCTTCTTCTCGATGGCACGCCGGCAGCGCGCGGCCAGGTCCGCGTCGCCGATCACCAACCGTGCGTCCAGCATCGCCGTGCGAACCTTCACGTCTTCGACGGCGAGATCGGCGCACTGCTCGACGGTGCGGTGGCTGAACCCGACGTCGAGATGTGCGTCCCACAGTGCGTAGAGGATGCGCTCGGCGACGTTCTCCGAATACGGCCCCTTCTTCCAAGGGTGCAGGAACACGACGTCGAGGTCCGAAAACGGCGCCAGGTCCTCGCGTCCGTAGCCGCCCACCGCCAAGAGCGCCATGCGTTGGTCCAGGCTCGGGTTTCGCTCGAAGTATTCGGCCTCGGAGGCCCGAAACAGCGTCTGCAGGAGGTGGTCGTAGATCTCCGTCGTGAGCTGGACCGCGATGCGCCCCGAGACCCCCTCACCGTGACGCTTCTTCACCCACGCGTTCCCGGCATCCACGTAGCGTCGAATCGCCGCGGTGTCGGGGAATGCACCGTCGACGCCGAGCGAGGTCGTGAGCTCGTCGGGGAGTTGCTCGCGCGCGCGGGCGACGCGGGCCTCGATGGTTGCTGTGAGCGGTGGTGACGAGAACACGGCTTCGTCCCTCGCGGCGCGGGGCGCCGTAGTATACGGACCGAGGCGCGCGATTCGTGAGCGGCGGATCGCGCGCTGGGCGTGGGGTGCTCAGTCGGCTGCGTACATCTCGGGATAACGTCCCGCCATCTCGCTGCGCAGCCGTGCCAGGATCGTCTCGGCGTCGTCGAGCTCGAAGAGCTCGTCGACGAACTGACGGCACTCGAGGCGGGTGACGGAACGGACGATCCGCTTGATCACGGGAATCGAATGCGGCGTCATGCTGAAGACGTCCAGGCCCATGCCGAGGAGCAGCATCGTGTAGAGCCCGTCGCTCGCCATCTCGCCGCACAAGCTCACCGGGATGCGCGCGGCGCGGCCCGCCTCCACCACGCGGCGGATCATCCGCAGAATCGCAGGATGCGTCGGCTGATAGAGGTCGGCGATCTGCTCGTTCACCCGGTCGATCGCGAGCGCGTATTGGATGAGGTCGTTGGTGCCGATGCTCAAGAAGTCGACCTCGCGGGCGATGAGGTCGACGATGGTCGCCGACGACGGCGTCTCGATCATGCATCCGAGCGGAACCCGCTCGTCGAACGCGACACCGCGTGCGCGCAAGTCCTGGCGCACTTCCTCGAAGATCCGCCGGCTGGCGCGGATCTCGGCCAGGCCCGATACCATGGGCAACATGACTTGCAGGCGCCCGAAGGCGCTCGCACGCAAGATGCCGCGGAGCTGGGCCTTGAAGAGCTCGGGATGCTTGAGGCAGAGCCGAATCGCGCGCAGCCCCAACGCGGGATTCACCTCGGGTGCCAGCTCGAGGAGACTCGACACCTTGTCGCCCCCCAAGTCGAGGGTACGAATGATCGCCGGATGCGGCGCGGTGCGCTCCGCCACCTCGCGGTAGACCGCGAACTGCTCCTCCTCGCTCGGAAGGTCGTTGCGGTTCATGTACAGGAACTCGGTGCGGTAGAGCCCGATCCCCTCGCCGCCCGCCTCGATCACCGCAGGGATCTCCCGGTTCATCTCGATGTTTGCCGCGAGCTGCACGCGCTCACCGTCGAGCGTCACCGCCGGCAGATGCAGGTCCTTGGCGAGATCCTGCTCGAAACGGTGCAGGCGATCGACGAGCCGCAGGTAATGCGCGTAGTCGTCGCGGCTCGGGTAGAGGATCACCTTCCCCACCCGGCCGTCGACGATCAGGGGACAGCCCGACTCGACCCTGCGCGTGACGTTCTCGAGGCCCACGACGGCCGTGATCTCGAGGGCGCGCGCCATGATCGCGGTGTGCGAGGTGGGTCCGCCCACGTCCGTCAGGAATCCGGCCACCCGGTCCGGAGTCATCTGTGCCGTATCCGCAGGGGAAAGATCGTGCGCGACCACCACGACCTTGTCGGGCACGTTCGCCAGCTTCTCGTGGGTTTGGCCCGTGAGGCGCATGAGCACGCGGCCGGCGACGTGGTCGAGGTCACGACGGCGCTCGCGCAGATACGGGTCCTGGATCCCGTCGAACATCTTCTTGAGCTTGGCGATCTGTTCGCCAAGGGCGGCCTCCGCATTGATCTTCGCCGAGCGGATGAGCTTCGCCGTCTCCTCGGCGATCATCCGGTCTTCGAGGATCATCACGTATGTGTCGAGGATGAAGAGGTGCTGCGCGAGGTCCTTGTCGGGGATCTGGGCGCGCAACGCCTTGAGGCCTTCCTTGGCTTCGCGCAAGGCCCGGCGGAATCGCTTGACCTCGGCGTCCACCTCGGGTTTGCGCAGCTTGCGCATCGCCACGGGCGAAGGCCCCGGGTCGAGGAGGAACGCCTTGCCGATGACGATCCCGGGCGCGACCCCGATGCCGTGGAGGACGATCGGCTCGCGGGCGAAGCTCGGCTTCGCCGACGGCCGGGCGCGCGCCCGTGGCTTGCGCTTGGCGCGTTCAGCGGTCTTCGCCGAAGCGGGCATCGATCAGTTCCTTGAGGGCGCTCATGGCCTGCGCGGCGTCATCGCCCTCGGCCTGCACCCGGAGCGGGCTGCCGCAGGGTGCCGCGAGGATCATGAGGTTCATGATGCTCTTGCCGTTCGCCGCCTCGCCACGATGATGCACGGTGATCTTGGCCTTGAAGCGGCTCGCGGTCTGCACGAAAAGCGCTGCAGCGCGGGCGTGCAGGCCCTTCTGGTTCCGAAGCGTGAGCGTTTCCTCGAGCGCTTTCACCGGCCGTCCCCGACCGCATGCTCGCGCTGCGCCAGAACCTCGCTGGCGAGCTGGATGTGCCGCTTGCCGTAGTCCTTGAGCTGCACTCCCAGTTCTCCCAGCGAGCGCCCGGTGCGCGAGGTACTAATCTTCATCAACATCGGTAGATTCACCCCGGATAGCACATCCACTCGGCCTTCTTCGAGGAACGACAGGCTGACGTTGGTCGAGGTTCCGCCGAAGAGATCGGTGAGCACCAGCACGCCTTCACCGGACTCGACGGCGTGGATCGCGGTCTCGATGAGCGGCCGGATCTGATGAAGCGAGGCTTCGGGCGGCACTTCCACGGCCTGAAACCCTTCCAACGGGCCGACGATCGACTCGACGGCACTCTTGAGCTCCACCCCCAATCGCCCGTGGGCCACGATCACGATTCCGACCACGTCGCTTGTGCCTCTCAGGCCGTCGCCACGGGCGCAGCATCCCGGTGGCGGACCGAAAACTTACACGATGGGACGTCTTTGAGCCGCTCGCCGAGAGCCTCGGCGATCGCCACCGAACGGTGCTTGCCGCCTGTACAGCCGATCGCGATCGAGACGAGGTACTTCCCCTCGCGCTGGTAGCGCGGCAGCAAGAAGCGAAGCAACCCCTCGCTATGTGCCAGGAAGGCTTCCGCTTCGCCGCCCCGGAACACGAACGTGCGCACCCGCGGCTCCCGCCCATCGTGGTCGCGGAGCTCGGCTTCGTAGTGCGGATTGGGCAGGAAGCGCACGTCGAAGACCAGGTCTGCGTCCTGGGGCAGTCCGTTGCGAAAGCCGAACGACACCAGCGCGACCTCGAGCGCCGGGATGCGATCGCGACCGAACTCTTCTTGCACGATGCGCCGGAGCGCGTGGACGTTCAGCGACGAGGTGTCGATCACCCGTTGCGCCATCGCGCGAAACTCGCCGAGCAGCAAACGCTCGTGAGCGACTCCGTTGACGATGGAGGTGGTGTCCAGGGGATGGGCGCGACGCACCTCGCGGAATCGCCGCACCAAGCCTTCCTCGCTGCATTCGAGGAAGACCACGGTGAGCGACGACACCTGGTCGCGCACCGCGCGCAGCTCCTCGGGAGCGCTCGCCAGGAAGCTGCCCTCGCGCACGTCCATCACCACCAGCACGCGTTCGAGCTGGGGGCTCGAACCCTTGGCCAGCCGCACGAAATCCGCGAGCAGGGGCGCGGGCAGATTGTCGACGCAGTAGTAGCCGAGGTCTTCGAACGCCTTGGCGACGGTGGTCTTGCCCGAGCCCGAAAGACCGGTCACGACCACGAGATTCAGGCCTGCCACGAACGGCCTTTCCCGCGGATCGCGCGCATCACTTTCTGCTCGAAGCGGATCGCCGAGTGATGCCCCATGTTCTTGAGCGCCTGGTTCCGGGCCGCCACCTCGAGGATCGTGCCCAGATTCCTGCCCGGGCTCACCGGCACCGCCACCGCAGGCAGCGCCACGCCGAGCAGGTCGCGCATTCCCTCGTCCACACCGAGGCGGTCGATGGGCGTCTCGGCTCGCCACGGCACCAAGTCGACGACCAGCCCGACGTCGCTCTTCTCTTGAACGGCGGCCGGCCCGAAGAGATCGAGCAGGTTCAAGATCCCGATCCCGCGGATCTCGAGGTGATGGCGCGCGATCTCCGGCCCCGAGCCGACGATGTGGTTGCCCACGCGCCGAAGCTCGACCAGATCGTCCGCCACCAAACGATGCCCGCGCAGCACCAGCTCGAGCACCGCCTCGCTCTTTCCGACACCGCTCTCGCCCAGGATCAGCAGCCCGATGTCGAAGACTTGCGCCAGTCCGCCGTGGATGCGCATCGAGGGCGCGAGGCGGTGCGCCAGGTACGCCTCCAGCGCGCTCGCCACCTCACCGGTGGGCAGCGAGGTCACCAGCACGGCGAGCCCGGCGCGCCCCAGGTCACGCAGCCACGCCGCAGGGACGCGCCCGCCCTCGGTGAGCACCAGCACGGGAACGCGAGCCTCTGCGAGCTTGCGCGCTTGGGCGGCGAGCGACGCGGCGTCGAGACCCGCCAGATAGCCCGCCTCCGTCGCACCCGCGAGCGTGACGGAGTCGTCGCGGAGGTGAGCGGTGTAGCCGCTCGCCGCGAGCCCCAGCCGCTGGATCATCGGCGAGGTGATGGCGCGCGTCAGCCCCTTGCGTCCCGCCTTGAGGGCTAGCGCGAGCTCGGATTCGCGCCCCCAGGCCAGAAGCTCGGCGATCTCGAGAGGGCTGGGCTCGGTCATCACGCCTCACGCACGTGGAACGGTAGGACGCACGGGGCACCGCGCGATGCGAGCGGTATCGCCGGTCTCACGTTCCGTCGTCCGCACGACACAGCGCGTTCCAGAGCTCGTCTGCCGAGGACGCGGCGACGAGCGCCGCGCGCACCTCGGCGTTTCGAAGCACGCGCGCCACCCGGGCCAGCGCCTTCAGGTGAAGCGGCAGCGACGCTGGCGAGTCCGGCGCCGCGAGCACGAAGAAGAGGTGCGAAAGCTCGCCACTCGGGGCACCGAATGCGACGCCACTGCGACTGCGTCCGAAGCAGCCAGCGATCCGCGGTAACCCCACCAGCTTGGCGTGGGGAATTGCCACTCCGTGCTCGAGGCCGGTGCTCGGCCCCAACGTTTCGCGCAGCTCGAGCGCTCGGTAGAGCGCCTCCGCGGCCACCCCTGGGAAGTCGCGCGCCAAGCACATGGCGAGCTCCCGAAGCACCTCGGGCTTGGTGGTGCCCGCGAGGTCGGCGATGACACGATTCGGTTCGAGCAGCTCGGCAATTCGCATCGGCTCTCGGTTCGATCCGCAACGGCGAGTCCCGCGTTTCGGGGACGGGCGTTATGCCGTCAGCTGCGTGCGGCGACAAGAGGTGCAGCAGGCGATTCTCGCCACGCCGCGCCGGTGGGCGGCCGGGTTCAGGCGAAGCGCTTGCGCTTGGCCGAGGAGAGCAATCCCAGCATCTCGCGATACTTGGTGACCGTGCGCCGCGCGATGTCCATGCCGTGCTTGTCCTTGAGGATCTGCACGACGCGCTGGTCGCTGAGCGGGCGCTCGGGATCTTCCCCGGCGATGAGCTGACGGATTTTCTCCTTCACGCTCTCGGCGGCGAAGCCATCCCCACCGTCGACGCTCTGGATGCTGGTGTTGAAGAAGTACTTGAGCTCGAAGATGCCTTGGGGCGTGTGCACGTATTTGTTGGTGGTGACACGGCTCACCGTGGACTCGTGCATGCCGATGTCGTCGGCGACGTCCTTGAGCACCATCGGTCGCAGATGCTCGACACCGTGCTCCAGGAAGTCGGTCTGGAACCGCACGATGCTCTCCGTGACCTTGAAGATCGTTCGGCGCCGCTGCTCGATGCTCTTGATGAGCCACTGGGCATTCTTGAGCTTTTCCTTGATGTACGCGCGGGCTTCGGCGTTCGACGAGTCGCGATCGAGCACCTGCCGGTAGTACGAGCTGACGCGGAGCTTGGGCAGTCCGTCGTCGTTGAGCTGAACCACGAACTCGTCGCCGATCTTGTGGATGTAGATGTCGGGCGTGATGTAGCGCGGCGAGTCACCGGAGTACGTGCGTGCCGGCTTGGGATTGAGCGACGTGAGCCGCTTCACCTCTTCGAAGACCCGCTCTACCGGAACGTCCAGGGCCTTGGCGATCTGCTTGTACCGGCGGCGCTCGAGATCGGACAGGTGGTGCTGGATGATGGCGATGAGGTGCGTGCACTCCGGCATCCGCGCCCGCGCCTGCACCAGCAAGCACTCGCGCAGATCGCGCGCTGCGACGCCCAGGGGATCGAAGAGCTGGATGCGCACGAGCACCCGCTCCACGTCCTCCTCGGAGACGTCGAGGCGCGCGGCGATGCTGGGCACGTCGTCCGCCAGATAGCCGTTGGGGTCGAGATTGCCGATGATCTCGGCGCCGATACGCTCGTCGCTTTCGCTCGGCATCTCGAGCCTGAGCTGCTCGAAGAGGTGGTCCGCCAGCGCCGACGGCCGCGTGAACATGCTGTCGAACGAGGGCCGCTCGTCGTCGGATTCGGTCTCGCGAGCAGGCGCGAAGCTCTCGGAGGTAAAGCTCGCGTTCAGGTATTCGCGCCAGTCGATGTCGTCGGAGGGCTCGCCGTCGCTCGTCGGGCTGGGGGCTTCGGCCTCGGCGGCAGGTAGGAACTCGTCCGCGGCGGCAACGGCGACGTCCGGAGCGTCCGTGAAGTCCTGATCCGTCCCCTCGCTGCTGCCGCTCGCTTCGGCCGCCTCGCTTGGCTCGGGCAGCTCGCTCGGCTCGCCTTCATTCCCCTCGCGTAGCTCGATCGAGGTCAGCTCCTCGGGTGCTTCCAGGGTCGCGGCTTCCTCGAGCGCTGGATTGCTCTCCAGCTCCTGCTGGATCGTCTCCGCCAGCTCGAGTCGTGAGAGCTGCAGCAGCTTGATCGCCTGCTGGAGCTGGGGCGTCATCACCAGCGATTGGGTTTGCTTGAGGTGAAGGCGTAGCTCGAGGCTCATCGGGTGCGCTCGTACGCGGGGGGCGAGTCCCGGTTGGATCGCGAAAGCGGGGCCCAACGCCCCGCCGAACATCGTGAGTGTAGCACCGCGGGCGGCTCAGCGTGCAAGGCGTATGCCTCCCACTCTACTCGCTCTACTCGCCCAATAATCCAATGGTATTAGGCGGGTTATCTGCGCAGCAACGAACGGAACGGCTGGAATGGGGCCAGGATGCCAGGGTCCTGTCAGGACCGTCACGCAATTTGCATGCAGGTCAGTGGCTCCCATTCGCGTGAAACACGCTCGACGCGTTTGCGACTCGCGACGCCTCGAAGAGCGCTCGCGGCGCTCGCCCACCTTGGCTCGCGTTCGTGACGAAGGAGCCCCGAGCCGCGCGGCCGCGACGCGAGCGAGCCTTCGGCCTCACCGGATCGAGTTCGGACAAGCCGTGTCCGCCGATCGCTGCCAAGGCCCGCACGCCTCGACGGATGCGCGCCGGGCCCCGCGAACCCGTACCGCATGCAGTCGTCCCGCGCTCACAACCGGAACGACTCGCCGAGGTAGACTTCGCGGGCCTTGGGATCCGCGATGATCTCCGCGGGCGATCCGGCCTTGATCACGCGCCCCTGGTGCAGGATGTAGGCGCGGTCACAGATCTTGAGGGTCTCACGAACGTTGTGATCCGTGATGAGGACACCGATCCCGCGCTTGGTCAGATCCGCGATGATGCCCTGGATGTCCAAGGTGGCGATGGGATCGATGCCCGCGAAGGGCTCGTCGAGCAGCATGAAGGTGGGATCCGTGACCAGGGCCCGGGCGATCTCGAGGCGCCGCTTCTCGCCACCCGAGAGGAGCTGCGCCTGAGTCTTGCGCAGACGGGTGATCCCCAGCTCGTCCAGGAGCTGCTCGAGGCGTTCGGCGCGCGTAGCGGCGTCGAGCGGTACGTTCTCCAGGATCGCGAGGACGTTCTCCTCGACCGTGAGCTTGCGGAAGATGGACTGCTCCTGCGGCAGATAGTTGATCCCCATGCGTGCACGCCGATACATCGGCAGCGCGGACACGTCCTGGCCGTCGAGCAGGATTCGCCCCGCATCCGGCTTCTCGAGCCCAACCACCATGTAGAAAGTCGTGGTCTTGCCGGCACCGTTGGGACCGAGAAGTCCCACCACCTCCCCGGCGTGCACCTCGATGGCGACCCCGTCCACCACCCGCCGGCCGCGGTAGGCCTTGCTCAGGTCCTCCACCGCGAGGGTGCGAGGTGTGACGGCCTCGGCGGTCGGCGTGCGCAACGAGTCGACCGCCGTCATCGGCCACCTCGCGCGCCCGGGACCACGTCCAGCGACGAGCCGAGGCCCTGGCCGACGCCGGAATTCACGACGGTCTCGACGCGGCGCGAGGGGGCACCTTCGCAGCGCAGCTCGTCGCGGTGCTGATCGTACTGGATGCGCTGACAGCGCAGCTCGTCGCGATCGTGGCGGGCGATGGCCGGCTTGCCCATCAGGACCACGCGCTGGTTGGCCCGCAGGAACTCGCCGGTGTCGGCACTCACGCTGCGACCGCCCTGCACGATCTCCACCCCACCCTTCGCCAGAGCCGAGTCCACCTCTTTGTTGGCTCCGTCGAATCGGATCACCAGCTCCTGCGAACGCAGCGTCACGTCGCCGCGGCTCGCGACCACGCTGCCGGTGTAGGTGGCCACGTGGTCGTTGCGGCTCGCGTCCAACCGCTCGGCGCGCACGTCGAGGGGCAGCTTCGAGTCCGGCTTCGGCGACGCTTTGGGGGATGCGCTCGCTCGCGGCGCGGCCCCCAGCTGGGGTGGGCCGAAGTCGAGACCGCTGGTGCCGTTCGACTGGATCGTGGTGCGCACCGGCCGATCGCTCGTACCCTCCACGACGATGCGCTGATCGGCGAGGAAGATCTTGGCGCGATCGCCACGGATCTCGTTCTCGCCCTGCCAGATCCGTACGTCCTTGCTGAGGGTGATCGTCTGGCGCTCGTGGTCGAGCTCCGCTAGCCCGGCGGTGGCCACGCGATCCACCGAATTGAACTTGACGTTGCCCGCGCAGCTACCTTCGCGGATCTGATTGTCCTCCGTGTAGCGCAACGTGAGGACGTCGCACGCGAGCTTGGTATCCGCCTGGGTGGCGTCCACGTTTCCTTCGTAGCGCAGCGTGCGGGTGGCATTTTGCAGCAAGAACGAGTTGGCGTGGATCTCGATCGGTCCGCCCTTGGACGAAAAGAGATCGCCCGCCACGAATCCACCGCCCGCAGAGGTCGTGGCCACCGGAGGCTCGGCGCGCACCGGCACGGGCAGCGCCGCGCCACCGATCAGTACCGCAGCGAACACTCCGCGCCAACGACCGCGACACGCGCTCATCCGCGCCCCTTGCGCAGCGCGCCCGGCGCGCGCGGACCGGGTTTCCTGCGCTCGCTTGTGGAGTCACCGGCGGCAGGCGCCGCGGCGCTCGCACCGACCCGCGCGTTGGGTTCGATTCGCGTGTAGACGGCGCTCGTGAGCCGCATCGCCTGGGAGGCCACGTCGACGTCCAAACCGGTACCCCTGACTTCGAGCCCACGCCCTTCGATGATCACGGAATCGTCCGAGGTGATCCGGTGCGCCTGGGAGGAATAATGGGCGGTCGGGGTGCGAAGGGAGAGCTCGCCGGAGGTCACGGTGACGTCGCCGCTCAGATCGATCTCCCAGCGCTCGGTATCGGCTTCGGCGCGCTCGCTGGTCATGACGAGCTCACCCTGGGCGCTGGAACGATAGAGGATCTTCACCTCGGTACAGGTCGCGCGTTTGGTCTCGTCCGAAGTGCGGCATGCCCCGAGCCACAGGTCCCAAGCCTGCGCGGGATCGGTGAGGTGGATCTTCTGGCCCAGTGCCTCCGCCGCCTTGAGACCCGCCGTCCGAGCCAGGTCGCTGGCGCTCTCCGGTCGATCCGGAACGATCACGGCCACGATCAAGATCACGGCGAGCACCCCGCTCGCCGTCAGCAGCAATGCCTTCCACCGGCTGACGTTCATGATCGGCCGAGTCTCAGCGCCGAGCGCGCGGCGTTACGCCACTCCTGCGCGCAGCAGATCGTGCATGTGCAGCACGCCCACGATGCGCCGAGGTTGGCGTGGGTGTCGGACCAGCAGCACCGTGATCTGATGGTGCTCGAGGATCCGCAGCGCCTCGCCTGCCAGCATCTCGGGCTCGGCACACTTCGGGTTGGGTGTCATGAGCTCCCGTGCGCGACGCTCGAGGACGTCGGGGTGGCGCTCGAGGGCACGCCGCAGATCGCCGTCGGTGAGGATGCCGAGCAGCCGGTCGCGCGCGTCGACCACCGTTGCCGCACCGAGATGCTTGGCGGTGATCTCGACGATCACCTCGCGCATCGTGGCTTCCGCACGCACCTTGGGGATCGCATCGCCCACGTGCATCAAGTCCGCGACCTTGAGGAAGAGCTGCCGCCCCAAGCTGCCGCCGGGGTGACGGACGGCGAAGTCCTCGGGCTGGAAACCACGCTCGACCAGCAACGCCATCGCCAGCGCATCGCCCATCGCCAGCGCTGCAGTGGTGCTCGACGTAGGCGCCAGACCCAGCGGGCAAGCCTCCAAATCCACGCTCACGTCGAGAACCACGTCGCCGGCGCGCGCCAGACTCGACGTCAATCCGCCGGTCATGACGATCAACGGGCAACCGAGGCGCTTGAGCACCGGTACGATCCGCAGGATCTCCTCGGTCTCGCCGCTGTTCGAGAGCGCAATCACCGCGTCCTGGCGGGTGAGCATGCCGAGATCGCCGTGAACCGCTTCGCCGGGATGTAGGAAGAAAGCTGGGGTGCCGGTGCTGGCCAGCGTCGACGCGATCTTGCGTCCCACCAGCCCCGACTTCCCCATACCGCTCACGGCAACCTTGCCCTGGCACGCATGCATCAGCGCTACCGCGCGCGTGAACGACTCGTCGAGGCGGCCTGCCAGCGCCTGGATCGCACGCGCCTCCACCTCGAGCACCCGGCGGCCCTCGGCGAGGGCGCGCATGCCGGGTTCCCTGCGTCCTGCACGCGAAGACGATTGCCGAGCCACGCTCGATCTCCTGGTTGCCTCGGCTGCGCGGCTCAGCGAGCCGCCCGCGCGGCGCGATCGATGGCGAGGGCGCGCTCGAGGAGTCCCGCGAGGTCGGCGAGCCGCACTGCGTTCGGTCCGTCGGACGGTGCTTCTTCCGGCTTGGGATGTACTTCGAGGAAGAGCGCGTCCACCCCTACGGCGAGGGCCGCTCGCGCCAGCGGCTCGACGAACTCGCGTTGGCCGCCCGAGGCATGGCCGAGGCCGCCCGGAAGCTGGACGCTGTGGGTGGCGTCGAACACCACCGGCACGCCCAGCCCGCGCATGATCGGCAACGCGCGCATGTCGTTCACGAGCATGTGGTACCCGAAGCAGGTACCGCGCTCGGTCAGGGCGACCCCGCCGGCACCCGACGCGGTGAGCTTGGCGACGACGTTGCGCATGTCCTCGGGCGCCACGAACTGACCCTTCTTCACGTTCACCGGCCGACCCGTCTCCGCAGCCGCCACCAGCAGATCGGTCTGCCTACACAGAAACGCCGGAACCTGAAGGAGATCCACGACGCGACCTGCTTCGCGAGCCTCCTCGGGTAGATGCACGTCGGTGGTCACCGGAATGCCGATCGTTCGCCGCACGTCCGCGAGGATCTCGAGCCCGCCGTCGATTCCGGGGCCGCGGATCGATTGGAGGCTGGAACGATTCGCCTTGTCGTAACTGGCCTTGAACACGAAAGGTAGCGCGAGCGCCTTGCAGATCTCGTGCAGCCGGCCGGCGAGATCCACGGTGAAGTCGCGGCTTTCCACCACGCACGGTCCCGCGATGAGCACGAGCGGCTCGGCGCTACCGAGGGTGACGCCGGCACCCACCCGCACGGGCTCCCCAACGTGCCAGCTCATCCGGCGTTCCCCGAGCCTGCCGCGACCTTGTGGGCGAGTGCTGCGCGAATGAAAGCGCGAAACAGAGGATGCGGCTGCATGGGCCGGGACTTGAACTCGGGATGGAACTGGCAGCCGAGGAACCAGGGGTGCTGAGGCAACTCGACCATCTCGACCAGACGGCCCTCGGGTGAGAGGCCGCTGAAGCGAATGCCGGCCTTCTCGAACTGCTCGCGGTAGGCGTTGTTGAACTCGTAGCGATGGCGATGACGCTCAGAGATCGACGCCTGCTGGTACGCCTCGTGGGCCCTGGTTCCCAGCTCGATCTTGCATGGATAGGCCCCGAGCCGCATCGTCCCACCCAGCGCCTGCACGTCCTGTTGATCGGGCATCAGGTCGATCACCCGGTGCTGGCCGTTGGCGGCGAACTCGCCGCTGGTGGCGTCGTCGAGCCCGCACACGTGGCGGCCGAACTCGATCATCGCGAGCTGCATGCCGAGGCAGATGCCGAAGTACGGGATCTTCGACTCACGCGCGTGGCGAATCGCCTCGATCTTTCCCTCGATTCCGCGATCGCCGAAGCCACCCGGCACCAGGATCGCGTCCGCTGCAGGCAACGCAGCGGCGAGCCCGTCACGCTCGATCTGCTCGGCATCCACGTAGCACACTTCCACCGCGCAATCGTTGGCGATGCCTCCGTGAACCAGGGCTTCGTTCAGGCTCTTGTAGCTGTCGACGAGATTGACGTACTTGCCGACCATCGCCACGCGCACGGTGTGCTTGGGCTCCCGCAGGGTGTGCACCATCTCTTCCCAGCGCTCGAGGTGCGGGGCACCCGTCCAGATGTTGAGGAGCTCGATCACCTTCTCGTCCACACCCTCGAGCTGGAAGTTGAGCGGCACCTCGTAGATGGAGCGCTCCACGTCGATGGCGGTGAACACCGCATCCTGCGGCACGTTGCAGAAGAGCGCGATCTTGCGCTTGATCCCCTGCGGCAACGGCCGGTCGGTGCGGCACAGGATGATGTGCGGCTGGATGCCGATGGCGCGCAGCTCCTTCACGCTGTGCTGAGTGGGCTTGGTCTTGAGCTCGCCGGCAGCGCGCAGGTACGGCACCAGGGTGAGATGGATGAAGAGCGCGTTCTGCGGGCCGACCTCGTTGCCGAGCTGGCGGACCGCCTCCAGGAACGGCAGGCTCTCGATGTCGCCGACGGTCCCGCCGATCTCGACGATCGCGATGTCGGCGCTCTGGCCTACCTGCCGGACACGCTCCTTGATGGCGTCGGTGATGTGCGGGATCACCTGAACCGTGCCGCCCAGGTAATCGCCCTTGCGCTCGCGAGTCAGCACCGAGTCGTAGATTTGCCCGGTGGTGATGTTGTTGAGCCGCGACATGTGGGCGCTGGTGAAGCGCTCGTAGTGACCGAGGTCGAGGTCGGTTTCGGCGCCGTCGTCGGTGACGAAGACCTCGCCGTGCTGGAACGGGTTCATCGTCCCCGGATCGACGTTGAGGTAGGGATCGAGCTTCATGAGCGTGAGCTTGAGACCGCGCGCCTCGAGGAGCGCGCCGAGGCTCGCGCACGCGAGCCCCTTGCCCAACGACGACACGACCCCGCCAGTGACGAACACGAACTTGGGCTTCATGGTCCTCCTCGCTCACGCCATCGCGGCGCGCACCCGCTCCAGGTCTCGCGGCGTGTCGACGCCGATCGTTCGATGGGACGTGATCCCCACACCGATCGCGATCCCGTTCTCCAGAAAGCGCAACTGCTCGAGCGACTCGAGCTGCTCGAGCGGCCCGCGCTCCAGCGCGACGAAGCGCTCGAGCACGGTCCGCCGGAAGGCGTAGATCCCCACGTGGCCGAGATGGCCCTCGCCGAGTGCCCCACCGTTCGCGCGGTCGTAGGGGATCGGCGCGCGCGAGAAATAGAGCGCTCGGCCCGCCCGATCGGTCACGACCTTCACGACGCTCGGATCCGCGAGCTCCTCCTCCGAGCGCAGCCGGAACGCGAGCGTGGCGACGCCGACTTCCGGTCCGTCCCGCGGTTCGAGCAAGGTCGTGACCACCTGGTCGACCTGTGACGGATCGAGCTGCGGCTCGTCACCCTGCACGTTGACGACCACGTCGGCGTCGCTGGATCGCGCCGCTTCCTCGACGCGATCGGTGCCGGAGGTGTGGTGTGCCGACGTCCGAGCGACGTGGGCACCAAACTGCTGCGCCGCGGTGGCGATCCGTTCGTCGTCGGTGGCGATCCAAACCTCGTCGATCTGCTCGGCCTGAAGCACTCGCCGCCACACGTGCTCGATCATGGGGCGCCCCGCGATCTCCGCCAGCGCCTTTCCCGGCAAGCGCGACGCGCCCCAGCGCGCGGGAATCACGGCCAGGCGCTTCACGCCATGCCCCCGCACCCGGACTTGCGGGACACACCGGCGGCGGCGCCTCGCAAGCCCGTGGATCCGGGCCCAAAGGCGTCCCGTGCTCGTCGGCGAGGCATCAATGAAGGGGGCTCGGTCCCGTTTGCTGCGCGAAACCGCCGCGAGCATACCAGCCGACCAAGTCGAGTCAACCCACGCCGTCGCACCTGGGTTCGGCCTCGCCGATCTCCGTTCGCGCGTGCAGGGAGAGACCGCAGGAGCGACGCGAGATGCATCACCGCGCTGGATCGACCGAAGATCCGCTCCGCCGATGCCGCCTGAGGCAGGGCCGCATGGCACGACGCTCCGCGCCGGAGCTAGAATGGCTCACGCGGTCGCGGGCGCCGTGACGCAGGCGACGAACGGGCCCGTGACACGCTCGCGCCGACGCGCTCCTTTCTCATCCGACGGGAAGAACCTCATGCTGCTCGAGTCGAGCATCTCGCCGCTCATCGAAACGAGGGATGCAAGCCCTGCTGCTGCGATCAGACCTTATAGTCGCACCCTGATCACGGGCGATCGAGAGGTCCTGCCCTATCGTCTCACTGGCAGCAAACGGCGCATGTTTTTCGCCCTCTACTGCACCATCGTGCTGACCGCCATCGGCGGTCTCGCCTACAGCTTCTATTTCGATCCGTGGTTTGCGCTCACGGCGATCGCGCTCGGCTACTTCTTCGAAAACGTCGCGTTCGCGTGCGGCCACGTGGGATTCCACGCCGAATTCATCGAGACGCCCGAGCCACAGATGAAGACGCTCTGGCACCATGCGTTCATCCACCACTACCGCAACATCCACGTGTTTCACGAAACCTGGCTCGAGACGCGCATCTCGTACTTCCTCGACCCGCGCGCGACGTTGACGGCGAAGGCAGTCCTGAAACTTCTCGCCATCGGCCTGATCTTCTTCCCGCTGGCCTACTTCGTTCATCCAGCGCTGGCGGTCACCATCTACGCGGCGCAGGCGATCCCAGCGCTGATGCAATCGACGGTTCACGAGTGGTACCACAACCCGCCGTCGAACCGAAAATCGTTCTATGGCTTCGCCACGTACTGGTTCTACACGACGCTGGAACGGATCGGACTGGCCTCGACGAAGGGCCACATGGTTCATCATCGCCATGGCTTGTACAACCTGAACCAGGTGGACAAATGGCTCGATCTCTACATTCCGTTCGGTGAATACCTCGGCACGTTCGTGTGGCGGAGGGCGTTGTCACTGTACGAGCCTGGTGGGTCCCGCATGACCCAGTTCACGCGCCGCGGCATTCCCTTCAAGGTATTCGTCGGTTCTCACGTGGCAGCCACTGCGCTGATCATCGCTGCGTATTACGGATTCGCGAGCTGAGTCGCAGCTTGCGAGGCTAGGAGCCTGTCGGAAAATGTGCCGCGCACGGCGACAGGCTCCTAGCTCGATGCCGGCTCGGCTTCGCTCGCCGATCCTCGCCTTCGGCGAGGATCGGAGTGTGTTGGGAACGAATTTCCCGACACACTCCTAGGTCTCGTCTCACCCTCGGCGTTCGACACCCAAGCCGAGAGCAGCCGACGAACGCAGCGCGTCGTCTCGCGGGTGCCCCCTTCGAAGGCCCGGCTCCCCGCGCGAGTTGGGGGCGCGCCGAGACCGCCGCGGGCGCCTCAGCGGTCCCGAAAGGCCGGGGGCTTCACGCGATTTCAGCAGATGCTCAAGCGTTCGGATCCGCAGGATCCGTGCCGGCCAGGACGTCGTCTCGATCGTACTTCCCGTCCGAATCCCGGTCTACGCCGATCCGGGTCTTGACCA
>CAYVDO010000031.1:0-32797 GCA_964450125.1 uncultured bacterium
GGTGCTGCCGCTCACTGCCCGCGTGTCGCCGCCCGCAGGACCATCGAAGAGCACGCCATCGCGGTCGGATGTCCACCGCACGTGAAGCTGGCCGAGGCTCGTATCCTCGGCGTCCGTCACCGTCGCGCGCAGATCGAGCGGCTGTCCTCGCTCCGCACGCGTACCAGGTTCCGGCGATGTGACGTCGACCGTTGGCGGCGCATTGCCCGACGCGGAGGGCGCAATCACGACCTCCGCGATGTATTCGCGGCAGAGCCCACCATCCGTAGGAACACACCAGGCGTACCCCGAGTCCGGGACCGGAGTGCTAACGCCGGTTCCATCCATCACCACGACCAGTGAACCCGTCGCCGCCACGCGGCTCGCGCCGTCCACGACCTCCCCCGCCGCCTCGATCGTGAACGGATTGCGGTCTCCGTCCTCGAACGCGTGTACTCGACTCTCCCAACGGTAGAGCGCCTGGATATCAAAACTAGATCCGGGAAATCCATTGCTGCCAGTAATGTAGCTAGCCTTAACGATCCCATCGCGATCTCGTACGACAATGGATGCAGCATTTACAGGTAGTCCGCTCTGGTCGAGAATCCGTACGACAAACGGCCAGATTGACTCGACGGAAATTGGCACGCGCTCAAACGTATTTGCTTGCATCAGACTATTAAAGTTTTCACTTGTCGCGTCGAAATGTAGAAGAGCCGTGGGGGTGTCACGCACGACATTGCCGGTGATCATCGGAGTTGCCGCCAGATCATCTCCGAGACCGTCGTAAGATGAGTCTGCGCCGCTGTATCGGGAAATCTGAACACCCGTGGTACCTGCGGCGACATCGTTGCGTTCGACTATCGTGTGTACACCTTCGAGGTAGATCCCAATCGCACCGGCAGTGATTGAATTTCCATCGAGTCGTGTTCGTTCTGAGCGTCCCGTCGAGTTCGCATAGATTTCCACCCCATTACCGAGCGCTGAGATGTTTGAGCAAAGTAGCTCGATATCGGTCGCAGACCCAACGATGGTCAGGCCCGCATCATTCGCGACGATCGTGATCCCTTCACCAGGAGCGCAGCCGCCTACAGTTGCCTCGCTGACGCCCGGACCAAACAAGATACAACTGCCTCTGCTTTGTGATCGGCACGAGCCACCGACAACGCGCAATGCTTCTACCGGTCCCTCGAGTCCGCCGTCCATCGCAGTGAAGTCGACGTTGCTCACCACGAGCCCGTTCACACCGGACCCGTTTGGTCCTAACCCGATGTGTCCGACGCTAGAGTCTGCGAATACGGATTCGCTTGAATGATTGAACTCGAACGGACCGTCTGCAGATCGGATGTCATACCACTGATTCCCGGCGCCACCATCAAAGAAGCCACACCCAGTGGACGTGATGTGCGTCATTATGTTCGATCCCCCGCCGATGCGAATCGCATCACCTATGGAGAAGGGGGTGCAATCAAAACTGAGGTCCGACAACTCGCATTGATCCGCGTCGATCCCGATACCCGATCGACCGACAATGCTTAAGTGTCGGACTCTACATCCAATTGAAGGGCCGGCGAGTCGAATAACGTCACGCGATTGATCAAGGCTTACGCCATTCAATGTAAGTAAATTTGAACCATCGACGATTAGTCCAGGATCGTCGATCACAAGGCCTGACGCTAGCGCGAGCTCACAAGGCGGTCCTTGAAAAAAAATCAAATCAGCTTCCGATGTTGTTCGAGTAGCATTGATCGCGTCGCGTAGGCTGCAATGCACGGCGTCGCACGAGCCATCCTCAACGTCGTCACACACATTGACGACAAAATCGCTGGCGTGAGCTAGCCGTGGACAAGCAGCGAGATGTGCAGAGAGGAACACCATCTGGATGGTCAGTACAGAGTTGATTCGTCTGAACATTCTGCGTTCTCCGGGGCTGTATCACACAATCGGGAACCTAAGTGATCGAGTGCAAGCGATCCGATCGCCGGTGAACCATGGGTTGCATCCAAGGTCTCGGCAGCGCTCGCCCGAGAGTCATTGGGCACGATAGCAGCGCATGAGGTGGCGTGCCGAAGCATGCTCACGCCTGTATACAGGATCCCGACTGTGCGCTTGGAGCCTTGGACGTGAATCGCGCTATAGAGTCGTTTCTCACGATGCCACTGGGGCGAAGGCGATCACGCTGAAGGCGATCGCGTTAGTGGGGCCGGGATTGTGGTAGCCGTGACGCTGATCGCCACGAAAGACGACGACGTCTCCGGTCGCGAGGAGGTAGATCTCGCCGGCTACGGCGAGCTCGAGCTCGCCGCTCTCGCACGTGAGGTACTCACGGGTTCCCGCCGTGTGCGGGATCCCGCGCAGGCGTCCGCCGGGCGGTATCGACATGCGCTCGATGTCGAGTCCGGCGATGGTCTCGGGTAGGAGCTTGCGGATCTCGACGTCGTCGCGGCGACGGGTGGGCAGATCGGCGGCGTGGAAGTGCCGCCCCCGATTGCGGGGAGCGGCGAGCAACTCGTCGAGCCGGACCTGAAGAGCGTTGGCGACGCGGATGAGCACGGCGAGCGTGGGATTCGCGGTGCCAGACTCGAGGTGTGTCCAGGTGGCGCGCGGGATGCCAGCGAGCCGTGCGATCTGAAGCTGTGAGAGGCCGCGCGCCTCGCGCACCCCACGAACGTTTTCGGCCAGGTGCTCGGTTTCTGGGCGGTCGACGCTCATTCAATGACCTTGGGGCAACAGATTGGCCAAATGGCTGACGGGCTGGCGCCGAGTTTCTACCATGGATCGCAGAGGAGGAACGACTCATGGAGATTCGTCGTCGTGCGTCGCTGATCACGGGTGCGAGTCGCGGTCTGGGCCGTGCGCTCGCGCTGCGGCTCGCTGCAGCAGGCTCGCGTGTCGTGCTCGTCGCGCGTCGAGCGGACCCGCTCGAGGCGGTCGTTGCAGAACTTCAACAAGCAGGTCTCGAGGCATACGGCGTACCGGGTGACATCGGCGAGCTGGACGATGCGCATCGCATCGCCGGGCAAGCGGCGGCATTGGTAGGCCCGGTCGACATTCTGGTGCACAACGCCAGCACGCTCGGACCAACTCCACTGCGCCTGTTGCTCGACACCGACTGCGAGGACCTCACGCGCGTGCTGGAGACGAACCTGGTGGGACCGTTTCGCCTCACCAAGATCGTCGCGGGCTCGATGGCACTTCGCGGCACCGGTGTGATCTTGCACGTGAGCTCGGATGCAGCGGTGAGCGCGTATCCGAATTGGGGTGCCTACGGCATCTCGAAGGCGGCGCAGGACCAGCTCTCACGCATCCTCGCCGCCGAGCTAGCGGGCACGCAGGTGCGCGTGCTCGCAGTGGATCCTGGTGAGATGGACACGGAGATGCATCGTGATGCGCTTCCCGATGCCGATCGAGCGTCGCTGGCGCGAGCGGAGGACGTTGCAGCGCGGCTCGTCGCGATGATTCGCGACGAGCGCGACGCCCCGAACGGCGCTCGTCTGGAAGTGGCTGCGTGGGGCTCGGGCTTCGCGAGTGGGTGCCCGACGGCCACGGCGCGAGTCGGGGAGGTGACGTCGTGATCGGCACGGCGCACGTCCCCCGCGAGCGGGTACGTCTGCTGGTGATCGATCCGGCTGCTCGCGCTGCGGCCGTGCGCTCGTTCCGTGCATTGCCGGAGATGCTCGCATCCGGTGATCTGTTGGTGCTGAACGATGCAGCGACGCTGCCGGCGTCGCTGCCGGGGTCGACGGAGCGGGGCGAGACGATCGAGGTGCGGTTGGCTGGCCCGATCGAGGGCATGCGGGCCACCGCGGTGCTCTTCGGCGCCGGCGATCATCGAACCCGCACCGAGGATCGCCCCGCCCCGCCACGGGTGTCGCCCGGGGCACGGCTGCGACTCGGGCGCGAACCATCGATCCCCCTCGAGGCGGCCGTGCGCTCGGTATCGTCACTGTCGCCCCGCCTGGTCGAACTGGACTTCACCGGCACGGCGACTGATGCCGGCTGGCTCTGGAATCGGCTCTATCGGCTTGGGCGCCCCGTGCAGTACGCGCATCGAGCGGAGCCGCTGCGGCTGTGGTCGGTGCAGACCGCCTTCGCTGGAGCACCGTGGGCCGTGGAAATGCCGTCCGCGGGCCGGCCGCTCACATGGGAGATCATGCTCGCGCTCGCGCGTCGCGGCCTGGCGATCGCGTCGCTCACGCACGCCGCGGGTTTGTCGTCCACGGGCGATCCAACGCTCGACGCAGCGTTGCCATTGCCCGAGCGCTACACGATCCCGGCCGCTACGGCATTCGCGATCACGAATGCGCGCCGCCGGGGCGGCCGGGTGATCGCCGTGGGCACCACCGTGATGCGTGCGCTTGAATCCGCTGCGGACCCGAACGGCGTTCGCGCTGGAGCTGGAACGGCGACGATCGTGATCACCCCCGATCACCGCCCGCACATCGTGGACGCACTCGTCTCCGGGATACATACGCCAGGCGAGAGCCACTTCCGCTTGCTCGGCTCGCTCACCGATCCGGCCACGCTCGCGCGGGCCGTGACGCTCGCCGAGTGCGAGGCGTTACAGGCGCACGAGCACGGAGACGCGACGCTCATTCTGCCAGGCGCGCTGGTCGAGGCACGCGCGCCTCACGCCGCCTGACCGCGCGGCTCGGCCGGCATGGAGCGCGAGCCACTTGCGAATGTCGCTGTCTGATGTTAGTATTACTAACATGAAGAGAGTGCGAGTCACATACGAATCGCCGTTGCGGCGAGCGCAGGCCGCGGCCACCCGCGAGCGCGTCCTGGAAGCGATGTCGTCGCTTCTCGGCGAAAGCGACTCCGCGGAGTCGATCACGTATCGCGCCGTCGCCGAGAGGGCCGGCGTGACCGAAATGACGGTCTACCGGCACTTCCCGACGCGTCAGGCACTGCTGACGGGTCTCTGGGCCTGGCTCAACACCCGGATCAGTCCGGACGTCGGTATGCCGGCGAGCGAAGCGGCGCTAACCGATCAGCTCGAGCCGCTTTTCGAAGGGTTCGATCGGCTCCCGGCGCAGATCACGGCGTCGGTGCTGTCGTCGCGCGGTCGCGAGATGCGCGAGACGCTCGATGCCGAGCGGCAGCGGGCGTTCCTGGCGGCGGTAGCCGACGCCGCCGAGGGGCTCGATGACGGCACCAAGCGCCGCGCCGCCGCAGCGATCCAGTTGTTGCACAGCGCCTACGCGTGGCTCTCCATGCGCGAGCAGTGGGGGCTCTCGGGCAAAGACGCCGCCAACACCTCGGCGTGGGTGATTCGGCTCATCCTCGCGGACCTGCGGAAGCAATCGAAGCGAGCGCGCCCTCGCCGCTCGCGCTAGCACCCGCTGACTCGGGTGAAGGAGGAAATCCCGTGATCGCGCACTTCTCCATCTCGTCACGCGCGCCGGAAGCCACGGCGCATGCCCTCGCTCAGCTCATCGGCGGTTCGGTGTTCTCGTTCCCCGTGGTGCCGGGCTCGTTCGTTGCCGTCGCGAACGACGGCTCCGGTCTCGCCATCGAGGTGATGCCGGAGCGAATGGCCCATCATCCGGGCGAAGGCGATGTCGATCCCACGCGCCCGCCTTCAGGCCCCGTGCCCATGCCCTGGGAAGACCAGATTCGTCCCGACGGGCCGCCCCTCGGCGCCTCGTCGTTCCACGCGGCGATCGTCACCGATCTCGACGAGGCGCAGGTTCTCGCGATCGCCCGGCGCGCCGGCTGGCGTGCCCTCGGCTGCGAGCGCGGTGGTGTCTTTCGCGTGATCGAGGTCTGGGTCGACGGCACCGTCTTGATCGAAGTGCTCACGCCCGCCGAGGCGTCGCGGTATCGCGCGTTCATGAACCCCGAAGCCTGCGCGCAGATGTTCGGCCCACCGCTCGCGGCATGACCTGCTCGGCAGTGCGCGATGGATGAGAACGCATCGAGGACGCCCGCGCGCGATCGAGAACGCTCCGCACGAAGTCGCGTCTCAGCACTCGCGGCTCGATGGTCGTCGACGGCGAGTCGTGACAGGCCGGCACCACTGGCCCGCCACTCGCGTGCGGTTCGGTGTCGAGCGGGACGTGACCCCGGTTATGTTCCGCGAAGACCGATCCGCGGCGGATCGGGCGGAGGATTCCGTGAGTCGCTACCCTTCACGCGGTGCGGTCGTTTGCATGCTGGCGCTGGCAGCCGGGCTCGGATGCACGAGCAATCCGGTCGCCAAAGGGACGTATCGGGTGCCGTTCGTGGATGGAACCGAGGCGTCGGTCTGGAACGACTACTGGAACCACAACGGCGAGTTCGACATCAGCGCTGTGGGCAACGGTCACGGCAGCATCGGTGCGGCGGCGCCTGGCTGGGTGCGATTCATCGAGGACAGCCATCGCGAGCCCACCGATCAGAACAACTACGTGTGGATCGAACACCCGTATCCGCATTGCCAGCCACCCACGGTCACGTGGCCGGGCAAACCTCGCGACTACGAGGACTGGTGCGTTCCGTGCGAAGCCGACTTCTGCAACGAGTGGACGAAGTACTCGCATCCGTCGACCAACACCGTGCGATCGACAGGCCCGGTGCTTGTCGACGGCGACTACTACCTGGGCGCTGGGCTCAGTGAAGGCGACTGGGTGGAATCGGGTCAGTACCTCGGCGTCGAGGACGAGGTAGGCCAGGCCAGCGGGTTCCACGTGCATTGGGAGGTGGTGATCCTCGATCCGGCCGATCCGATCACATCCGGCGGCTTCTCCAAGGATTGGACCGGTGGTGCGTGGCAATACTCACCGAATCTCTTCCCGTACATGTGCGCGGGCGCATTCTCGGATCAGAACCCGTTCGTGCTGGTCGCCGGGCAGCTCTACGACGCCGGACCGTGTGCGTGAGCGCGAGCGTCGAGCGACGGGAATGCTGCGCCACCACGTAAGTGCGCTGAGTCCGCGCACGCGGTCGCGGCTGGTCGCGTGGCTCGCCGCCGCGCTCGCGATCGCCGCAAGCGCGGCGCGCGCGTCGACTGCGACCGAGCTACCGGGCGAGCTCGAGCGGACGCTGCGAGCTGGAATCGACCGCAACTTCGCGGGCGACTGGGATGGTGCGACGCGCGAGTTCCAGGCTGCGCGAGCGCTCGCCCCGGATCATCCCGCTCCGGCCTTCTTCCTGGCGACGCCGCTTTTCTGGCGGATCGAGCTCGATCCGGCGGATACGCGGCACGACGAAGCCATCGCGTCCACGCTCGATCGAGCGGTCGCGCTGGCCGGTCGGCGACTCGCGGCCGATCCCGACGATCTCGAAGCGCTCGCGTGGGGTGGCCAGGCCATTGCGTACCAGAGTCGCCGAGAAGCGCAGCGCGGGAACTATCTGAGCGCAGGAACCCTCGGCGAACGCGCGCGCAAGTGGCAGGAGCGCGCACTCGCGCTGGCACCCGCGTATCCGGAGCCCAAGCCCTCGCTCGGGGCGTACCTCTACATCTCGGATCTGGTCCCGCGTGCGCTCAAGTGGTTGAGCTTCCTGTGGTTCGTGCCCAAGGGAGACGCGGCTCGCGGGCTCGGTTTGCTCGACGAGGCCGCAGCGAGCGATGGCCTCGGCAAGCTCGGCGCGCAGTACACGCTGCTGAAGCTCGGCACGCGCTTCGAGCCGGCGCGCCGGCCTCAGGCACTGCAAGTGGCGTCCGAGCTGCGAGCGCGATTTCCCGGCAACGCGCTCGTGCACCTCGAGCTGGTGCGATTGTTGGGCGAGACAGGCGACGTCGAGCGCGCACTCGCCGAGGGCGACGCCGTACGTGACCGGGTCGCTTCCGGTATCGCGACCTACGACGCACGAGTGCTGGTTGCGGCGTCACTCTGGCAGGCACGCGCCGCGCTTCTCGCGGGCCGTCTCGACGACGTCGCCCAGCGTCTCGGTGCGCTCGCGGAGCCCGAACGCGCGCGCCTCTCGTGGGCGAACGCCTGGCACGGTCTCACACTCGGCCAGCTCCACGATGCACGTGGCAATCGCGCTGCCGCGGTCGAGGCCTACGAATGCGTCATCGACCTCGATGGCCCCGCTCGCGAGCCACAGGCCCGCACCCTCGCACTCCTCTACCTCGACGAGCCGTGGGTGCCGCCGCTCACGCCGCGCAGCAGCACGGCCTTCGCATCCTGAGCCGGGCCTTGGGGGTGTGGCGGCGTCCGCCACGCCAAGAGCGAGCTATCGTACGGACGCAGACTCTTCCAGCGATCGGTGCGGAAGTCGCGCTCGTTCGTGGAGAGTATCCGCCCGTGCCCCAGATGCTCCGCCAACAGCACCAACGTGGCAATCCGCGAGATCCATGGGCAGGTCGCGGTAGTTCCTGAGAAGCGCAGCGAGCCGCGCGAGCGGATGGATTGCCGGATCGACCACGACAAACGCCCCCTGCTCGTGGCTGCGGATGAAGCGTTCGGCCGCATCCTCACCGAGGTGGTGTAGAGCAAGCAGGTAGCAAGCCTCCATCATCACCGGCCAGGTGAGCGCCAGACCGTCCTCGAGGGTCTCGAGCACCTCGACCACGCGCGCGTGGTGCCGATTCCGGCGATTCGCGAGCGCAAGCCAGAAGCCCGTGTCAGCGATGACCATGTTTCTCCGCGAGCCCTTTGCGCAGGCTCTCGTGGTACCGGCTCTCGTGTATCCGTTGCGAGCCCACGGGGGCAGGCCGCGAATCACGACCACCGAGTTAGTCGCCGGGACGCGCGCGGTCCGGCTAGTGCTCGCGGGAATTCCGTTTGGATTCACCGGGCCAGATGTTCGAGAGCGCGTCCTCTCGGAACTCGGTGCCACTTTCGCGGCGACGTAGCGAGTAGCCGCGCCGAATTCGGCCAAACACTTATGGCGGTGTGAGCGAGGTGGAGTGGCGGCGGACGTAGTTGTCGACGAGGCTGACGACTTCGTTGTTGTTGAGGGTGGCGCAGGTGAGCATCGAGGTGTTCACGATCTGGAACGGGCGCGCGAGGCCGGCCTGCTTCTTGGCGTCGGCGGGGGCGGCGCCGACGAGCGGCAGGGGCTGGACGTAACGGGCGCGGTGAATGCCCGCGTAGTGGATGTCGGATTCGCGGAAGTCGGGGAAGATCTTCTTGAGGCCGCGGCCGACCAACGTGTCGAGGAGCTCGGCGTCGGGAGCGGCGAGGCGCTCGTCGTCTGCGCCCAAGTATCGCGGCAGGTAGATGAGCGCTTTGCCGTCGGTCTCTGTGTCGCGGTCGACGAGGTTGGTCATCTCGATCACGCCCGTGAGCTCGACGTTCTCGTCGCCGATGTTGAGGACGTAGTACGGGGTGAGTGGTTTCTCGAGGGCGAGCACTGCGCACGCGACACCGAGGTAGGCGTGGGAGGTCGGGAAGTCCGCGGCCATCTGGGCCACGTGCGGCTTCAGCTCGTCGCCGACCAAGTGCTCGGCGAGGCGCGTGGGGGCAGTGAAGAAGACCTGATCGAACCGTCGGCGCATGGCGTGGTCGTCGGCGCTCGACCACGCGATCTCGCAGCCGTCGGGCATGCCGTCGCTCGCACGCACGCGACGGATCCCGGCCACCGGCGCTTGCAGGTGGATGATCGCGCCGCGCTCCGTGAGCTTGGCGGCGAGCGTGCCGAGGATGCGCGCGTATCCACCCCGGGCGTAGCCGAGATTCTCTTTGGCAGCGGCGCCACGACGTGCGCCGAAGAGCCGCGTGAGCGTGGCCCAGATGAAGACCGCCGCCACCTGGTCGTAGAAAGTTCCGAACTTTGCTTTGAGCAGCGGGCGCCAGAACACTTCGTAGGTGCGCCGACCGCAGATCCTGGTCAGCCATTCCTGAGCGGTCACGCGATAAAGCTGAAATGGGTCGGCGAATCGCGTGGCGTAGAGGATGGCGGCGCCGAGGCGGCCTTTGTCGATGAGCGAAAGCAACGGAAAACGCGCGAAATCGGCGTTGCTGCTCATCGTGTAGAAGCGGTTCGCAGACCAATAGCCCGTGCCGGTGGTGCGATAGCAGAGCTCGCCGCCCAGCCCGATTTCCTCGAGCAATGCGATGAGCGCCTGATCCTGCGGCAGGATGCAGTGGTAAAAGCGGTCCCAGGTGAACGAGCCGTAGTCGTGGGCGCACGCGAGCCCGCCGAGCTCGGGCGCCGCCTCGAAGAGCTCGACCGAGTGGCCGAGCCCGGTGAGCCGGTACGCGAGCGTCAGGCCCAGCAGACCACCGCCGACGACGGCGGTCTGCATCACCCGTCCTCGAACGGACGCAACCCCTCGAACGCGTCGAGACGATAGCGGCGCTGGCAGCGGTGACAGTCGAGGGCGCGGGCTTCCTGACCGGGAGCGACTTCGGCGTCCTCACCCTTGGCGAGTGGCTCGCCACATGCGCAGACCCACGCCACGGGTCGCGCCGGGTTGCCCGCCACCAGCCGGTACGCGGGAACGTCGCGGGTCACGACCGAGCCCATCCCCACCATCGAGAACTCGCCGAGGGTGATTCCGGGACCGATGGTCGCGTTGGCGCCGATGGTGACCCCGCGACACACGCGCGTTGCAAGTGTCTCGTCGGTGACGTCAGAAGTCTCGAGCCCGGTCAATGCGAGGTTGCCCGCGCGCGGATAGCGGTCATTGGTGAAGACCGTGTGCGCCGCGATCATCACGAAGTCCTCGATGGTCACCTGTGCGCACACGTACACCGACGCGTTGAGCTTGCAGAAATCGCCGATCACGACCTCGTACGCGACGTAGGTTTTCTCGCCGATGATGCAGGACCTGCCGATGCGGGCGTTGCGGCGGATGTGGACGTTGTCCCAAACCTTGGTGCCCGGGCCTAGCGCGACACCCGCTTCCAGCAGCGCGGACGGGTGCGTCCACGACGGCTCGAGCGACGACTGTTCCGCGCCGCTCACGCCGCCCTCGGCACGGCCATCCAGTTGTCGCGTTGGGCAGCCGCGTAAGCAGCCTCGATCACGCGCACCGACGCCAGCGCGTCGGCCATGGTGATTCGCGGCACGTCGGTGCCGCGAATCCAGCCCAGGAAGTTCTCGAGCTGGCTCTTGAACGCGGCCACTTTCTGATAGCCGGTGCCGAAGCTCACCCAATTCGAGTTGCCGTCCTGGCGATAGCGGCTCCCCGCCCAGCCCACGTGCAAGGTGCCGGACGAACCGTGGACGCTGATGTAGCTCTCCGAGTCTTTGTTGAGGCTCCAGCTCAGGTCGATGGTGCCCATGACGCCGCGCTCGGTGCGGAACTGAATGCGCGCGGTGTCCTCGACTTCCAGCCCTTGCGCCGAGATCCCGAACTCCGCCTGCACCGACTGGATCGGCCCGAGGAGATAGCGCGCGATGTCGGCAGAGTGGCAGCCGTTGTCGATGAGCACGCCGCCGCCGGCCTGCGAACGCTGCGAGTTCCAGCGGTCCTTCATGAGCACTTTGCTGCAAAACGCGTTCTCGAAGAGGATCAGCTTGCCGAGGATCCCGGCCTCGATGATCGCTTTCGCCTTGATGATGTCGTCCACGTAGCGGAACTTCGACGCCATCATCAGCTTGAGGCCGGCGCGTTCGCTCAGGTCCACCAGCTCTTGCGCTTCCGACGAGGCGATGGTGAGCGGCTTCTCGCACAGCACGTGCACGCCGTTCGAGAGAAAATGCTTGGCCATCGCGTAGTGGGTGCTGGGTGGCGTGCAGAGGATGGCGGCGTCGATC
This sequence comes from uncultured bacterium, assembly GCA_964450125.1. GTDB lineage: Bacteria > JADJOY01 > JADJOY01 > JADJOY01 > JADJOY01 > JADJOY01. The sequence continues at coordinate 11,617 of CAYVDO010000031.1, forward strand.
GACGCGAGCAGCGCCGAATCCCTGTAGTCCGTGAGCAGCTTGCAGCGGCGTTGCTCGGCGATCGCCTCGGCGGCGGCGCTCTTCACGTCGACCACGGCCTCGAGCTGGATCTCGGGGATGTGCGCCAGCGCTTCGAGGTGGGATTGGGCGATGCGGCCACAACCCACGAGGGCGGCGCGGAGCGGAGCATTCGATACGGACATGGCGTTTTCTCCTCGGCGATGCGGACGCCGCTCGTCAGATCGCGAGATCCGTGGCGGCCTTTCGGATGATGGCGGCGATGGCGTCGACGTGGTCTGTGGTGTAGCGCTCGTTCCACGGCAGCACCACCACGTCGGCGAGCGCTTCGGTCGCACCCGGATACTGCGACTTGTCGTACACGATGGGTGGCTCGCCCGCGCGGTGCGGCCCTTCGTACGGGAACTTGCTCTTGCCGAAGGTGACGTGGTCACGCAGCACCTGGCACTCGAAGGCGAGCTTCTGGATGTAGCGCGGCGCCGACATCACGCCGAGCGGCTTGAGTGCATCGCCGAAGCCCACCGATCCGCCCTTGATCTTCTTGGGATCGATGCGCACGCAATACTTCCAGTAGGTGTGGCGCCCGCCGGGGGTGACCTTGGGAACGGCGACGCCGCGCACGTCCGAGATCGCTGCCGTGAGGCGATCGGCCATGGCGATGCGATGGGCGACCATCGCGTCGAGCTTGTCGAGCTGCGCCAGCGCCACCGCGCCCTGCAGCTCGGTCATGCGGTAGTTCATCGCCAGGAAGTAGTGGTCCGGATTCGGATCTCCATACCCCCACGCCTTGTCGATGAAGAGTCGCATGCGGCGTTCGTGGGCCGGATCGTTGGTGACGACGAAGCCGCCTTCGCCCGTGGTCATGTGCTTGCCTTGCTGCAAGCTGAAGGCACCGATGGCGCCGATGACGCCCACGTGCTTGCCCTGGTAGGTGGTGCCGTACGCCTGCGCGCAGTCCTCGATCACCGGCAAGCCCTTCGCGTTGGCCAGCGCCATGATCGGTTCCATGTCGCACGGATTGCCGAAGAGGTGCGTCACGAGGATTGCCTTGGTGCGCCGCGTGATCTTCTTGGCGATGGTCTCGGCGGTGACGTTGTAGGTGAGCGGATCGCAGTCCGCGAACACCGGGATCGCCGTCTGGTAGAGGATCGGCGTGATCCCACCCATGTCGGTGATGGGCGTGGTGACGATCTCGTCGCCAGGCTCGGGATCGACGCTCGCCACCGCGGCGTGGATGGCGGCGGTGCCCGAGGTGGTGGTCCGGCAGCTCGTGGCACCCACCGACTTCGCGAAGCGCGCTTCCAGCTCGCGCACCGCGGTGCCCTTGGTGCAGTTGAGCGTGCCCGAATCGATCACCTTGCGGAGCAGCTCGAGCTCTTCAGCGCCGAACGAGCGCCCGGTCGCGTTTTGATCGGAAGGAAGGTTCACGGGTTTCACGTCACTCATGCTGTAGCTCCTCGGAAACGGATGCGCCGAAGGGACGAGGCGCGGCTCAGCGCGCGCGCGGCGTGCTCGTCCATGGTGATCGGCGTGAAGTTGCGGCGGATGCGCGACATGGCGCGCGTGACGAACTCGAGCTTGGTGGCGGTCGTGAGATCCATGCCCGGGAAGAAGCGCAGACCGTCGACCTGATCACAGCCGAGGAAATCGAGCGGATGCAGCAGGAACGACGGCTCGACACCGGTCATCCTGCACAGAACGAGCGCCAGCTCCAGATACGCGAGCGCCACGATCTTCGAGTAGCGGGACAGGTAGAGCAGATAGCTCATGTGAAAAGGTGCCCGCGCGAGCGGCATCGTCGTCACGGGAATCTCGACGAGATCCTCCCGCGCCGCGAGTTGCCAGACGTACGGGTCGAGCGGCTGAAGCCCGTCGGCCAGGGTGCCGAAGAGCTGGCTGCGTTTCGCGCGCTCCTCGCGGCTCAGATTGCGGGCACCCCAGAAGTAGTAGAGCCGGGCCAGCGGGCCGAGGAACGTGGGGAACGTGGAGGCGTCGTAGCGATAGCCGCGCCGAGCGAGCACGTCGAGCGTCGCGGCCGAGAGGCTGAAGCCGGGCCCGCGAAAGCCGCGTGTGCGGTGGCCGGTGCTGGACTCGATGTGCTCCTCCGCCGCACCGAGGTCGCGTTCCAAGTCCTCGGGTGAGTAGAGATGCAGCCACTGCTCGTGCAGGAACGAATGGTTGCCGATCTCGTGTCCGGAAGCACCCAATCGCTGGAATGCCCCGCGGTTCTTCTCGAGCGACGCGTCTTTGCCCACCACGAAGAACGTGATCCGCATGCGCTCGCGCTCGAGCCACGGGAGAACCGTGTCGAAGAGCGGCTCGAGGTAAGTCGGGAACGCTTCCCACCCCGGGTCCCCGTGGGTGCGCATGTACGCCCACTGGTTGTCGATGTCGAGTGAGAGCGAGAGGACCGCGCCTTCGGGCGCGGCGACGCTCGGATGGGAATCGCTCATGAAGGCGAGGGCGCCGCGTTCGCGGGAGCAGGAGCGGGAGCGGGAGAAACCGCGGGCGACGGTCCGCTCGCGAGACGCAGTACCGGCCGCCGGAGCGCGAGATCACGAAGCAGGCCCAGGTGCGCGACGATGGTGCGCACGATCTTCATCTTCGATTCGCCGAAAAGTCGCGACTCGAGCGTCGCGGGATGCTCGGCGATGCGCGCGCCGGCGAGCTTGGCTTGGATCAGGAGCTCGGCCACGCCGAGGAATCCCGGGTTGCGGAGCTGAATCCGATCCACGGCGCTCTTGCGGTAGACGCGGCAGCAGCTCGTGTAGGTGTGGATGCGATCGCCGAGCGCCGCGCTGTAGAGGTGCGACAGCGTCTTCGACAGGAAGAGTCGCCAGGACGGCACGTTGAACACGTGTCCCTGCGGGTGGTAGGGCGACGCGGTCACCAGATCCGCGCCGGCCAGCATCGGGATCATGGCCTCCAGCTCACTCGGATCGTACGAGCAGTCGCAGTCGAGCGAGCACACGACTTCCGTGGTCGCGGCGCGGATCCCGGTGACCAGCGCGGCGCCTATCCCTTTGTTCGCCGGATGCCGGAGCAGCCGACAGTCGGGGACGCTCTTGAAGCGCGCCTCGAGCGCGGCCCAGGTGTTGTCGCTCGATCCGTCGTCCACGAGATTGAAGTGGATGCGGTATTTCTGCGCCAGCTTGCGGCGCAGCTCGAGCAGGGTACGGTGAAGGTAGGTGACGTTCGCTTCCTCGTTGTAGAGCGGAATGACGAGCGTCACGGGCTCGGCATCGGCAGCGATGACGGGCAATGCGATGGCGTCGGTGCCGAGCTCGATCACTCGCGCCGGACGCTCGCGGCGCGGCGCCTCGCTTGCGCGCGCGATGCCCAGGTCGTCGCCGATCGCATGGAACTGGTAGTGGCTCAAGTAATGGTCGAGGACGCTGGGCATCCGTTCCAGGTTGCGGTAATGGCGGATTCGGTTGAGCCGAGGCAACGCACGCACCTCGGGCTGGTCTTTGTCCATCTCCCAGCTCATGAAATAGAAGACGAGCGGCGAGCGCTTGTGTTTGTGCCACCAACGCACCGCACTGCGCATCAGTGGTTGGGGAAACTGGCGCAGGTAGTTGCCGCCCGAGATCGCGACCCGAAGACCCAGCAGGCTGAGGGTGGAGATCGGGTACTCCCAGAGCGTCAAGTCGCTCGCCGAATGGCGATGGCGATTGACTTCGAAGCAGCGTGGATCGAGCGCGAACCGCCGCAGAATCGGGTTGATGCTCGAATCGTACTGGTAGCCTTCCTCGGCGAGAATGTCCAGAATCCAGGCGTCCTGTGCGTAAATCCACTGCGGCGAGCGATACCCCACGACGGGCGCCGCGCCAGCGTCTTCCAGGGCGATGCGGGCGCGCCGGATGTCTTCGCGGAACTCCTCGCGCAGTCGGCTGCGGATGCTCCCGCCGGGCCAGTAACCGCGGCTCGCCACCTCGTGACCCGCCTGGACGATGTCGGCCACCACGTTGGGCTGGCGATCGGCGATCCAGCCGAGCACGAAGAACGTGGCCTTGGCCTGATGCCGATCGAGAAGCTCGAGGACCTCTTGAACGTTCTTTTCGAGGCGCGATGGGAAGCGGGTCCAATGCTTGCGCAGCACCGTGCCTTCGAAGGCGCCAACGTGGAAGTAGTCCTCCACGTTCACGGTCAGCACGTGTCGCTGAGAGGTACTGACGCTTCGCAACTGACAATCCGTCACGGAATTGACTTCTGTGCTCGAGGTGGTTGCCGGGCTCGCGACGGAAGCAGAGGGGTTTGGATCACGCGGTGCGTCGCGGGTGTCGGCTCGCTCACGCGTAGCCTTGAAAAGTGCGGAGAAATTCGGGGTCGGACCGAGTTGCCGCATCGTCGAGGGTGCCACTCGTCGTGGACGCGGGTCAAGCCTCCGGCCCCACCTGCGGCCGTAGGACGTACCCCACGCTTGCGATCCAGCAGGTTCTGTGCCACTCGTTGCCGCAACCACATTCGACGAGTGCTGGTAGCCACCGTCGTCTCCGCATCATCACGACGATACCTCTATCGTCGCGAGCACCGATCTCCTAGACGCACGTGGCCGCGTGCCGCATCGGGCCGCGCCTCGAACATCGACCCGCCATGAGCACTGAGCCGTCGCTTCCCGTGCCCTCCGCTTCGTGCGCCGAGGCGCCTCCTTCCAGCTCGAAGGTGGTGCTCTGTTGGGTGCTTGCCCACGCGGCGATCGCCGGAGTGTTGGCGAACGTGCTGAACGTCTGGCTCGACGAGGCGTTCTCGCTCGAGACCTCGGGAGCAGGGATCGCCGCGGCGTTCCGGCGTTCGCTCACTTTCGAGATGCAGCCGCCGCTCTATTTCACGATGCTCGCAGCCTGGCGAAGTATCGCCTCGGGTTACGTGTTCGCCCGCATGCTCTCGCTCGCGTGCACGGTGGGCGTGCTGTGGATCGTGGGGCGACTGTGGCAGCGCTTGCGTCCCGACGTTCACCCCGGCTGGATCGTCGCGGCCCTGGCGTTCCACCCGTTCACGATCTACGCCGCGGTGGAAATCCGCCTTTACGCCTCGGCGATGCTTCTCTCCGCGCTGTTGGTGGCGCTCTATCTCGGCGAGTACGCGGGCGAAGGCCGCTCGCCCGCCCGCAAGCTCGCCTTCACGGCCGTCTCGGTGGCGGCGCTCTGGACTCAGTACTACCTGGGCTTCCTGCTCGCGGTGCAAGGCGCGGTGCTGGTGCTGAGGCGCCGCTGGCAGGCCGTCCGCCACTACCTGCTGGCGATGCTGGTCGCCGCGGTGGCGCTTGCGCCCTTCGTGCGCGCAGTCAGCGGCCAGCTCGAAGGCCACGCGCATGGCGCACACGAGCCGTTCGGCATCGTGGCGCAAGTGAAGTTCGTGTACACACGCCTCGCGTATTACCTGCTGCCCCGCGAGACCGAGTCGCCGCGTGCGGTGAAGCTCGCCCGCGATCTCGTGATGCTGGCCTCGGCTGGCGCGCTCGCAGTGGGCTTGGTGCGAAAGCCACGGCCTCGGCTCTCCCCGACCGTGTGGTCGCTGGGCGCCATCGTGGCGGGTCTGACCATCTGTTACGTGGTCACCGTCCAGCTCACCGGAACGCAGGAGATGGTGTTGGTGCGACACACGGTGGGTGTGTTCGTGCCGGTGGTGCTGCTCGGGTTCCTGCTCCTCGCCGAGTTGGGAGGCCGGCGCGCGGTGGCGAGCGGCGCCGCGTTGGTGCTGGTCTTCGACGTGGCTGCGCTCGCCGCGACCTACTTGCCGGCGCCCGCCAAGCGCGGCGATTGGCAACGCGTGGCACGCTTCGTCGAGGCACGCGAAGAGCCTGGCCAGCCGATCCTGGTGTTCCGTGCACCTACCGAGCTGCCGCTTCGCATCCACTACGCGGGTCCCAATCGCATCGTGCCCATCCCCGGACCCAACGATGCCGATCACTGGCGCCTCACCGACAGCCAGCTCCACTCGACGGACGACGTGATGCGGGTGGTCGATGCGCTCGAAGGCCGTCCCGATCGGCTGTGGCTGGTCACGGACACCATCTGGTCTGCGGTGGGAGTCGAGTTCCACCACGACGTCTTGGAGCGCTGCGTGACGGAACACTTCGACGCCGAGGTCGATCAGGCGTTCTTCGCTTCGCGGGTGCGATTGCTGCGCCGACGGCCGAGTGCTGCCGTGAACACGCCCACCGCCACGAGCGGAAGCAGCGCCGATGCAGCGCGATCGCCGGTGCCGGCCGCGACCGCGCCACAGATACGGCCTTCGCAAGCGTCGCCGATGCCGTCGTGATCGCCGTCGCCCTGGTCGGGATTGGCCACCGCCCAGCAGTTGTCCTGGCCGTCCGGAACGCCGTCGCCGTCTTGGTCGGCGATGAAGGTGGCGACCAGCGTGGTGTCGACGTCGGGTGCCACGACGTTGTGGCTGACTTCCCCGCCGTCCGACCACGATTGCCAGCGATGGACGGTGCCCGTGCCGCTCTGCGGCGAGTCGGCTGCGACGCCGAGTGCTGAGCCGGCGATGACCGTTCGCGTGAGCGGTGCGCGGGCCGTTTCGCTGCCGAGCGACACCGAGAGTCCCGCGGGAACGGTGTTCAGGGTGAGCGAAACGGTCTTGGGGAGGACCGATACGGCGGCGTTCGCCGTGAGCCCACCCGAGTCTGTCACTTCCAGGCGAATCTCGAGGTGTGACGGGTAGTCGTGGTCGGGAGCGGCGACGCTCGTCGAGGAGACGCCTTCGATGGTGCTGAGGACGTGCTCGTGGCAATCGCTGGGGCAGTGCATGAGCACGATCTCCCAGCGGTACGCGGACTCGGGCAGGGTGTCGTCTTGTGCGTCGCTCGCCTCGGCGACGAGATCGAGGGTGTCACCGACGCGCCAGGCGAGCGAAGGAAGCGGTGCGGAGATGGTGGCGATCGGCGGCGTGTTCTCGGCGTGAATCACGACGTGGGCGGTGGCGGTCGCATCGTGGCTGTCGGTGACCGCGAGCGTGACCGTGTGATCGCCCGGTTCCTCGAAAGTCCAGGTGGGGATTGCGTCGGTGGAATCGTCGAGCTCGCCGTCGCCGTCGAGATCCCACGCGAAGTAAAGCGTGTCGCCTGGATCGGCGTCGCTCGAGCCCGTGGCGTCGAACGTCACCACGAGGGGCGCTGGGCCCGAAGTCGTGTCTGCCACGAGGCTCGCGACCGGTGGCTGATTGATCGGGAAGTAGGAGATGCGCCGAATGCTGTCCCCGTTGAGATCGGCGTAGAGCAGGTCGCCGCTCGGCGTGATCTGTAAGTCCACCGGCGATGCCACGCCGGACGCGAACGTGGTGACGGTGCTCGCATCCGGTAGCCCGTTGGCATCCTTGCCGAGCGTCCAGATGCAGTTTCGAGCGTAGTCGGCGAAGGCGAGCCGGCCCGCCCATTCGGGTGGAAGCGAAGCGCCATCGAGGAAGGCGATGCCCGTCACCGAGGCGCTCGTGCCACCTCCGCAGCGCGCCGGATCGGGGATCGCGTCGTGCGCGTACGCGAAGAAGGGCGGCGTGACGGTGTCCGGCGTGGCGTAGATGTCGTCGCAGATCGAGACGTGCGCGGAAGCGTAGCTGCCTTGCTTGGGGACGCCCTCGTAGCAGGGCCAGCCGAAGTTCTTCACGCCGGCCGTCGGATCGAGGATGCGGTCGATCTCTTCCCACGCGCTCCAGCCGACGTCACCGATCCAGAGCTCGTTGGTGCCGGGACGAAAGGTGAAGCGGAAGGGGTTGCGCAAGCCGTACGCGACGATCCGATCCGCGTCCGGCGTGGTGCTGCCGAAAAGCGGGTTGCCCGGCAGCACGGCGCCGGTGTCGGGATCGACGCGCAAGATCGCTCCACCGTAAGCCGCAGGATCACTGCCGGCGCGCAAGTCCTGTGCACGCAAGGCACCGCCCTCGGCGCTGGGCGGAACCTGATCGCCGCCCACACCGCTCGGCGGATCGCCGCACGGGTTCTTGGGTGTCGGGCTGCCTGGCGAGCCCCCGCCCTGACCCCAGTCGGCGAAGTTGAAGCTCGCGCCCTCGCCGGCGCTCACGTAGAGCGCACCGTCGGCGCCGAATTGAAGATCGCCCAGCGAGTGCGATGGATATTGCTGGCACCACTGACCGGAGATGAGCACTTCTTCCGGCGCACCCAAGGTGTTGCCGGGGCCCACGGTGAGCTTTGCGAGCCGGCCCGTCACGACACAGCCATCGGTCGTCGGGCCGGGCGGGCTGGGACAAGCGTCGTTCCACACCGGTGCCGTGCCACCGGGGGGTGCGTCGTAGGCGTAGAGCACCCAGATGTATGGGCGTACGGGAAATTGCGGATCGATCGCCAAGCCCAGGAGGCCACGGTCCCAATAGTTCATGACCTGCGGGCGAAGGTCGGCGAGCACGTCGGGCGTGGTGTCGGTGAGATCGGTGAAGATCTTGATGAGGCCGGACTTCTCCGCGACGAAGATCCGGCCGTCCGGGGCTACCCGTACGGCGCTGGGGTTCTTGAGGCCGCTCCACAACACGGTTTCCTGGAAACCGGGCGGCAGGGAGGCTGCGCGGACGGCGCTGCTCGCGGCCACGAGCAGCGCGAGCGCGAGGGCGGAAACGGAGCGAGCGCGACTCATCGGAGGTCCAACGTCGCAGCGCAGTCTACGGAGGCGGACCTTTTGCTGTCACCCGAGCCGCCACGACATTTCTTGACGATTTCCTCGTGATATACGGCAGACGTGCGCATCGTGTTCGTGGGTGCTGGCGGGGTGGGCGGCTATTTCGGCGGCTGTGTGGCTGCGCGCGGCGGCGACGTCGCGTTCGTGGCGCGTGGTGCGCACGCCGAGGCCATTCGCGCGCACGGGCTCCGCGTCCACACCGGCGGCACCACGCTCGTGGTGCACCCCCCGGTGGTGAATGTCGGCGAGCCGGGGCTCGTCGCCGACGCGCTGATCCTCGCGGTGAAGCACCGCGATCTCGAGTCCGCGCTCGTCCAAGCGGCCCCCTTGCTTCGCCCCGGCGGCTCGGTCTTGTCGCTGCTCAACGGGATCGGTCACGAGCCGGACCTCCGCCGGCTCGTGCCTCAGGGCCACGTGCTCTTGGGCATGGCGTTCGTGGGCGCCTCCATCGAAGCACCGGGCGTGATCCGCCACACCACCGAAGGCCGCATGGCCTTCGGTGAGCCCGATGGCCCGCCCAGCGCCGCGGCTCGAGCCCTCTGCGACGCTCTCGCCGTGGGCGGTTTTCCGGTAAGGGTCGTCGATCAGGTTCAGGCGGCGCTGTGGCGCAAGGTCATGTGGAACGCCGCATTCAATTCCATCAACACGCTGGTCGGCGGCACCTGCGGCGATCTCATGCGCCTCGAGGGAATGCGCGACGAGCTGCGTGCGGTGATGGACGAAGTACGCGCGGTGGCGCGCGCCGAAGGGATCGATCTCCCCCTCGACTGGCTGGAGAAGAGCCTGGATGCCGAAGTGAATTTCACCCCTTACGTGACGTCGATGCGCCTCGATCGCGAGCGCGGCCGAGCCCTCGAGCTGGAGCCGATCTTGCGGCGTCCGCTGGCGATCGCTCGTCGCCACCGCGTGCCTGTCCCGCGCCTCGCGCTCCTCGAGTGCCTGCTGGGCGCAGGGGAGGCGCGGCAGTGAGCGCTGCGCACGCGCCCGCCATCCGGCGCGCTCGCCGACCGCCCCATCTGCGTCGCTACGCGCCGCGATCCTGCTACGCTTGCGCGGTTTGCCTGGCTGAACGCCCATGACCCGGCATCTCGACAACCTCAACATCGCGGACACCCGCGGCGTACCGAGCCCGCGTGAGATCCGCGAACGCTTGCCGCTCAGCGACGTGGCTGCGGCCACGGTGCTCGCCGGACGCGCGGGCGTGGAAGCGATCCTCGACGGTCTCGACAAGCGGCTCTTCGTCGTGGTCGGGCCGTGCTCGATCCACGACCCGCGCGCGGCACTCGAATACGCCGCGCGGCTGCGCGCCCTCGCCGACGAGGTCGCCGACACGATGCTGCTGGTGATGCGCGTCTATTTCGAAAAGCCGCGCACCACCGTGGGTTGGAAAGGCTTCATCAACGATCCGGACCTGGACGACAGCTTCCGCGTGGACCAAGGCCTGGCGAAGGCGCGCGAGCTCCTGCTCGCGGTGAATCGCCTCGGCTTGCCGGCGGGAACCGAAGCGCTCGATCCGATCTCGCCCCAGTACACCTCGGACCTGATCGCCTGGTACGCGATCGGCGCGCGCACCACCGAGTCGCAGACCCATCGCGAGCTCGCCTCGGGTCTCTCGTCTCCGGTCGGCTTCAAGAACTCCACCGATGGCTCGGTCCAGACGGCGGTCAATGCGCTGCAATCCGCGGCCCGTCCCCACCATTTCCTGGGGCTCACGATGGACGGGCGCATCTCCGTGTTCGTGACCCGCGGCAATCGGTACGGGCACGTCATCCTGCGCGGGGGCGAGCGCGGCCCCAACCACGACCGCGCGAGCGTGCGTCGCGCCGAGGAGGCCCTTGGCCGCGCGGGGCTGCGTCGTGCCATCGTGGTGGATCTCAGCCACGCCAACTCGGCCAAGGACCCACGCCGCCAGCTCGCCGTGCTCGACGACTGCATCGAACAGATCCACGAGGGCAACCGCTCGATCGTGGGGCTCATGATGGAAAGCCATCTCTACGCCGGGAACCAGCCGATCCCGAAAGACCTGAGCCAGCTTCGTTACGGCGTTTCGGTCACCGATCCCTGCCTCGACTGGGATTCGACCGAACGTGCGCTGCGCGGCGCGCACCAGCGCCTCGCCGGCGTGCTGGAACGACGCCTGGCGCACGACGAGGTCTGACCCGCGCGCGTGTCCGAGCGGAGGTAGCCGAGCGTGTCCACCACCGTCGCGCCCAACACCGTGCTCGAGCCGCAGTTCGTCGAGCGCATCGCCCGAGAGGTGCGCTGCCGTCCCGAGCAGGTGACGGCGGCCTCGAACCTCTTCGCCGAGGGCGCCACCGTGCCATTCGTCGCTCGCTATCGCAAGGAGATGACGGGCGGGCTCAGCGACGCGGCCCTCGAGACCATCGCGCGCGGCCGCGAGTACTACCTGGAGCTCACGCTGCGCCGCGACGCGATCCTCGCGATCCTCGCCAAGCACGGCAAGCTGACACCCGAGCTCGAAGGCTCGCTGCGCGCGGCCACCACCAAGCAGGTCCTCGAAGACCTCTATCTTCCGTACAAGCCGAAGCGAAAGACGCGCGCGGCTCAGGCCATCGAGCGCGGGCTCGAGCCGCTCGCCAACCTGTTGCTCGAGAAGGCGGTCGATGGCGCGGCCAATCCCGAGGAGCTCGCCGCGCCCTTCGCCGATCCGCTCAAGGGCGTGGGCGACGTGTCGGCGGCGCTCGCCGGCGCGCGCGACGTCCTCGCCGAGCGTTTCGCCGAGACGCCTGCGAACCGTGCTCACCTCCGCGAAGTGATGTTCCGTGCCGCGGTGCTTCACACCCGTGTCGCCGAGGGCAAGCAGGCTGAAGGCACCGTCTACCGCGATTACTACGATCATCGCGAGCCGGCGGCGCGGGTGCCGTCACATCGCTATCTCGCGATCCTCCGTGGCGAGCACGCCAAGCTCCTCGAGGTCGCCATCGAGATCGACGACGAGCGCGAGATCGCGTGGCTCGGAAGCTCCGCGCAGGTGCCGCTCACGAGTCCGTGCGGGCGGGAGATCGCGGAGGCTGCGAGCGACGGTTACAAGCGCTTGCTGCGCCCCGCGATCACCAACGAGCTGCGCGGCGAGCTGGAGCGCACCGCCGAGGGCGAGGCCATCCGCGTCTTCCGCAGCAACCTGGAAGCGCTGCTCCTGCAGCCGCCCTACGGCAGTCGTCCGGTGATGGGGCTCGATCCCGGGCAGCGCACGGGCTGCAAGCTCGCCGTGGTCGATGCCACCGGACGCGTTCTCGATCACGACGTGATCCGTCCGCTGCCGCCCGAAGCCGACGAAGCGGCTGCCGCTCAGGCATTGACCACGCTTGCCCGCAAGCACCGCGTGCGCGCCATCGCGGTGGGCAACGGCACCGGCGGGCGCGAGACCGAGCTCTTCGCGCGGAAGGCGATCCGCGAGGCCGGGCTGGGCGACGAGGCGCCGCTGGTGGTGATCGTGCCCGAGACCGGCGCTTCGGTGTACTCGGCGTCGGCTGTGGCGCGTGAGGAGCTCAAGGGGCTCGACGTGACCGTGCGCGGCGCGGTGTCGATCGCGCGTCGTCTCCAAGACCCGCTTGCCGAGCTCGTCAAGATCGAGCCGCGTTCGCTCGGAGTCGGCCAATACCAGCACGACGTGAACCAGAAGGCGCTCGCTCGCGAGCTCGACGCCGCCGTGGAATCGGTGGTGAATGCGGTGGGGGTCGAGCTCAACTCGGCGTCGCCGGCGCTGCTCGCACGCGTGTCCGGGCTCAACGAGAAGGTGGCGCGCGCCGTGGTGGCGCGGCGCGATGCCGCCGGTGCGTTCGGTTCGCGAGAGGAGCTGCTCGCGGTGCCGGGAATCGGCATCAAGACGTTCGAGCTGGCAGCCGGCTTCTTGCGCATCCGCGACGCCGCCAACCCGCTCGACGCCACCGCGGTCCATCCCGAGCGCTACGGCGTGGTAGAGGCGATGGCCGGCGAGCTGGGCGTGAGTGTTTCGGAGCTGGTCGGGAGCCCGAGTCTCGTCGCGCGCCTCGATCTGGGCCGCTTCCACGACGAGAGCACCGCGCTCGGTGAGCTCACGCTGCGCGACATCGCCGCCGAGCTCGAGCGGCCGGGTCGCGACCCGCGGCCCGAGTTCAAGGCACCCACCTGGCGCGAGGACGTGCAGAGCCTCGACGACCTGAAGGTGGGCATGGAGCTCGAAGGGCGCGTCTCCAACGTCACCAACTTCGGCGCCTTCGTGGACGTGGGCATCAAGCGCGACGGCCTGGTGCACCTCTCCGAGCTCAGTCATCGCCGCGTCGCCGACCCGCGCGAGCGCGTGAAGGTCGGGGACGTGGTGCGCGTCAAGGTGATCGAGGTCGACAGCGAGCGCGGGCGGGCGTCGTTCTCCATGAAAGCGCTGGAACCGCCGCCTGCCGCCGCGCCACGGCCGCCACGACCGGCCCGCGATACGCGTGACACGCGCGATTCACGCGAGTCGAAACAGCGCCCCTCGCGCCCGGCGCCGGGCGGTGGCCGGCCGAGCGCGCCGGATCAGCGTCGCAGCGGCGCGCGTCGCGACGAACGTCCCCCCAAGCACGCGTCGCCGCCACCAACACCCGCCAAGCAGCCGCCGCGTTCGGATCGCGCCCCGAAGAAGCCCGATCCCACCAAGGACAAGCACTACACCGTCGAAGACCTGCTCAAACGGTTCAAGAGCTCCTGACGGGCCGCCCGCGATCACCCCGCGCCTGTGGGCGCGGCTCTCGCCGACCCCGACCTATTGGCGGGCGGAGCGGCCCAATTCGCGACTGTCCGTCTCGGAGTCCGCTCCGAGCGTCGTCGCGGTCTCGTGGCGGCGCTTGGCGAGGGCGTGGGCGTAGACGTCTTCGTAGCGCGCCGAGGAATCGCGCCACGAGAAGTGTTTCGCCATGGCGTTCTTGCGCAGCGACGCCACGTGGTGCGGCCGATCGAACCAGGTCGACACCGCCCAGCCGATGGTGTCGTAGAGCGCCTGCGGCGTCGCATCCCAGAACTTGAAGCCGGTTCCGGCGCCGCTGGCGGTGTCGTAGTTCTGGACCGTGTCGTCGAGACCGCCGGTGGCACGGACGATCGGCAACGTGCCGTAGCGCATCGAGTACATCTGGTTGAGCCCGCACGGCTCGTAGAGCGACGGCATCACGAAGAAGTCGAGCCCCGCCTCCATGAGATGGCTGAGCTCGTTCGAGAACGTGATCTGCGTGCCGGCGCGCCCGGGATACGCACGCTCCAGCCAGCGCAGGAAGTTCTCCGCGTTCGCATCGCCGTTGCCGAGCGCCACGAAGTGCATGACCATCGTGTCGAGCGCGTGCGGGATCGCCTGCGTCAGCAGGTCGATCCCTTTCTGCTGCGCGAGCCGCGTCACGATGCCGAAGAGCGGGATGTCGGCGCGCTGCTCCAGCCCGAAGAAGCGCTGCAGCATGAGCTTGGAGAGCGCCTTGCCCTCCATGTGCTCGGCATCGAAGTGCGCCGGGATCCAGCGATCGCGCGCCGGGTCCCATTCCTCCTCGTCGATCCCGTTCAAGATGCCGAAGAGATCGGTGGCGCGACCGTTCAAGTAAGGCGCCAGCCCACGCCCGCCCGCCGGGGTGAGCAGCTCACGAGCGTGGGTGGGCGATACCGTCGTGAGTGCGTCCGCGAAGGCGAGCCCACCCTTGAGGAGGTTGATGTTGCCGTGGTCCTCGAACCCGTCGGGTGCGAACGCTCCGGGGGCGATCTTCAGGTACGCGTTCGCGCTCGCGTGATACACGCCCTGGTATCCGATGTTGTGAATCGTGAGCACCGTCGCGGTGCCCGCGAGCGGTGACGGCGAGCCGCCCCAGGTCTTCACGTAGTACGCCGCGAGCGCCGTGGGCCAGTCGTGGACGTGGACCACGTCCGGTACGAAGCCGTCGTCGAGCACCGCTTGCAGCGCCGCGGTGCTGAGCAGCCCGAAACGAAACGCGTTGTCGCCGTACTCGCCGCCCGGCTCGTCGTAGATGCCGCCGCGCCCGAAGAAGCGCTCGTAGTCCACGAACCACACCGGCACGCGTTCGCCGAGCAGCGTCGAGTGGATGCCCACCCACGCTTCCTCGCCCTTGCCCATGTGCACGCACGAAGTGCGCTCGAAGCGGATGGCGAAGCGCTGCCGATCGATGCTGCGGTAGAGCGGCATCACCACGCGCACCTCGTGGCCGGCGCGCGCGAGCTCCTTCGAGAGCGCCGTCACCACGTCGCCGAGGCCGCCGGTGCGCGCGTACGGGCCGCATTCCGAGGACACGAAGAGGATCTTGAGCGGCTCGCGCGCGGCGGTGTTTGGGCTCATGGCGGGAGGTGACGCGATGACGGGAGAGGGAGAAGGCTACCGCGCGGGGCGAGCGATCCCAACGGCCGCGCAGCAGCGGGTGCAGGCTCACTTCGACCCGGGTGCGCGGTCGCGGAGTGCCCTTCGACGCGCCCGCAGCCCATCACGCCTCGAACGGGCTCAGCACGAAAATGAACCGCGACTGGGCCTCCGCGCGTACGGCGCGCGAAGGCGAAGCGCTGCCGCTCGCGGTGAGGCCCGTATACCCTCCGCCGCGCCATGTCGCGCCGCATCGGCATCGCCTCGCTCATCTGGGGTGCCTCGATCCTGCTGTCGCGGATCATCGGCCTCGTCCGCGAGGCGGCGATCGGGCGCGTGCTGGGAGTGGGTGGCGAGGCGGACGTTTACTTCGTCGCGTTCGTGCTTCCCGATTTCCTGAACTACCTGCTCGCCGGCGGTGCGTTGTCGCTGGTCTTCATCCCGATCTTCGGCGAGCACCTGGCGCGTGGCGACGCCGACCGCGGCTGGCACGCGTTCAGTGCGATCGCGAGTTTCCTCATCGTGGTCCTGGCCGTGGTGCTGCCGGCCCTCTGGCTCGCCACGCCTTACCTCGCACGCCAGGTCGCGCCGACGTTCGATCCCGAGCAGCAAGCTCTGCTGGTCTCGCTCACGAGGATCATGCTCCCGGCGCAGATCTTCCACCTCGTCGGTGGGCTGCTCTCGGCGACCCTGCAAGCCCGCGACGAGCACGCGCTACCCGCGCTGGCGCCGCTCGTCTACAACGCGGGGATCGTGGTGGGCGGCATCGCCGGTGGACACACCCTCGGTGCCTACGGCTTCGCGTGGGGCGTGCTCGCAGGTAGCGTCCTCGGGCCGTTCGCGCTGCCGCTCGCGGGCTGCCTCAGGTCGGGCCTACGCTGGCGCCTCACGCTGAACCTGCGGGATCGCGACCTCCGCACGTATCTTTGGCGATCCCTGCCGATCATGCTCGGCTGGTCGATCGTGGTGGTCGACGACTGGATCCTCAAGATCCAGGGCGCGCGCATCGGCGCGGGCGTGGTCTCGACGCTTCAGTACGGCAAGGCGCTCACCAAGGTGCCGATGGGCGTGTTCGGGCTCGCCACGGGCGTCGCGGCGTTCCCCACGCTCACCCGGCTCGCTGCGGAGGGCCGGCGGGACGAGGCGTACTCGACCCTCGCCACCGCGGTTCGGCGCATGCTCGTGCTGGCGCTCGCGGCACAGGTGGTGTTCACCTGCGCCGGGCCCGAGATCGCCCGTGTGATCTACGGCGGTCGCATCTCGGCGGGGCAGCACACCGAGATCGGGATCGCGCTCGCGATCTTCTCGATCTCGCTCTGGGCCTGGGCCGCGCACACGGTCGTCGCGCGCGGCTTCTACGCGATCGGCAACACCTGGTATCCGACGCTCCTCGGCACCGCGCTGGTGCCGCTCGCATTCCCGCTCTACACCCTACTCAGGGGGCGTTTCGGCGCGATGGGGCTCGCCAGCGCCAGCTCGATCGCGATTACCGCGTACGTCGTGGCTTTGATGATCGCGCTGCGCAAGCGCTACCCCGGTGGCGCCGATCACTACCTCGTTTTTTTCACGCGCATGGTGCCGGCCGTGGCCGGGGCGATCGGGGTGGGCTGGCTCGCCCGAGCCCAGCTCGCTTCGCACGTGACGGCGCTGCCGGCGCTGGCCCGCGGCATCCTCTACGGCGGCACGGGTCTCGTCGCGTACGCGCTCTTGCTCTTCGTGCTGCGCGTCGAGGACGCCTCGCAAATGGTTGCGATGGTGCGCCGGCGCATCCGCCGACGGTGATCACCGCGCGAGCGCGGTGGAGCGAGCGCGAAGACGCGGTCTCGAGACCGGGACGCCGCCGCCTCAACCGCCGCCGACTTTGTCGGCGAGGTAAGGGCGACGGATCTCGACCCACGCCACGCGCACCAGCACGGTGCCGAGCACGACCAGCACCAGGTAAGCCCGAAAGCCCTCGATCTTGCCGATGCGACCGAGCAGGAAAGCCGCCAACACGACACTCGCGCCGGCCCAGACGCGCCAGGATCGGCGGGTGTAGTTCGCCGACATCTTGCTGGCGTAGGCGTATTGGTGCGCCGGCAGCTTGGCGCGCTCGTCCTCGTACGGGCTGATGGACGGCACACCCAGCACGACGGCGTAAAACGAGTAGACGAAGAGCAGGACCGCGATCACCGTCAGCCAAGTCACGAGGCGTCTCCTGGATTTCCGACCGACGAGGGGAACCGAGGACTGTCGTCGAAGATGGTGTGCGGCCGAGCCGCGGTGTCAGCGGAGCAACCGCAGTTCGCCGTTGCTCCACGTGGCCACCTCGTGGCCGTCGCCGGTCTTGAGCTCCGCGTCGGTGAAGCCGCGATTGGAGACCGCCTCGCAGAACCCGGCAAAGGCCCGCCGCCGCTCGGCCTCGGGATGCTCGATCCACGCATCGGGCACCACTCCCACGATCTTCTTTCCTGCGACCACCAACCGGACCAGTGGCACGTGGCGTGTGAGCTCTTCCTTGGCGAGCACCCGCGGGGGCTCGGTGGGGTTGAAGCGCGGCAAGGACTGGATGCGCACGATCATCACGCCGAGGGTGGCGAGGATGAGCACCATCAGACCCAGCGCCACCACGAGCTGACGCTTGGGCACCGTGACCAACTCGACGCCCGGCACGGTTGCGCCGAGACTACCTTCACCGCGCGTGCGCCGTCCCAGCACGCCCGTCCGGCGGGTGGCCTTCCAATCCTGAAATGCGCGGGGGGTCTCGGCCGGTGGCACCACCGTGCGCGCCGCCCACTCGATGCGCTCGACGAATCGCTCGAGCGCATCGAGACCGCGCACCGCTTGGCCCGCGGACGCGGCAGCGTCCGAGTCCGTCCCGCCATCCGCGAGTTTGCTCAGCTCGGCGCGAACGCTCGCCAACACCGGTGCGGCCTCGGCGAGCGCGCGAAGCTGCTCACTGCCCACGTTCTCCAGGCGCCACGCGGCGCTCGCGAGATCGTCGATGAGCCGCATCTGCACCGCGAGCGCCCCGAGCCACGGATCGTGGGACGCGCCGTCCGATCCGAACGCGTCGACGAGCACCTGTCTGGGCACGCCCTCCTGGGGGGTCAGGAACTTGCCGTAGTAGCCGAACGGCACCAGCTCCTCGCGCACCGACTGGACGTGGGGCGCCAGCGTGCGCACCGCCCGGAGGTATTGGTCCACGGGACGCCCGAGCACGATGCCCTTCGTGCCCGGTGCGACAGCGTGGGTAGCGGGCCCGCCGTCGATCCAGCGGTTGCCGTTCCACACCGTGACACCCGCCGCGACGTTGTCGTCGAGCTGACGATCGGAGCCGCCGTATAGCGGCCAAACCACGAAACCGAGCCCGTCGAGGCGCACGGGTCCTGGGCATGCGGCGCGCAACCGCTCGACGCGCGCGCCGAGGTCGGCCGGTGCATCCGCCAATCGCACCCCGAAGCCGTAGATCACCTCTGCGCCATAGCGGCGGTTGAGGTTCACGACCGTTCCCGAGCAGCGCAATCGATCGCCAGCGGCGCCGAAGCCCACGTCGATCCAGACACTCGCCTTCATCGCCGGCAAGAGCTCGGCTTGCACGAACACGCCGCCCGCGCTGAGCGACGTGCAGACACCTTCGTGGAAGGTCTCGCCGTCCACCGTGAACCGCATCGGCAGCGAAACCTCGTAGCGCGGGGTGGTGCGTTGCTCGGCACGACCCGTTGCCGGCCCTTCTCCGGCACGCTCCATGCGATGAATGCCGGTCATGCCGCCCGTGTCGTGCTCGCTCATCCCGCCACCTCGTCCGCGCTCTTCACCGCGCGAAGAGCGCGATCGTATGCCAGTGCTTCACACGCTCGCAACGCTCTCCCGGTGGCGGGTCGGAAACCGAACCAGCCCACGACGAATCGCGAATTCACCACAGGCTGCGCCGCCGCCGCCGCGATGGCGTGCCCAGCAACGCCCCGAGCACGCCGCGCACCACGGTGGTGGCGACCGCTTTCGTGACCGGAGACTTCAGGATCTGGGCCACGCGATCCGGCTCGGCCTTCGATACCCCCGCTGGGGAACGCCGGCCTTGCGCTGGCGCGGGGCGCTCGTCCGCTTGGGCGGTGGATGCGTGCGCGGACGGGGCCTCGGCAGCTTCCCTCGTGTCGCGGGCGGCTAGCTTTTCTCGCGCGCTCTCGCGATCGATCGCCTGCGCGTACTTTCGCACCGTCGGGGTCGCGAGTCGCGGCGCGATCTCGGCCTCGGTGAGCGGTCCCATGCGCGAGGCCGGCGGCACCAGCCGCGTCGCGAACGGGGGCGTGGGCACACCACTCGGCGCCAGCACGCTCACCAGCGCCTCGCCGATGCCGAGTGTCGTGAGGGTTTCGGGCACGTCGTAGAAGCTCGTCTTCGCGAAAGTGCGCGCGGCAGCGTTGAGCGCCTTCTCGTCGTCCGGCGTGAACGCGCGCAACGCGTGCTGCACGCGATGGCCGAGCTGCCCCAGCACGTCGCCCGGCACGTCCTTCGGGTTCTGGGTGACGAAGAAAATGCCGACCCCCTTCGAGCGGATGAGGCGCACCACCTGTTGCACCTGATCGTCGAACGCCTTGCTGGCGCCGTCGAAGAGCAGGTGGGCTTCGTCGAAGAAGAACACCAGCTTGGGCTTGTCGAGATCGCCCACCTCGGGGAGCTCGCCGTAGAGCCGCGTCAGGAGCCACATCAGGAAAGTGGAAAAGAGCGCCGGTTTGTCCTGCACGTCCGTCAGCTCGAGCACGCTCACCACGCCGCGGCCGTCGCGGTCGATCTGCATCAGGTCTTCGACCTCGAGCTCCGGTTCGCCGAAGAAAGCGAGCGCCCCTTGCATCTCGAGCTCGACCATCTCGCGCAACAACACCCCCACGGTCGCCCTCGACATGCCGCCGTATTCGGCGAGCAGCTCGGCGCCGTCGGCGGCGAGGTACTGGAGCACCGCGCGCAGATCCGCGAAGTCGTAGAGCTCCAGGTCACGATCGTCACAGAGCTTGAAGACCATCGTGAGGACACTGGTCTGGGTGTCGTTGAGGCCGAGCACCTTGGCGAGCAGCGTCGGTCCGAACGAGCCCACGGTGGCGCGGAGCTGCGCGCCCCGCTCGCCAGTGAGACTCAGCAGCTCGACTGGCACGCCGCCGGGCTTCCACGCGCAGCCCGTTTCCCGCGCTCGTGCCGCAACCCGTTCGCTCGCTTCACCTGCGACCGCGAGCCCCGAGAGATCTCCCTTCACATCCGCGAGAAAGACCGGAACCCCCGCCGCCGAGATCTGCTCGGCGAGCAATTGCAGCGTCTTGGTCTTGCCGGTGCCGGTCGCTCCAGCGATCAGCCCGTGGCGATTCAACATCGCGAGCGGTAATCGAACCAGCGGCTCGGGATGACACTCGCCGGCATGAACCACGGCGCCGAGCGTGAGGCTCGGGGAATTCGCGGGGAACGCCGCGCGTGCAGCGTCGATCACACGGCTCTCCATGGGCGTCGATCTCCTCGGTCAAATACTGATTCACGATTGGGCGCGAGTTGTTCGTAGGGGCGGCCGCGAGGCCGCCCTCGAGCGCCTCGTGTCGGCGGGCGGGCTTGCGCCCGCCCCTACGGGCGGTCGGTCGCGTCGATCCAACTCGTGAATGGTCATCTAGCGAGAGTACACGACGGCACACGTTCTGGATCATGCGCCGCACAGCTGCGCCGAAGCGGGGCACGGGTGTGGAGGGGGGGACCGGCCCCGCGCGACCCTCGATGCCTGAGGATCGGCGGCTCGCTATTCGAGCGCGGCGGTCCACGCCAGCGTGCCGCCGGCTTTTCGGGGCAGAGCGCGTGTTGTACGAAGTGGGCGTGAACTTCCTCTCGCATGCGTGGGTCATCGGCGCCGATGCGCCGCCGCTCGTCTATCTGGGAGCCGCGTTGCCCGATCTGTGGCCGCATCTCTCCACGCGCCCACTGCCGAAGCTGATTCTCGATCGCCTGCGTGCGGGCGACGACGTCGAAGGTCATCTCTTGGCACACGGCATCGCCCACCACATGCAAACCGACGCGGTCTTCCATCGACATCCGATCTTCGGCGAGCGAGTCGAGTGGGTCGGCGAGCGCGTGCGCGGACTGTTGACCGAGCCACGCTGGGCCACGGTGTGCGCGCACGTGCTGGTGGAGATGCTCCTCGATCGCTGGCTGATCGAGCGTGACGCCGGTTTCTTGGAGCGGTACTACGCGAACTTCGATG
>CAYVDO010000032.1:0-32700 GCA_964450125.1 uncultured bacterium
CCCATATCCTCCCGAAATCATTATACAAAACTAAAAATTACGCAATGCAGCATATTTTCGTTGACATCATGACGCACCGTGTTAAGTTGGAATCGTCACGAAGATCCGGATCGCGTTAACGCTCTCCACGTCGGAGGCGATCCAAGATCCGGCGAGGAGGTTCACATGGCACGGAAAGCAGAAGCCGCGAGCGCGGTGGCAGTCACCGACATCGTCAAGGACGGAATCACCAACGTTCGCGATCGGATCGCGCGCGTCGAGGAAGAGAGCCAGCGGATCGCGCGGCGTCTCGTCGAGGAAGTCGAGAGCCGTATCCCCGAAGGCCAGAAGAAGGCCGTCGATGAGGTCCTGGTGTTCGCGCGCCGCACCCGTGAGGAAATCGAGCGTCGTGTGGACGAGGGTATCGATCGTACGCTCGGCATCCTCAACATCCCGACCCGCTCGCAGATCGAGCAGCTCGACGACCGTCTGAGCGAGCTCACGCGCCGCGTGAACGCGTTGCAGAAGACCCGCAAGGTGGCGGCCCCAGCTCGCCGCCGTGCGCGTGCCTGATCGCCGCTCTCTTCACTCCCGCGGGCTCGAGCTTGGTCTCGGCGCCCGCGGGGGTGGGTTCTTCCCCGCCGGCCCGGGAACCGGCTGCTTTGAGGCTGTGCCGAGTGCGCTCGTTCTGTACGAACGCAGTCGAGGCAGCCAGCGTAAAGCCTGACGTCACCCCCTCTCGCACGTCAGGCCGAACGGCTCGGTCGCCCAGCGCCAACCGACCGGGTGGCCCACCCGCCGGACCTCCCGCCTCGCCGCGATCCGCGGCAACCCAGTCGTCCCATGTTGGCCCGCGCAAACCGTCTCCGAACGCCTCTCGCGCTCTGGCGATGTGCCGCCGGTGGCGAAAGTCGTGCTGCGGCCCTAGTTCTCGCGGCGATTCTCGCTGCTGCGACGGGGCCCGTGCTCGCGTCGCAAGGCCCGGGCACCGTGACGGTGCCCGAGTCATTTGCGGCCGGCGAAGGGCGCGTTCCCTCCGTCGAGCTCGAGCCGTGGTGCGAGGCGCCCGGCCGCGCCGTCGCCGGCTTTCCTGCGATCACGTCTCCCACCCAGATGCGCGACCTCATCGCATCGATTCTCGCCGCGGAAGGCGTGCCGCGTCCGCGGCGCGTGGGCGACACGATCGTCACCACGGCACGCAAGCACGACCTCGACCCGCTCTTGATCGTGGCGCTGATCGAGGTCGAAAGCGGCTATCGAACGCGAGCGCGAAGCACCGCAGGGGCGCTCGGGCTCTTGCAGGTGCGCCCAGCGACGGCCAAGGAGGTTGCAGTCGAGCGCGGCCTTGCATGGCGCGGCGCGGCGGCACTTCTCGAGCCGGAGACCAACGTTCGCCTCGGAACGCTCTATCTGGCTGAACTACTGGACCAATTCGACGACCTGGAGCATGCTCTGGCTGCCTACAACCGGGGTCCGGCTGCGATCAGCCGCACCCTCAGTGGCGGGGGCGCCGTGCCCCGTAGCTACGTCGAGCGAGTCTCCCAAGCCTACGAAGATCTTCGTGAGGAGATCGACGCCAAGCTCCCCGGTGGATTCGAGCCGCCGACCACCACGCCGGAGCCCGGGAGCAGCCTCCAGAGCTGAGGCGGAGGGCACGCGATGATCGCGGGACGTGACGCAACAAAGCGCCGCTGGGCTCGTCCAGCGTTGGTGCTCCTGGCCTTGGGCGGCTTGTGGGCAAGCCCAGGCGGTGTCGTCGTGGGCGCGCGGGAAGTCGCAGACGACGGCCGTCGCGAGGTGTTCTCGCCCTCGGGTCGTTCGATCGAGGTGCGACGAGTGTTGGACGCACCCGTCGAGGACGTCTTCCGCGTCGTGACCGACTACGAGCGTTACGCGGACATGATCCCGGACATCTTCTCCGCCGAGGTGCTGCGCCGGGAAGACGGCGTAGTGGATGTGCGGTTCAAGTACCACTTGGTGATGGCCGGTGATCTCGACATCACCCGACGCTTCGTCCAGGACGGCCACTCGCGGGTCACGTTTTCCACCCTGGATGGCGATCTCGGCGAGCTCTCGGGTGCGTGGACATTCCGTACCGGTGACGAGCCCGGCAAGACCGACGTCGCTTATCAGGCCACGCTCAAGCCGCGCTTCGATGCACCCGGGTTCCTGGTGCGATATGTGTTGCGCAGTGAGGCACCGCGCATCCTCGACCGGGTGGAGCGAATGGCCAACGCCCGCTCCGCCGGCTGAGCCCGGAAATCTCGGACGGGCGCGTTACGAGACCGACGAATTGCCGTCCGATTGCCGGGAACGCAGGACGCTTGCCCCGCAGTCGTACGTCACCGTACGGCGAGGGCTGGCGTTCCGAGTAGCCCGCGACATCACGGCGAATCGCAGGTCGCAGTAGACGACGGCTGAGGTGTTCGGGCTGAGCCCTCGCATCTGGGAGAGCCACTCCGGGCTCGCCCAGATGCGAATTGCACCGCGATCAGTAGAGCTCGTAGACCAGTAAGCGTGACGGAATCGGGCCGTTCGAAAACGCTACCCGTCGCGCGGGCTTGAGGCCGACATTCGCCTCGAGGGGGCCCTGGGGAAGCACCAACGCCAGGCGCGAGCCCTTGGCGTGGTGCTTGAGCTGGCGCGTGAAGGCACTGATGAGCGTCGCGGCCTCGGAGACCGTCGCGACCCGCTCGCCGTAGGGCGGATTGGCCACGATGACGGCGTCGGCGATCTCGAGCTCGCGTGCGTCCGCACGGACGAACGTGATCGCGTGCGCCACTCGGGCGCGGGCGGCGTTTTCGCGCGCCTCCGCAAGCACGTCCTCGGCTAGGTCGCTGGCGCGAATCGGGAAGAGCGGCGTCGCGAGCACCTCGGTCGCGGCTCGGGCTTGCTCGGCGGCGATGGCATCGCGCGACTCGGGGTAGAGCCGCGTGCAGGCGAACGCGTCGAGCGGGCGATCGAGCGCGGGAGCGCGCTGGGTTGCGACCAGCGCGGCTTCGATGGCGATCGTTCCGCTGCCGCAGAACGGATCCACGAGCGTGCGACCCGTGCTCGGCCCTGCAAGTCGCACGAGCGCAGCCGCACGGTTCTCCCGGAGCGGCGCCTCGCCGCCGGCCAGGCGCCAGCCGCGGCGGTGCAGCGGTTCGCCGGACAGATCGATCGAGAGCTCGGCACGACGGCCCACGAAGAGTGCTTCGATTCGCACGTCGGGCTGCGTGCGGCTCACGTCGGGTCGATCACCCGTGAGCTTCCGCATCTCGTCGCAGACTGCATCCTTGACCTTGAGCGCCGCGAACCGAAGCGGATAGCTGGTACCGGTGGTGGAGCCGTGGGCGAAGACGGCGATGGTCGCGCCGGGCCGCAGATGCTCCGTCCACGGCACGCGCCGGGTCTGGTCGTAGAGCATTGCCTCGCTGCGCGCCGCGAAGCGACGGATCGAGAGCAAGAGCCGCGACGCGATCCGTGAGCGCACCAACACCCGCGCGGCCCCCGGCCAATCGGTTTCGAATGTGACGGCGCCGGGGGTCGTCTCCACGGCCCCGAGGTCGAGAGCGCCGAGCTCCTCGGCCAGAAGCTGCTCGAGTCCCGGCGCGGTGGTGGCGATCAGTCGCACGTCATGCCTTTCGCGCCGTGGCCAGTCGCCCGATGGCGCAGCGGAACAGCAATACCAGCCCCGCGGCCTGAATCACGTGATAAAGGCTGTTGTGATCGAGGCCAACGGCGGGAATCGCGATGCCGAAGTATTGCACTGCGGCGGCGACGAAGCTCGCGACCAGCCCGGTGAGGCCCGCGAAGCTGGCGCGATCTCGGCGCTGGCGACATTCGCGCGCCATGACCCCGAGCCAAAGCGCACCGAACGGCGCGTACTGCGCGAGCGCGAGCCAATAGGCCTGGGTTCCGAAGAGCACCAGCGCGGCGTACACGACGAGCTCGACCGCACCGAATCGCGCCAGCTTGCGAGCCACCGGACCGGGCCAGCCGATCTCGCCGGCCAATGCGAGTATCGTGACGCCCGTGACCCCGATCGCGAGCATCGTCGCGATCCAGAGCGAAGAGCCGAAGAGGCTGGGCGCCGTGGAAAAGAACCCGTGAACGGTTCCGCCCGTGAGCGCCGCGATGGCGGTCGCCGCGTAGAACCGGATCCAGAGCGTACGTTCGCGCGACGCAGGCGCCACGCGCACCAGCACCGTGGCGAGGACGCCGCATTCGGCGACCAGCGCATAGTCCGTGAGGGCGACGGTGGCCTCGCTCATCGCAATCGACTCCCGGGGCGCAACGACACGATCCAAGCTAGGAGTCGCAGCCCGTCAGGGCGCCTCGCAGAGACATTCCGGTCTGGCATTCACGGGCGGTGAGCGCGAGCGTCGCAAGACGCTCGCGGCGCGCGGCTCGGACGCCCGGCTGAGAATCGGTGATCGCGAGGCCGAGGAAAAGTTCGTCGAGCCCGTTCATGAAGCGATCGCCCACTCGGTCGGGTGGACACTTCGCACCTGCCGGGTTCGTGCCCGAGCGCTCGGAGCGGTGGACGAGATCCACGCCAGGCCCGAGCCTCGCGAGCAGTTGTACCAGCTTCGCGGGTAGGGCTTGCCCATCGACATCGACGATCTGCACCACATCGCTGCATGCCGTCGGGATGGCCGTCGCCGGTGGCGTCGTGCGTGTGAAATCGTTCGAGGCAAGAGGTTTGCCCAGGGCGGCTGCGGTCACAGCACCGGTGACAGCACCCGTGCGGTGGTCTCGGCGAAGCGTTGCGCCAGCGATCTCGCTGCGAACTCGGCGGGATCCACGCGCCGTGACGCGAGCGCGTGCTGAACGAAGACCTCCTCGATCTGGGAGGCGAACGCGCCGCCTTACACGAAGTTGTTGAGCTCGAAGTTCAGCCGAAAGCTGCGGATGTCCATGTTCGCGCTGCCCACGCTCGTGACCACGCCGTCTACGACGATCGCCTTTGCGTGCAGCATGCCCTCGTCGAACTCGTGGATGATGACGCCGGTTTCGAGGAGCTCTTCGTAGAAGCTCCGGCCAGCCCACTTCACCAGCAGGTGGTTGGAGCGCCGCGGCAGCATGATGCGCACGTCCACGCCGCGCAGCGCCGCGAGCGCCAGCGCGCTCGCGAGCGCGGGATCGGGGATGAAGTAGGGTGTGAGGATGTAGAGCCGCTCGCGCGCCGCTTGGATGAGGGCCAATGTCTGACGGTGGAGCCTGAGCAGCGAGTCGTCGGGGCCGCTCGGAACCACTTGAACGAGGTCGGCACCCGCGCACGGCGGTTCCGGAAAGTACGCGTGCTCGGCGAGGTTCTCGGCGTGCGCGAAATGCCAGTCGCGGGCGAACACGGCTTGCAGCGCGCGTGCTGCGGGGCCGCGAATACGCACCAGGATGTCTCGCCACGGGCGCGTGAAGCGCCGCCGCCGTCCCGCGTACTCGTCGCCCACGTTCATGCCGCCGGTGAACGCCGCTTGGCCGTCTACCACCAGCAGCTTGCGGTGGTTCCGCAAGTTGAAGAACGACCAGCCACGCACCCAGCCGAGCGGCAGGAAGCGCACGAACTGGCCGCCGGCGTCACGGAGCGGATCGAAGAACGACACGCGGGTACGCGTCATGGCGAGCCCCATCGCGTCCACCAGCAACCGCACCTCGACTCCCCGACGCGCCGCGGCGACCAGCGCATCCAACACGCGGCGACCGGTGCGATCGTGGCGAAAGATGAAGAACTCGACGTGCACGTGGTGGCGCGCGCCGTGGATCGCCGCGAGCATGGCGGTGAAGGCCTGCGGCCCGTCGGCGTAGAGCGTCACCTCGTTTCCAGCCGTACCCTTGCCGATGCCGAGGTTCCGCGCCACCCGAAACAGGCTGCCATCCATCCACGCTTCCGGCGGCTGGGGCTCGGAGTCCGGCGCGCCGGGACTCCGTTCCACGAGGCCGCCGAGCGTTTGCTCGATCCGCTCGTCTGCCTCGCGCCGAGCGGCACGCCGTCGCTGGATCCGGCTCGAGCCGAGCAGCGTGTAGAGCAGCAACCCTGCGTACGGGAAGAGCAAGATGACGATCAACCAGGCGAGTGTGGCGCCCGGCTCGCTCTTGCGCAGCAGCACCCGCGGCACGTACACCGCGGTGATGAGGTAGCCGCCGACGGTGATCGCCAGCGTGACGCCGACGTGACTGTGGATCCACTCGCCAATCACGCATCGGCCTCGAGCCGGCCACAACTCCGGCGCGCGCGAGCTTATCCGGGCATGGCGTGCCCGCCGAGCCGTCGCGCCGCGGGAGGCCAGAGGGGGGTTGTTGCTCGATCGCGGCAAATGTGCGAGTGGAGGAGAAGGTGAATCCACCCAAAATGCACGAGAGACGCGTCGCGATGCGCAACCTTTCCCGCAGCTTCCAGCCCTGGCCGCGGACCTCGATCCGGGGACGCCGTGAACCACCGCTGCGCGTGGCAGTCGGTCGTTGCTTGTTCCTGCTCGCCACATCGACGGTGATCGGCTGCGGTGGCGGGGGAACCGACCGACCGCGAGTCACGGTGACGCGGGAGGGCGCAGGTCGCGTGGCTTCGGAGCCCGCGGGAGTCGATTGTGGCGACGTGTGCGACGCGTCGTTCGATCCTCAGACCACCGTGGTGCTCACTGCGACGCCTGCCACCGGCCAGTACTTCGCCGGATGGTCGGGCGGCTGCAGCGGCGAGGACCCGCGTTGCGTGGTGACGCCCGGGGGAGACGTCGCTGTGACGGCATCGTTCCGGCCTGCGATCGAGCTCACCGTGGGGTTCGACGGAGACGGCGCGGGCTCGGTGGCGGTCACGTCGGCCGGCGCAACGTGCTCGGACGACTGCTCGGCCTTCGTGAAGCCGGGGAGCAGAGTCGAGCTCGTGGCCGCAGCCAGCGCGGGCTCGACGTTCGCCGGTTTCAGCGGCGATTGCGTGAGCTCGGAGTCGAGCTGCACGTTGACGGTCGACGAGCCGCGCGCCGTGCACGTGCGCTTCGTCTCCCCGGGCGGTTTGGTGTGGACCCGGCGCTTCGGCCGCGAGACCACGGACCGCGGGTTCGGTGGCGCCGTCGATCGCGACGGAAACGTCGTCACCACCGGTTACTTCGACTCCGCCCAGGCGGATTTCGGCGGCGGCCTGCTCACCAATCGCGGCGGCGACGACGTGGTCGTCGCCAAGTACCGCGGCAGCGATGGTCAATACCTGTGGTCCGCGTCGTTCGGCGGTCCCAGTGACGAACGCGGGCTCGCAGCGGCCGTGGACGATGCCGGCGACGTGTACGTGACCGGATTTTTCCAGGGGCGCGTCGCTTTCGGCGCCGCCACCCTCGTGAGCACCGGCGCCCGCGACATCTTCGTGCTCAAGCTCGCGGGCGAGAGCGGACAGGTGCTGTGGGCGCGCGCGTTCGGTACTGGCCAGTCGGACCAGGGCATGGGGATCGCGATCGCCCGCGACGGCCAACCAGTGGTGACGGGCTTCTTCCTCGGCGAGCTGCGCGTCGGCGGGGGGAAGCTCGTCGGCAACGGCAATCGCGACGTGCTCGTGCTCAAGCTCGCCGAGAGCGATGGAACCCCGATCTGGGCCCGGAACTTCGGCGACGACGACGACGACCAAGGCCTCGAAGTGGCGAGTGACACGGCAGGCAATCTGTTGTTGACCGGCTTCTTCACGCACGATCCGCGCTTCGGCTCGACGCAGCTTCACAGCCATGGGCGCCAGGACGTGTTCGTGGCGAAGTTGGGGCTCGGCGATGGGCACGTGATCTGGGCGCTCGGCTTCGGCGCGAGCGACGTCGACCAAGGCCTGAGCGTCGCCGGCACTGCGGACGGCCACGTCGCCATCACGGGCTATTTCCACGGCACCGACGACCTGGGCGTCACCCGGCTCGCCAGCGCCGGCGCCGAGGACGTGCTGGTCGCGAAGCTCGACGGCGTTACCGGTGATCCGCTGTGGGCGCGCAGCATCGGTGCCGCCAGCGACGATCAGGGGCTGAGCGTGGCGGCGCGAGCCGACGGTGACGTGGTCGTGACCGGCTTCTTCGGCAGCACCGTCGATTTCGGCGGAGGTCCGCTCGTGAGCGCCGGCGACAAGGACATTTTCGTCGCACGGCTCGCGGGCGCCGATGGCGCCACGCGCTGGGCGCGTTCGTTCGGTGGCGCGGGCGAGGATCTCGGGCTGGCGGTGGCGCTCGACCCCAGCGGCTTCGTGTTCGTCACCGGCTGGTTCTTCGACGCGACGCAAGTGGGCGGCGAGCCTCTCGACACGCCGATCCTGCGCGATCTGCTGGTGTTCCGGCTCGGGCCGTGATCCGAAGCCGCGCGCACGTGCCGCCTCCCGAGCGTGCGCCGGTGGATCCGAGCTCGACTGCCTCCGAGCCCGTGGGACGTCGCACCCCGCGCCCCGAGCTTCCGCGTGCACGGCTCGCGTTCGCGGCGCTGATCCTGGCGATCGGTGCCTTCTTGCTCGCGACCATCCGCGATGGCCACGACTGGGGGGCCGACTTCGCGCAGTACGTCCAGCACGCTCGCAACCTGGTCGAGGGTCGTCCATACGCCGTGACCGGCTACGTTTACAACGCCGCCACGGCCGCGACCGGGCCGCGCGCCTACCCGCCGCTATTCCCGCTGCTACTGACTCCCGTCGTCGCCGCCACGTGGCCAGAGCTCAACCTCACCGCGATGAAGGTCGAGTGCATCGCGTTCCTGCTCGTGGCGTTGGTGCTGATCGAGCGCACGCTGCGCGCGGTCGCGCGGCCGTGGCTCCGCTACGCCACCGTTGGGCTCATCGGTTTCAATCCGTGGATCTGGGACTTCAAGGATCAGGTACTCTCGGATCTGCCATTCCTCGCGTTCGTGTACGCGACGCTGGCGCTGGCGCAGCGCCTCGAGCACCGCGACACCCGCCCGCGCACCGCGGCGGTGACGGCGGCACTCGTGGGGCTGAGCGCGTTTCTCGCCACCGCCACGCGCACCGTCGGCATCACGCTCGTCGCCGCGCTCGCGCTTGCCGAGCTGCTGCGCGAGCGCCGCATCACCCGGGTGATGCTGATCGCCTCGCTGGTCTACGCCGTGGGCTTCGCGATCCAGTCGCGCTTCCTGCCTCCCGAAGCGAGCTACACCGATCAGCTTCGCAACGATCCGTTGGTGGTGTTGCGCAACCTCGACGTGTACACGCGGGCCTTCTCGGTGGTGTGGCACAACGGCTACTGGCTGACGCCGCGGGCGGTGCTCACCGGGCTCACGATCGTGCTGGCTCTCGTCGGCTGGGCTTCACGAATGCGCGCGGGCGCTACGATCCTGGAGGTGTTCCTCGTGCCCTACCTCGGGATCGTGCTGGCGTGGCCGAGCGAACAGGGTACGCGCTTCCTTCTGCCGATCCTGCCATTGCTCCTCGTGTATGCGTTGCTGACCCTGGAACGAGTGCATCGGGTGCTGCCCGCGCTGCTGGTTGCCGCCGCAGTGCTGAGCTACGGCGCCCGCTACACGACACTCGACTTCGGACCGCTCACCAACGGCGTGTCGACGTCGTCCGCGCGCGAGCTCTTCGCGTTTCTGCGCACGCGCACCGCTCCCGACGACGTGATCGCGTTCCGCAAGGCACGCGCCATCTCGCTCTTCACCGGGCGTCCGGCCGTCGTGCCGCACGTGGCGCCGGATGACGAGCTCGCGGCTTACCTACGAAGCGTGCACGTTCGCTGGGTGGTCGATGGCCTCGACGAGGAGAACCGCTTGGGCGGCATCGTCGCTCGTCGCCCCGAGTGGTTCCAGCTCACGTTTCGCAACGCCGAGTTTCGCGCCTATCGGTTCAACGGATGATCGCGGCCGCTTTGGCTGCGAGCGTGATGCGGCGTGGCACCGCCACCCAGGCGAGTGAGCCGGAGCTGGGAAAGGCACCGCCGCCCACGAGCTGCAGCGATTCGTTTGGCCGCGCACCGGGCACGTCGAAGATCACCGGGGACTCGTCGGCGTTGAGCAGTACGAGCCCGCGCTCGTAGCGACGGCTCACGAGCCCGTCGGGCCGTGCCTTGAGGCCCCCGAGAGGCGCACCTAGATCCAGGCTGCTCTCGGGGTAGTCTTGCACTGCCGTGTCGAGGCGCGGATCGACGACGAAGTGAAAAGAACGCTCGCCGGCACCGAGCAGGAACGCCGCCAGCGATCGCAACCGTGCGTCCACGTCCCCGGCCGGAACGTAGTCGAGCGCCACCCCGATCTTGTCCATGGCGGCGACTGCGGCGAAGTCGCCGAGCTGCTGCAGCAAGCGCGCGCGGCCGAACGCGCCACCGTTCACCTTCGAAGAGAATCCCTCGAAGTAGAGCCCGTCGGCGGCGTCCAGGAGCGCTGGACCGCGCAGACCGTCGGCGGCGAAGCCGGCGTACGAGTTGAATACGATCGTCTTGCTCGGAAACGCGGCACGAACACGCCGCAGCAGGTCGTGGACGGCCTCGAAGTAACCCGCATCGTCGTAGCCCGCCGGGCGGGCGCTCATGAGCGAGGCGTGCACCACGCCCGCGTTGTCCAGCATGACGCCGTCGTAGCCTTCGAGGTCCACGGCGAGCCGCGCGTTCAACAGCTCGCTCCATTGCGCGCGGTGTGCGGGGTCGAGGATGTCGACGTAGTACCAACCGTTCTCGGTGTTGCGCACCGGGCGCCCAGCGTCGTCGCGGGCGATCAGATCGCGGCGCTCGACCTCAGCCCAGTCGGGATCGCCCTTGGGGGGGCGGGTCTCGGGTGAATGGAGGCCGCCGATCTTCGTGTAGCGCAGCGCCACGGCGGCCGCGTTTGCGGCCCGCAGCTTCGCGAGCTTCGCTGGCCCACTGCTCAGCACCCAGAGCTCGTGGCGGCTGGCCACGAAGCGGATCTGGTCCTCCGCGTTCGAATCGAATCCGCCCTGGAAAACGGTGCGGATTTGCGCGCCCTGCCACTCGGCGGCGCGCGCCGTCGTGGCTGCGGCGTCGCGCGGTGGCCGCAGCGTGCCAGGCGCGCACGACGCCAGCACGCAAACCAGCGTGGCCGCGAGCGCGGTGCGCGCCGTCACACGCTCGCGACCGAGCGCTTCTGCCACGTCACGCTCTGTCGACCGGTCACGTAGCGATAGAGACCGATGAGCGCCGCGACGTTCCCGCTCACGAAGAAATACGGCACGGCGACGATCCGGATCTTGGGCCACCGCCGCCGCTCCGCGACCCAACCGATCCCGGCCGTCCCGTAGAGCAGCGCTTGGCCCCCCAGCAACGCCGCCGCTACGAGGTCGTCGGTGCATAGCGACTCGGCCACGCACGCGATCAGGAGCGTGATCATGAAGAGTGGCGCCAGTGGGCGGCTCAGCTTGTGGGAGACGAGCCGAAACGTGAGCCCGACGTTCTCGAGCGACAGGAACGAAGTCTGGAGCAACGCCTGGTAGCGACCGGCGTTGATGCGCGCGCGCCGCGCCACCTCGTCCGACATCGACGACGAGACGATGTCGTGGGTGACGGCCTCTGGGTCGTAGAGGACGCGGTAACCGCGCTTGGCGATCTTCATCGCCACCGTGAACTCGTCGTTGATGGTATCCGGAGCGAGCGGCGTGAAGAACTCGCGGCGAAACCCGAAGAGATTGCCGTTGACACCCACCGTCGTCCCGGTGGCGCTCTCCCACACGCAGAGGAGCTCCTGGTACTTCCAGTAGAGCCCTGCGGGAACCTCGACCATCGAAGTGCTGTCTTTGAGGCGGATGCGGCCCGATACCACGCCGACCGTGGGGTCGGCGAAATGGCGGACGGCGTTTCGGAGCGCGTTCGCGGCGTAATCGGGCGAAGCGTCCGAGAGCACGACCAACTCGCCAGTAGCGCGCGCCACGCCCAGGTTCACGGCGAGGCTCTTGCCCTGCCGTGGGGTCTGGGCCTCGAGCCGCACGCCCCGGGAGGCGAAGCGCCGTGCGATCTCGGCTGTGCGGTCCGTGGAGCCGTCGTCGACCACCAGGATCTCGAGCGACTCCCGCGGATAGTCGAGGGCGAGCGCGTTCTCCAGCTTGCGCTCGAGCACGTCCTCTTCGTTGTGCGCGCAAATGAGCAGCGTCACCCGCGGAGTGATCGGTCCGCTGCGCACCGGGTTCGGGCGCACCCGCGCCCACACCGCCATGAGCAGCGGATAGCCCACGAACGTGTAGACCAGTGCCGTCAGCGAGCCCCAGATGACGAGATCGAGAAGCATGGGTCGTCGGTAGGGTCGCGCCGTGGGTATGCGGGATGACGGTGGGGTGGCCGAGTCAGCCGAGCGCCGACTCGAAGAGGGCCCTCGAGCGGGCGGCATTGCCGGGAACGGTGAACTCCTCGAGCACGCGCGCCCGTCCGCAGGCGCCGCGGCGCAGAGCTTCGATCGGATCATTGTACAGCTCGACGAGTGCCTCGGCGACGGCGCTCGCATCGCGCTCGGGGACCAGCCAGCCGGTCTGGCCGTGGATGACCAGTTCTGGGATGCCCGAGATGCGCGTGGCCACCGTAGGCAATCCGGTGGCGAGAGCCTCCATCAGCACCACCGGAATCCCCTCCATCCGCATGTCGGGCATGATCACGCTGGTGAGGACGAACGCATCGGCGCTGGCCAGGCGCGCCGCCACTTGGTCCTCGGGTTTCGGGCCCGCGAGCGTGAGCACGTCGCCCACACCCTTCTCGGCGATGAGCGCCTCGAGCTGGGCACGGTCCGGGCCGCCGCCGATCACCTCCCACCGCAGCGCGGGAATGCGGTCGCGCACCAGGCGACAGGCTTCGACGAGCACGGGAATGCCCTTGTAGTCGCGCAGGCTGGCGACCGTCAGCACTTGGAATGGTGCCGCGCGGTCACGGGGCGCGCCGGTCGGGGTGCGAGGCGCATGACGATCCGGGAAGACGCCGCAACGCACCACGTGGATCTTGGAGCGTGTCGCGTCGCCGCAGTGTTTCGCGATCCAATCGCGGTTGAACTCGGAGATCACCGCGATGAAGCGCGCCGCCGCCACCTTGCGGCAGAGCATCGCCTTGCGAATGAAGATGTCGTGAGCGTGGGCGGTGAAGCTGAAGGTGATGCCCGTGAGCCCGTGGATCACGTACGCCATGAACGCGGTGTGAGTCGCGAAGTGAGCGTGGATGTGCCCGACGCCCTGCTCTTCCATGCGCGCTGCGAACGTCGCGGCTTTGGGGAAGAGCAGGATTGCGCGCACCAGGAAGTTCCAGGTGCCCCAGAGGTCGTGGAGGGCTTCCCACCACAGCCGGAAGTACGTCGCCGGCTTTCGCAGCATCCACCGCAGGTTGGCGACGACCACGCCGAGCGAGAGATAGGGCGAGGTGTGCATGCGCGACAGGTACGTCCGCGCATCGGGATGGAGGACCTTCTCCCTCTGTCGGATCACCACGTACAGCTCGAGCGGCAACCCTTGGCGCTCGAGCTCCACCATCTCTCGCAGGACGAAGGTCTCGGTGATGGCTGGAAAGCGCATCACCAGATACGCGAGGCGCTTGCGAGGTGAGGCGGTGGTCGGGACGGTCATCGCGCGTATCGAGCCGAAACGGGGGGCTGCGAGGCTACCACGCGCCCGGTGTGTCACCTCGGTGTGCTTGCGGACAGGGAGCTGGAATCCCGCGTGATGGCGCACCTGGAGGCGCGATTCGCGTCGTGGTCTCTACGCTCGGCGTCGCTCTCTCCGCGAGCCAGCGGCGATCCGACGAGCGCAGCGAGTTGCCGCGGGGGTGGGCGCCATGGCGGCTTTGCCGCGATGGGCGGAGGGCTGGAAAAGCCCCCCGGAAAACGCAGAAAAGGCCGAGGCCCCGGGGGCGCCGTGGGGCAGGGGATCCCACGGCGTCGGGGCCTCGGCGGGGTTACCCACCTAGAGGGAGGAGGGTCACTGAGCCTTGCGCACGATCACCGCCGTGTTCGGTGCCAGCGTCATCGACGTGCCGTTTACCGCGGCCCAGGTGACCGTGCCGGTGGCGGGGTATGCACCGCCACCCGAGAGCACCATCTGTTGCCAACTGCCGCTACCCATCGTGTACGTGTGGCTGGCGGTATCGGGGTTCACCACCACCGTGCCGCCCGCGTAGCTACGGGTGACGAGCTTGTCGGTGCGATCGAGGATGTCCGACGTCGCCACACCCAGGTCCAGCGTGTCCTCGGGGTACGACTGAAGCTCGCTGCCCGCGTCCGTGCCTGCGTAGTAGTGGTACGAGCGCGGCGAGTTCACGAGCAGGTACGAGGCGAGCGACCACATCCGGCGCTGCATGTCCGCGACCGGTGCGTAGTCCATCGCCACCGCGCTCTTGCCAGAGGCGACCACGCCCGCGAAGTCGGTGATCTGCTGCATGTATCGAGCGCGATCGGTGAAGAACTTGGTCGAGGCCTTCATGCTGAAGCCCTCGAAGAA
This sequence comes from uncultured bacterium, assembly GCA_964450125.1. Classification (GTDB taxonomy): domain Bacteria; phylum JADJOY01; class JADJOY01; order JADJOY01; family JADJOY01; genus JADJOY01. The sequence goes on from CAYVDO010000032.1 coordinate 14,330, forward strand.
GAGCGTGTCGGAGTGGGCCAGCAGCTCGGGGCCACGGTTACCGGACCCGGCGGCGCCCATGTACGAGTTGATGATGACCTGCTTGCCGGGCAGAGCGGCCTGCACCGCCTTCAGCACCTCGCCCACCGCCTGGACGTACGCCGAGTCGGTGTAGTTGGACGGGAATTCGGTGATGAGGCTGGGGTCGATGATGCAGGCGTTGTCGAAGAAGATGCCGGTGTAGCCGATCGCAAGCTGGCTCTGGATGTTGGCCACCAGGATGGGGATCCACTTCGCGCGCTTCACCGGATCGATGATGTCGACGTAGTACCAGAGGTTCTGGGTCTGGGTGACGGGATTACCGCTCGGGCCGTACCAGAGCAGGTCCTGGGATTGCACCGATGACCAGCCCGGGTCGCCAGCAGGCACGATCGGGTCGGGGCCGTGAAGCCCGCCGACCTTCTGGTACGTGTAGATGATTGCCGACGGGTTGGCCGCCTTCACCGCGTTGAGTTTCGACTGGCCGATCCCATTGAAGATCTGCATGTCGTGGATCTTGGCGACGTAGTTCACCTGATCGGTCGTGTTCGAGAAGCTGCCCTTGAACACCGTGCGTACGCCCTGCACCGTCTCGCTCGGCGGCGGCACCGGAGTGGGTTCCGGCGTCGGCGTCGGCTCGGGCGTTGGCTCCGGCGTCGGGTCGGGTGGTGGCGGCGGCGGTTCGGCGACGTACTTGGTGACCGCCACGACGAGCTGGTCGAGATCGCTCGTATCGACGTTCTGCGTCGTGTAGTAGCGGACCTGCATTTGCCGGCTGGAATCGACGAACCGCGAGAGGTCGCCAGACAGCGCGAAGCTCAGCACCTGCCAGGTGTGATAGGCGGCGACGTCGTTGTAGCCGAGGGTTATCCAGCTCTTGGCCTTCAGGTCGCGAACCTGGAAGGTCCAGCGCTGCTGCTTCTTCACGCGGCCGTAGAAGTTGGCCTTGAGCGAGATGCCCGAGGCCGCTGCGATGTCCACGTCACTGGGAACGCGGAAGTAGAAGATGCCCTGGTACCCGCTCGAGCTCGGCGTGTACCGTTGCGCCCGCGTCAGATCGGTGGTCGTGCCGGAGAGATCCTTGGTCGCCAATACTCCGATCGATTGCCCTCCGGTGCTGCCGGAAACGGTGGACACCGAGCTTGGTGCGAGCTCGGCTGTGACGTAGCCAGCCTGGCTGGGTGAGGCGATGCCGACGGCCGCGAGGGCCGCCACCAGGACACCGCACAGTGATGAGATCGCGCGCGAGAACTTCATGAGAGCCTCCTGGGTCGGGATGGGGCGATCGGGCTTCAGGCCTTCGACTGCGCCTTGCGATCGGCCCAGGCCCCGCGGAGGCTCTGGGTAGGTCGCTCGGCAACCCTGCTGCCATGTCCCGCGTGGGGATTTAGGCCAGTGGCTTTGCGTCCCACCGTTTCCGGTGGTTTGCCCTTGACGAGACGATTGAGTCCGAAGTGCGTACTCCCCTGCGTGTTGAGAAGTGTGACGACCTGTCTGGGAGCAATCTGGCTGCCAAAGTCTTGAATCGTCACCAGGTCAAAAACATGAGCGTTATTCGGTGGCACCCTGGTGCCGCGTGGATTTATTGCCGGCACGACAGGCAGAAAGTCACCGCAATGACAACACCCTGGTGGGTGCCGTCAGGAAATCGGGTCCCGCCAATCCACGCGCTCTCGTTGGGCTGCGCTGGGTTCGAGTGTGTGTTCAGGGCAGATCGCGGTCGAGCGGCGAGGGCGCCAGCGGGGTCACCGGCCGAGATGCTCCGTCCGATCGTTGCGTTGACTGTTTGAGACCAAGGTGCAACGACTGGACTTCGCACGACGCTGGCGACGACGGATTCGTGGGGACGGGGCTGGGAACGTCGGTATTGTGGAGCCAGTTCTCGAGCGTCGCTTGCAGCGGGACCCACCGCCCGTTGTGCCTGGAAAGCGGTGCCGGCGATGACGTCGTCAATCGCTGGACCGCACCCGCGTCGATCGTGTTCGTGACGTCGAACGTGCATTCGGCGCGGCTCGACGTCGATCCGGCGGCCAATGGACAGACCGGCGTCGCGGCCGGTGATCAGATCTGCGGGGCACGGGCTGCGGCGGGACGCCTGCCGCAGCCGCAGTCGTTCGTCGCCTGGCTTTCCGACTCGAATGGGGAAGCGTCCACGCGCATCACGTCGAACGGGCCGTCCCGGCGCATCGACGGAATCGCGGTGGCGACGTCGAAGGCCGATCTCATGGACGGGTCCATCGCATCTTCGATCCACCGGACCGAGCTCGGAAGCTACGTGAATACGAGCCCCTACTTCCTGAGTGGCACCGATGCGTTTGGGCACGCGACGGGTCGGGATTGCTCGGATTGGACGGACACCCTCGTCACCAAAAAGGGATACGGCACTGCGGCTCTGGCTCGAACGTCGCTCTGGGCCGAAGGCGGTTCGGCTTACAACTGCGGCTATCCCGACCGTCTGGTGTGCGTTTCGAACAGGGTCACGGTGTTTTGGGACGGCTTCGACTGCAGGGCCAGCACCGCCCGCTGGAGCGCGCACGTGCCGTGAGCCGTGTGCCCGCTCTGCGCCAGACCCTCACCTCGCGGGGCGAACCACGATCGCGGTGCTCGGTGCGAGGTTGACGGCGGCGTCCGCGAGCGGCGTCCAGGCAACAGCGCCAGGGTTCGGGAAGTCCCCGCCGCCCGAGAGCGCCAATTGCTCCCACGCGCCTTCGCCCATCGTGTAGCTCTTGCTGGCGGTGCTCGGGTTCACCACCACCACTGCGCCCGCGTAGCTGCGCACGACCAGCCCGTCGACCCGGACCACGGCGTCGCCGAGCGGCTCGCCGATGGCGAGCTGGTCCTCGGGGAATTGCTGAAGCTCGGTCTCGGTGTCTGTGCCGGCGAGGTAGTGATAGGCGGAGGACGAGTTCACGAGCAGGTACGACGCGAGCGACCACATTCGCCGCGCGGCGTCGGTCGTCGCGAGGTAGTCCATTGCCACGGCGATGCGCCCGCTCGCCACCACCGCCCCGAAGTCCGCGAGCTGCTGCAGATAACGGGCCGCGTCGAAGTACTTGCCGCTCACCTTGAGGCTGAAGCCCTCGAAGAACATGCCGTCGGCGTGGTCGAGCAACTCGAGTCCGCGCAGGCCCACAGGCGCCCAGCCCGAGTACGAGTTGATCACGAGGTGCATGCCCGGAAACGCGGCGCGCACGCCGGCGAGTACGTCGGCGACGGCCGCGTAGTACGCCGCGTCCGCGTAATCGGCGGGGTATTCGGTGATGAGGCTGGGCTCGATCACCCCGGCGTTGTCGAGGAACACCGAGTCCCAACCCTGAGCGCGCACCTGAGCGATCTGATCGATGAGGATTGCGATCCACGCGGCACGCTTCGTGGGGTCTTGGATGTCGATGTAGTACCAATCGTTCTGCGTCTGGGTCACCGCGGCGCCACTCGGGCCGCGCCAGAGGAGGTCCTGCGCGATGACCTGGTCCCACCCTGGATCCCCGGTGGGAGGACGCGTCGCTGGGCCGTGCAGTCCACCGGTCTTGAAGTAGTAGTACGCCTCGACGGCCGGATTGACGCTCTTGATCGAGTGCACTTTCGACGGGCCCATGCTGAGGACGTGTAGGTCCGGGACGGTCGCGACGTACTCGATGGCCTCGGGCGAGGACGTGAACGATCCCTTGAACACCGATCGCACCGACGGTCCCATCGAGGGGGCCGGGTCGCCGTCGCCGACCGGTGGCGCAGGAGGGGGAGGATCCGGCGCGTAAGTCGTGACGGCGAAGGCCGCCAGGTCGAGGCGGCTGGTCAGCTTCTTTCCGGTGGTGGCGTAGCGAATCTGGATGTGACGGCTCGCGCTGACGTAGGGCGAGAAGTCGCCGGTCACATTGAAACGCAGCGTGCTCCAACTGCCGGCGGAGGCCTTGGAGGTGTCGCCGAGCAGTACCCACTTCTTGCGTTTCAGATCCTGGATCTCCACCGTCCAGCGCTTCTTGGTGCCCGAGTCGCCGAGGTAGTTCATCTCGAGACCGATGCCTGATGCGCCGACCACGTCGAGACCATTCGGCAGCGTGTACGTGAGCACGCCGGAATACCCCTTCTTCGCTGCCTGGAAGACGCGTACGCCGCGATCCGGCGCGCTCGGGTTCGGTTGCTCGGTGCTCGCGAGCACGTCGGCGGCATTCGCGTCGACCTTACCGGTCTTGGTCGAGATGCCCGAGGGGCCGATGCGGTCGGTGCGATAAGCCGCGTGTGCGGCAACGACCACGGTGGTGGAAGTCAGCAGCGTCGCGAGGGCGACGCGAGCGGCCCGAGTGAATCGAGGAAGAAAGGAAGAAGAAAGGAAGGAAACGAGCGGTCGCATCGGCTTCTCCTTCCGAGCGCCTGGGCCCCGATTGGCGTCCGCGACGCCGCGCGACGGGACCGGCTCGAGATGAGTCGCCGCGTCCGCTCGGCAGCCCTGCTGCCCGCTCCCGTGAGAGAGTGAGGGCCAGTGGCTTTGCGTCCCACCCTTTCGAGTGGTTTGCCTTTAGCGAGGACTCGAATTCGCTGGATTGCCCCCTGGCTGACCCGGTTCGTCCAGAACCGCACGAGCCCGCGGATCGATCGCCCCTGCGACGTTCCTGCGCTCGCGCCGAGCGGACATGACAGCAACTGGCGGGCCAATCGTCACGAATCGTCAGAAGCCCAACGAATCCGCGGAACCTGTGCGGCGTAAGGCGAGTAGCGAGAAGCTGGGGGTCAGATCGATCTTGACTGATCGTCACGACCGTGACGATTGGCCCTGTCGATTCACGAACAGAGACAGACCGATGCAGGACGCCAAACAAGCCAGATATTTGACTTCTTCCGTCAGATCCAATTGTCACTGCCGCCTTGCCGGACGGTCGCCGAGGGGCCGCTCGCGTGGATTAATCCCAGCAATTTCAGGAAGATCACCACGCTGGCCTCGCGCTTGCTTTGACGGTCGATGCCGAACAGCGGATTCCAGCTCATCGATGGGATGAACACAGACGGGAGGCGCAGCTCATGGAACGCGACGGAATCGAACGTGTGTGGCCCTCCGTGGCGCGCAAAGATGCGGCATATTGGTCGCCAACCGAGGGTGTTTCAGGTAACTCCCTCAGCGCGACCATGACCCAGCGCGATCCTCTGCGGGATGCCGACCCGAACAAGGTGCGTCGTCTGGAGCCGCGCGTGACGCCTCGGCCGATCGTCTCGCCTTCCGCGCCGGTACCCAACGTGGGAGGAGCACCGGCCCGAAGCGAGCCGCAGCCGACGACGGCGCAAAAGCACACGATCCTGATCGTCGACGACGACGAGGACCTAGCCCAGGGTCTCGAACTCCATCTGCTGCGCGACGGCTACAAGGTGCTACGCGCCTCGCGCGGTCAAGCCGGGCTCGACCTCGCGCTCTCCGGAAAGCCGGATTTGATTCTCCTCGACGTCAACATGCCGGGAACCAGCGGTCTCGACGTGTGTCGCGAGCTGCGCAAGCAGGGCGTCACGACGCCGATCATCATGCTGACCGCCCGCTCGGAGGAGATCGACAAGGTGCTCGGCCTGGAGCTGGGAGCCGACGACTACGTGACCAAGCCGTTCGGGGTTCGCGAGCTCGTGGCGCGGATCCGCGCACGCCTACGGCGCGATCCGGTACGTCCGGCCGATCATCAGCCCGGCTACCGGTTCGAGGACATCGAGGTGGATTTCGAGCGCTGCCGCGTCGCCAAGGCCGGTCAGCACGTCGATCTCACTCCCAAGGAGTTCGAGATCCTTCGGATGTTGATTCGAAACCGCGGGCAGATCGTCAGTCGCGACAAGCTCTTGACCGACATCTGGGGATACCAGGTCGTTCCCAACACCCGCACCGTCGACAACCACATCTTGAAGCTTCGCCAGAAGCTCGAGAGCGAGCCGGGAAACCCACGGTTCATCCTCTCGGTGTACGGCGAGGGCTACAAGTTCGTGGGCTGAGCTCGCAGCAACGGCGTCCCCTCGGCTCTGGCCTGGCCACCGGGCCGCGGCACGGCGAACGGCCCGTCGCTTGCGGAGGTCACGACGCAGCGTGACAAAATTTTACGTTCCGCGCGCGACCCACGCCAGGACGCGGAGCTACTATGACGCTTTCTTCCTTTCGATCTCGACTCTTGGCCCCTCCTTGGGGCCGGATGCGCTAGAGGCAGACGTGGCCGAGCCCATTCGTCAGTCCGATGCTCCGCGCGCCACCCGCGCAGGCTCGTTGTCGCCGCGTCGCAGCGGCTCGCTTCGCAATCCTCGAACCACCACCACCATCGTCGGCCGCAGCGCAGAACGTGGCCGCGTGCTTCCGTTTCCGCGGCCCCCCGAGCCTTCCGCCTCCTCGACCGTCGCATCAGCGGCACGCGCCGACGCGCGAGTCGATCGCGCCGCGCTGGCGTTGCTCGAACGCGAGCGTGCCGATGGGCTGCGGCGCGTGGTGAACGTTTCGCTCGCGGTCTTCTTCCTCGTTCCCGCGGCCTTCGTCATCACGGTGCTCTGGGTCTTGCACCACGTTTTCGAGGAAGATCGCGGACAGTTCATCTACAAGGGCCGTCGTCTGGGCAAGGGCAAGCGGATCTTCACGATTTACAAGATCCGCACACTCTCCCGGAACGCCGAGCGCGAGCTGGGCGCCAATCTGCACGTGCCGAACGGCAAGCTCGAAACGGCGTTCGGGCGTTTCCTGCGTGCGACCCGTCTCGACGAGCTGCCGCAGCTCGTCAACATCATCCGCGGTGACATGGACTTCGTGGGCCCGCGGCCGGTGCGTCCCCAGGCTTACGAGCGCTATCGCCAGATGATCCCCAACTACGACCGCACGTTCCTGGTGCGGCCCGGGCTCACCGGCTACTCGCAGTTCTTCACGCCCCACTCCACACCGAAGCAGATCCGCTCGCGGATCGACTATCGCTTCCTCACCCGCGGCTCGAGCCCGTTTCGTGACGTGGGCTTCATCCTCACGACGGCCTTCACCGTGCTGCGCAACACGATGCGTGAGACGTTCAACGCGCTGGCCGACCAACTCGGTATCCTGCGCTCCCAGTGGACGATGGTGCGGAAATCGCTGGCGGTCTCGTCGCTCGCCAACAAGCGCGTCACCCGTCGCGTGGCGCGAGAGGACGTCGAGGCGTTCCTGACGGACGAGAGCTTCCGGGTGCGCCTGCCGGTGGCCTGCGAGCTCATCGACATCAACCACGAAGCGCTCTGCCTCGTGACGCCGCTGCCGCTCGAGAAAAACCAGGCGGTGCACGTGGTGCTCGAGACCTTCAGCCCGCGCTCGGGCCGGCGTAAGCGCGCCCGCTGCAAAGGCTTCGTCTATCGCGTGAAGCCGGGGACGAACGGCGACGAATCCCTGCACCCCGACGACGGCCGTGACGTTCCGGCAGCCCCGGGATCGCCGGAGACGAACGGCGAGGGTCAATCGGTGGTCGTCTTCTACGAGCCGGTGACCCACCTCAATCGCTACATCGTCGATCAGTACGTGCTCCGGAGCAGCATCGCGTGACGCAACTGCTCACGGCGTCGTCCCGGCAAGCGAGCGGCTTTACTCGGCGGCGCCCGCGAAGCATCATCGGCGGCGTCTCGCTCTTCGTCCGAAAGGAACTGCCATGAGCATGCTCGCGCGGATCGCCGCGGTCGCAGCGCTGCCGATCCTGGTGTTCGGCGGCTGTGCACCCAAGGAGCCGGTCAACCTGCCGCTCTTCGACCCCATGAAGGGCGCCGCAGGCGAGGGCGTCCCCACGCTCGACCAGATGCCCGAGTACCGCATCTCGCCGGGTGACGAGCTCAGCGTCCTCTACGCCATCCGCGACGAGCTCCGCCCCAAGTACCTGCTCCAGATCCGTGATCAGCTCGACGTCCGCTTCCCCACGCTGCCCAGTTTCGATTCCGCCCAGACCATCCGCCCCGACGGCAAGATCTCGCTGCCCTACCTGGGCGACGTGATCGCCGCGGGGAAAAGCCCCGAAGAGTTGGTCGGCGAGATCCGCAACGCCTACAAAGGGACGCTTCGGGATCCGGACGTCTTCATCTCGGTCAAGCAATTCGACGCTGCAACCCAGGAGCTGCTCAAGGCAGTGTCGAGCAGCGACAACGGCCCGGTGCGCCGGATCGTGGTGCGCCCGGACGGCGGCGCCACGTTTCCGATCGTCGGCGACATCCAGGCCGGCGGACGGACGCTCGCCGAGCTCTCGGCGGCCGTCTCGACGGAGTACGGGCGCGCTTACGATCGGCTGGCTGTCAACGTCGGACTCACCCAGAGCGAAGGCGCCAAGGTGTTCGTTCTGGGCGACGTGCGCAGCCCCGGCGCCTATCGAATGGAACGCCCGCGAACGGTGCTCGAAGCGGTGGCGCTCGCCGGCGGCTTCACCATCGATGCGCTTCCCGACGAAGTCATCACCATGCGCGCCGCCGGCAAGGACGTGATCGTCCGCCGCGTGGACCTCACCGATCCGCTCAACGCCGACAAAGACGGCAACGTGGCGGTGGTGATGCCAGGTGACGTGGTGTGGATCCCGCGCTCGCGAGTCACCGATCTCGCCTACCTCTCGAGCCGGCTCGCGGCGATCACGTTCTTCCGCGGCTACAGCGTGAGCTTCTCGTACAACCTCCTGGAAGCCACTCAGAACGGCACCAAGGTCATCACCCAGAACCCGTGATCGCGAACCGACCCACGGCGGGTCTCCCGCCCGGCTTTCCCGGGATGCCGATTCCAACGGCATTCGACGAGACCCCTTCCCAGCAGCGGCCGTCCGAGCTGGCGCGGCTGCTGCTGGTGATGATCTTCCTGCACAAGCGATTGATCGTGTGGCTGGTGGCGATCACCGTGGTGATGACCACGGTGCTCTGCTTCACGCTGCCCAAGGTCTACTCGGGCAGTTTCTCCGTGATCGTGAAGGGTAGCGACGTCGACACCTCGGCGATCGTGCCGGGTTCGATGGTGCAGACAGGCGTTCGTCCGGTCACGCCCCAGATGGTGGCCAACGAACAGCGCATCCTGTCGAGCTCAACCCTCGCCGATCGGGTGCTGGCGGATCTGCGTACCCGTCACGACGAGCTCCAGTTTTCGTGGGCGACGGAAGCACAGCCCCGTTGGCTGCGCGCCCTGACGCGGCTGGCCGCCGCGGCGCCCCACGCAATCAAGTCGTTGATCGTGAAGGAGCCTGACGCGGAGCAGGCTGGCGAGAAGCTGCCAGGTGATCCCCTCATTCCCGCGCTGCGCGCGATCGTCGAAGTGAGCCCCGGTGTCGGTAACGACGTGATCGACATCCGGGTCAAGCACTTCGACGGTCACCTCACCGAGGAGATCCTCAAGAGTTACCTGCGCGTCTACACCGAGCAGCGCAGCGCCATCTGGAGCAACGCGGCGGCGCCCGAGTTCTATCGCAAGCAGACGGATCTCCGGCTCGCCGAGCTCGACGCGGTGAACAAGGAGATCCAGCGCATCAAGGCCGACCCCACGTTGGTCGCTCCGACCGAAGAGAAGACGCGCCTGGTGAAGCAGCTCGGCGAGATGATCACCGAGCTCAACAAGCTCGAGGCTCGCGATGACGAGCTCGCGAGCCTCTTGACCCGCGCTCAAGCCGCGGGCGCGCGCGGCATCCGTGCACTGGGAGTGGATCGCACGGCATCCGATCCGATGCTCCGCGAGATCAGCTCACGCATGGGCCAGCTCGAAGGTCAGCGCGCCGAGATGCTGCGCAACTTCAGCCCCACGAGCCCGATGGTGCAGGCGGTGGACCGGGAGCTGGGGACCCTCTCGGGCCAGTACAAGTCGATCGTCACCGAGTTCCTCGCCAACGACCTCACCAGCGTGCGCAGCCGCAAGGAGCAGCTCACCGCGCAGATCGCAGACCTCAAGAACAGGATTCCAGCGGTGGAAGAAGCCGAGCAGCGGCTTTCGGTGCTCGAGCAGCGGCGGAAGATCGCCCTCGAGCAGGTGAACCAGTTCCAGCGCAAGGAAGGCGAGGTCGACGTCTACAACCAGTTGCGATCGAGCCTGCTGCCGAACGTGGCGGTGATCTCGGATCCCTACGTCAGCCCGAGCCCGCTCTTCCCCCAGCGCGGCACGCTGATTTCGCTGTCGTTCGCCGTCGGCCTCTTTCTGGGGGTGGTCGGTGCAGTGCTGCTCGAGCTGCTCGACGATTCGTTCAAGCTGCCCGAGCAGATCGTGCGCGAGCTGGGTGTGCCGGTGCTCGCGACGTACCCACTCGAGCAGACGGTTTGAGGTTCTCGGCCGGGACGAACGGGTAGCGTGTGGCGAGCGATGCCCGGCGCTCCGGATGATCGGCTTCGATTCGGCCTGACTCGGCGCGGCGACGCGTCTCGCGGTCGCCGGAGCTCGGGCAACCTCGCGGGCAGGCACGACGACACCCACCTCGACGTGCGTGTGGTCGGGTCGTTCCGCAGCGTGAGACGCGATTCGGCGGCGTCTGCAGCGTCGGCGCAGCCGGATCGGTCGCGGGACGGGTGAGCGATGGCGCTGGTCTTCATCGCCGCGTTTCTGCTCAGCCTCGCGATCGTCGCCGTGGCGTACGCCATGGGCGCCAAGTCGTGGGCGCTGCTCGCGATGCCCGGGGCGCTGGCACTGGCGCCGTTCGCATTCCGAAATCCGCAGGCGATCCTGCTTGCGATGATCGCGCTCATCCCGCTCGACGTGTTCGCGGTGCTGCCCGGTCAGACCGCAGCGGCGCTCACGTTCACCAAGCTGCTCTTTCCCGCAGCGACCGCGATCCTCTTCTTGCGTTATCTCGTGAGCGCCGACCGGCGCGTGTCGCTGCACCCCATCGACCGCTGGCTACTCATGTGGGCGATCTACTCGGCGCTCGGCGTGCTGATCGCCGAGCATCGCCCCACGGCGCTCAACGACTTTCGCCGCAGCCTGAGCATGTGGCTCTTCTATCTGGTGCTGAGCCGCAGCTTCGTCGAGCCGATCTGGCAGACGCGGCTGCTCGCCGCCGTGCGCATCACCGTCGGCATCTCGGTGGCGATCGGCATCGGCACCTACCTCATGGGCAACAACCCGTTCTCGACGATGTCGAGCGAAGGTGACGTCTCGGACAGCATCACGCGCATCACGGGTGCGTCGAGCATCTCGCCGAATCTCTTCGCCACGTTTCTGCTGCTACCGCTCTCGGTGTCGCTGTTCGCGATCGTGGGCCGACGCGGGCGGCCACGCCTGTGGGGTTTCGTGGGCGCCGGGCTCATGATGACGGGCCTGGTGCTCACCTTCTCGCGTTCGGCGTTCCTGGTGATGGGGACGATGCTGTTGCTGTTCACGGCCATGTCGTGGCGGAAGATCCACCCTGCGTGGTTCGTCGCAGCGATCCTGGTGGTGATGGCGAGCCTGCCGGCCGTGCCGGGTCGCTACTGGGAGCGAATGGCGACGCTTTTCACCTTCGACACCAGTGGCCAGCAGGACATCTCGCTCTGGCGTCGCACCAACTACCTGCGGGTGGGTTCGCGGATTCTCGCCGATCATCCTGTGTTCGGCGCTGGCCCGGGCAATTTTCGAGTCCTGCACGCACGCGCCGAGTACCAGTCCGAGGTCTCGCTCATCGGCATGGAGCGCGTGGCGCACAACATGTACCTGACGGTGATCACCGAAGGCGGGTTCGTGGGAGCCGTGATCTTCGGTGGATTTCTGCTGGTCTCGGTACGCTCGGCGTGGCGACTGCGGCGCATGACCGGTGAGGTCGGCCTGCACGCGCGCGCCGTGCTGCTCGCGCTGATCGGTCTTCTGATGCTGGGCATGTTCCAGGTGATGGCGCTCAACAAGTACTTGTGGCTGATGCTGGCGACGGTTCGCGCGCTCAGCGAGCGTTCGCGGCGCGAGCTCGCGGCCGTCGCCCACGCGCAGTACTGGGCGCAATACGCGAGCAACGTGGGCGTGGAAGTGAGCGGCGCACCGTCGGAATCCACACCCGACACGGCGCACGACGCTCACCCCGCGCTCGCGGCGGCACATTCGGAGAGCTCCGAGCCGAGTATGCGTCCGGGCGAGCACTGATCGAATGGCGCCCGCCACCGTCCTGCACGTCATCGAGCACATGCACCTCGGCGGGCGCGAGACGGCGCTCGCGCGCCTCGTGCGTGCCATGGACCGTGAGCGTTTCCGGCCGATCGTGGCGACGTTCCTGCCAGGTGATCTCGGCGACGCGCTTGCCGCCGAAGGGATCCGCGTGGTGCGGATCGACGCCCGGCCGAAGTACCATCGCGTGCTTGCGCTGGTTCGATTGATCCACGATCAGCGCGTCGATCTCGTGCACAGTCACATGTTCTCGGGCGGAACCTACGGGCGAGCCGCTGCGCTCGCCGCACGCGCTCGCGGCATCGTCCACACCCACGCGACCCTGAGCTTTCGCGAGCGGCCCTGGAAGACCTATCTGCCCGAGGCCGCGCTCACCGCGTTCACCGATCGCGTGATCTGCGTGTCACGAGCGGTGCGCGATCACCTCGCGAAGTTCATGCCCGTGCACAGGAACAGGATGATCGTCATCCCCAATGGGCTCGCCACCGACGTGTTCGCGCCGCCGCTGGCGCGCCCGACGGGCTTTCGCTCGCCACCGATGATCGTCGGCGTGGGGCGTCTCGAGACGGTGAAGGGTTTCGACGTGCTGATTCGCGCCCTCGGCGAGCTGTGTCGCGGCGGCGTCGATTTCCGTGCACGGCTCGTGGGCGATGGCTCGGAGCGCGCGGCGCTGGAAGCGCTCGCCCACAGCGAAGGCGTATCCGGGCGCGTCGAGTTCCTCGGCCACCGCGACGACGTGTCCGCGCTGCTCGCGGAGGCCGATCTGTACGTCGCTCCGTCGCATCGCGAAGGGCTCTCGAACGCGGTGCTCGAAGCGATGGGCGCAGCGTTGCCGATCGTGGCGACCCGAGTCGGCGGGAACCCGGAGCTTCTCGACGCGATCGGCGGTCTCGTGCCGCCGGCGGATCCGGTCGCGATGGCCGCGGAGATCTGCAGCACCCTCGCCGATCCGCCCGCCGCGCGCGCCCGTGGCAATGCCGCGCGCGTCGAGATCGAGCGCAACTACACTCTCGCGGGCGTGGTGGAGCGACACCAAGCGCTGTACGCAGAGGTGCTCGCGAATTCACGTCGCGGTAGGGCGATCGCGTGAGCGTGTCGTGAGCCTCGGCAAGGGCGCGACGCTCTCGGCGCTCAAGCTCGTCAACACCGGCCTCGGGTTCGTGCTCGCGTTGGCGCTCGCCTGGGTGCTTCCGACCGACGGCTTCATGGACGCGCTCAACACCGCGATGTTCATCGCGGTGAACCTGGCGCGCGAGCTACCACGCGTCGTCGGGTTGGTGCTCATCCCGATTCTGGTGGAGAGCGCCATCGCCAAGCGCGACCGCGTGCCACAGCTCTTCATGACCTGGTGGCTGGTGGTGCTGGCCGCCGCGACGGTGCTGCTCTTCGCGGTGGCGCCGTGGATCCCGCGCGTCGTGACACCCAAGCTGCCGGAAGCGGCGCTCGTGGAAGGCGGCCATCTCCTTCGCCTTCTGGCTCCTTCGTTCTTCCTGCTCGGTGTCTTCGGAGTTGGTCAGAGCATCTTCTACTCGCGCCGCGTCTTCTACGAGCCGGAGCTCGCAGCCACCGTGTGGCGGGTGGTGGCGATGGGAGCGCTCTTCGTCGCAGGCGGCTGGTTCGGCGTGCGCGGATATGCCGTCGGGCTGGTGGGGGCCGCGGCGGCGCAGCTCGCGATTTTGGTGCACGCGGCCCACCGGCATCGCATCCCGGTGCTTGCGACCACTGCGCCGTTCGAGGGATTGAGCGACCTCGCGCCGCTCAAGGCGGGTGCCGCCACCATCGGCGTCTTCTTGCTGCTCGATCAGGCGAACCCGTTCGTCGATCGCTTCATCACGTCGTTTCTGCCCGAGGGGAGCATCTCGATCCTGGGCTTCGGCGATCGGCTCGCGAAGGCTCTGCCGGTGCTCATGGCGACGAGCTTCATCTCCGTCTTCATTCCCGAACTCTCGACCACGCGGGTCACCGAGGGCAGCATGCGGCGGGTGGGCTCGGTGATGGCAACGTTCCTGATATCGGTTGGGCTGCCCCTGGCCGTGCTGGTGGTGTGGGCGGCTCACGACCTGGTGGCGCTCATCCTGCTGCACGGCAAGTTCACCGCCGCCCAGGCGCCGATCGCCGCCGGGACGGTGATCGCCTACGCCGTCGGTGTGCCCGCGAGCCTCACGGGCATGGGGATCAAGGGCATGTACTTCGTGGAGCGCAACACCCGCGAAGTGGCGCGATTCGGGATCTTGGCGCTGGTCATCAACACGTTGTCGGATTTGCTGCTTCTGCCCTTGGGAGTGAAAGGGATCGCGCTCGCATCCTCGGTCACGGTCTGGATCGTGACGATTTATCTCTGGAAACGAGCGGACTTAGGCTGGCCCGAAACGCGGGCCGTCGGGCGCATCGTCGCCGGCACCACCTGCATGCTCGGCCTCCTCTTTGCATTACCGTGGGCGGATTGGTTAACTCCGGTCGCGCTGCGCCTGCCGGTGGCGAGCGGGATCGCGCTGAGCGCGTATCTGGCGGTGGTGTACCCGTACTGGAAGCGGCTCGACGTGGGTGGTGCGACGGAGGCGTGCCCGTCGCCTGCGCCAAGCGGCGTCACGGCGAACGAAGGAACTTGATGGCCATCGATCCTCTGCTGCTCAAGATGTATCAATCCGCACCGACGCCGGCTGCGCAGCCTGCCGACGCGCGAGGCAACGGCATGGCGTCGACCACCTTGCCGGCCGTGGTGCCGGGGGGCGGCGCGCTCACGTTCGGGCTGGGCGTCGGTGGTTTCTCGGTCGCCAAGAGCTTCCTCTTCGTCTCGACGTACGGCGGTGAGGGAACGACCTACAGTTGCGTGCGGTCAGCGCGCAACCTCTCCCGCAACCTCGGTGATGCGCAGATCCTGCTCGTCGACATGAACGTCAAGCACCCAGCGCTGAGCGAGCGCTTGGGCGACCCGAAGGACGGCTGGCTCCCCTCGTTGCCGGACGTCGCCGGCGCCGACATCGGTTCCGCCTGCTTGCCGCTCGTCGACGAGAATCTGTGGGTGCTGCCCATCGGCGCGGGCAAGCGCGACATCGGTCTGGTCGAGCTCGCCAACGCGTTCCCGGTGCTCATGGCGCGGCTCAAGCAGGAGTTCGGGCTGGTGATCGTGGACGGACCGCCCGTGCTCGACTCCACGCACTCGCTCTTGCTCTGCCAGCACGTCGACGGGCTCGTGCTGGTCATCGAGGCAGGCAAGACGCGCCGCCAGGTCGTGAACGTGGCGGTCGAGCAGATCAATCGCGCGGGCGGCAACATCATCGGCGCGGTGATGAACAAGCGGCAGTACTTCATCCCCGGCTGGATCTACGATCGGCTCTTCGCCGCTCGCCCCATCGCGCGGCGTTGATGCGCTGGCATCACGCGGCTTCTGCCGCCGGCGGGTGATCACCGCGCCGCACGCGGATCCGGTAGCAGCGGCGCGAGGAACTGCGCTTCGCGCCAGTTCCATAGCCGCTCGACGCTGACGTCGATCCCGCCGCTCAGCGCGTTCCAGCGCCAGCTCGCGGCGCTCGCCGCGCCGACGACGTTGAGCGCGATCGCGATCGCGAAGAGCGCCGCACCCGAGCGCATCGGAACGCGATTGCGGCGTCCCCTTGCGGACGCATCGACCGCTCCAAACGAGCTGGTCACGATCGCGAGCGCCATGAACCACCACGGCACGACGTCGGTCATCATGCGCGCGCCGTACGAGTGACCGCCGTACCATTTCGGAAATGACGCCACCACCAGCGACTCGGCTACGGTCACGAGCGCCGCGATCAGGACCCAGCGACGTGCCTCGATGTGATCCCGCCGCCGCCACGCGACCCAGGCGAGCCACACCAGCCAGGGCACGAACACCAGGAAGCCTCGTGACGGGCTGAGAAGGTTGCCAACGAAGCCCCTGGCGAATCCTGCGAGATGGAGACGCGAGGGTTGGTAGTACGAGGGAAGCCAGCCTCCCCGTGACACGTGCGCCCACACGAGAAACGGCAGCAACCACACGGCGAACACGACCACGGTGCCTACAGCCGCGCGGCGCGTCCGCGGCGCCGCCGCGAGTGGCGCGACGCAGGCGACGGCCGCGAGCGCGAACGTGGGACGACTGAGGAACGCCCAGGCCAAGAGCGAGCCCAGCCACGCGGGCCGAATCGCTCGGCCGCGCCGCTCGGTCGCGAGGATGTGCGCGAGGGCGAACGCGACGAGCAACACTCCGAAATCGTGCGACCACAAGCCGCGCGAGGCCGTGCTGGTGAGGGGCGAGCCGAGAATGACCACGCTCGTGAGCGCGGCGCTCGCACGCGCGCTCGCGAACGAACGAGCGATCGCGAAGAACGGCACCACGATCAACGCGACGATGCTCGCCGCGCCCACGCGATTGAGCCGCCGTTCCCCTCGTGGCTCATACACCCCGCTGCCGTCGACGCTGACGACGCCGAACGCGCGTCCCGCCGCAACCAGCGGTGCGCTCAGAATCGCCGTGCCCACCGGGAACGAATGGTAGTAGTGACCACCGGCCACCTCGACCCTATAGTCCGGCGACCGTGCCTCCGCGCCTGGAACGAGGGGTGCATCGCGCAGCGCGAGGCCGTCCAAGCGCAACGTTCCGCGGCGCAGCAGAGAATCCGTCGCCATCAACAGGAATTTGTGGTCGGTGATTTGTACGACCGGCAGCGCGAGCAAGGCCACGAAATGCGCGCCGGCGAGCGCCGCGACCCACGCTCGCTCGGAGGAACCAGGCGCGATTCGCAACGGCAACTACCGCGATTGGCCGGGTTTCGCTGCGGTAGCCCACCGGCGCCGCCTGCGCGCGGCAGTGGTGAAAGCGAGAACGGCGAGCATCGGCATGAGCGCGCCGTCGAGCTCGCGCGAGTGGCGTGTGGGCTCGCGAATCGCGCAAGATAGCCCGCCTCCACTGTGGGTGTGCGAGGGCGGCACGGACGGACCGTTCGAGTCCGTGCTCTCGAAACCCAGCAGGTCACCCACCAGAGGAACCTGCGCCGGCCAGAGCTGCATCAGCAGGCTCTCGATGATCTCGCGCAACCGGTTGCGATCGTTCACGTCGGTCAGATCGCCGCTGCGATTGGTTTCCGTCAGGATCGCCAGCAGCGTATTCAGCGCCTGCGGATCGTCGGTGGCGATCTGCAACAGGAACGCGTCCGAGGCTTTCTCGAACCACTGCTGCGGAACGTCACCGCCGTAGGTCGGCTTGGGCTCGCAGGTGCCGTCGATCTTGCAGTCGAGATCGCTCGGGGTGCACGGCCGGACGTCCGGGCAGCCGTTGGTGGGAGGCGGGGTGCCGGGGCAGGCATCACCTGTGCCATCGCCGTCGGCGTCGCCTTGCGATGGATTCGGCACCGTGGGGCAGTTGTCGCAGGCGTCGCCCACGCCGTCCCGGTCGTCATCGGTCAGCGAGACACTCGCCGTCGCCGGGCAGTTGTCGCAGTCGTCCGGTGTCCCGTCGCCGTCGCGATCGGGCTCGCCTGCGTCCGGTATCCCGTCGTGGTCGCAATCGCTCGTGGGATCGCGTACCAGGATCGTCACGGCGTCGGCACCCGAGCCGCTCGGCTCGCATGCGTCGGTGACACCGGCCGTGATCGTGTGGATGCCGACGGAGAGCGATGCCGTCTGGAGCGTCTGGGTGCCACGGCCGAGATCGTCGCGCTCCACCAAGACGCCATCGAGGCTCGAGCGCAGGATGTACCTCAGCGAGTCCGCGGGGAGATCCGGATCCTCCAAGCGCGCGGTGAACACGACAGTCTGTTCGTGATCGAAAACGTCGCCGTCCTCCGGGCTCGAGAGCTCGACCGTCGGCGAGTGGCCACACGCTGGCTGCGCGGGATTCACGACACGAACGAGGATTGCCGCGCGCGCCACGTTGCCCGTCGAACAGGAATCGCGAGCCTCGGCGAGGATGCGATGCGTGCCGGCCGCCAAGGGGGGCGCCGTGAAGCGCACGATGCCGGGCTGCAACGCTGCCGCTTCGAAGAGCAAGCCATCGACGTCCGACCGCACGCTGAGCGACAGCACCTCGGGGACAGGCGAGTCGTCGGCGATCGCGATTTCGAACGGGACCGGATCGTCGCTCGCCAGCGTTGCGCCGTCGCTGGGCGTGAGAATCGTGACTCGCGGAAGACCGACGCAGGCGGGATCCGTGGCGTCGAAGACCGTCAAGGACGTCGAATCGCTCGCGCTGGCGCCGGCAGAGTCCGTGGCCAGCAACGTGAGCGTGTGCGTACCCACGGAAAGCGAGGACGTGGTGAAGCCGGTGCTGCCGCTCACTGCCCGCGTGTCGCCGCCCGCAGGACCATCGAAGAGCACG
>CAYVDO010000033.1:0-31804 GCA_964450125.1 uncultured bacterium
ACCCACGCCGCTCGCGGTCGTCGAAGCGCTCGCCACGGGTGAGAAGCCCGATGCCGAGCGCGATCCGCTCCCCCTCGGCCTCGGCTACGACTTCGGCGTCGACCGCGGCGCAGTGGTCGAGCCGGGAGACGACGTCACCCAATACTTGATGGCGTTGCTCTGGGACACGCGCGGCTCCACGTCGTTTCGCGAGCCGGCCACGCATCGCGCCGCGGGCGGCCCGCGCGGCGCCGCGAGCCGCATCGGCTTTTACGCCGTGCGCCGCGAGCAGACACACGACGATCGCCTGGTGAGCGGCCCCGCGCGACCGGTTCGCGAGTTCCTCGATGCCTGGGTGCTGGACACCAGCGGGCGACTCGTCCTCGACGCGGCCACGGAAGACGGCTTCGAGATCCGGCTCGAATGGGAAGCGGCCTACGTCACGGGAGAGACCAACTTCACCGTGTCGCGGCTCGCGGCCGCTCCGACGGACCCCTTTCCCGTGAGCGACGCCGAGCAATGGGGTGGGATCGCGCGTCTCGTCGCGGAGTCCTCCGTGGCGGCGGTGCGGCTCGAAGCGGGCGCCGCCTCGGGTGATGGCAACCGATTCGACGATCGCGTCACCGACTTTCGATTCCATCCCGATTACCAGGTGGGTTTCATCCTCTTCGACGAGCTCGTCGCGTCGATGACCGCCGCGCAGGCGTTCAACGTGGTGACCCAGCTCGGCGAAGGCGGCCCCGTGCCGTTCCTGGGCGCCAACTACTTGGCGAGCGATGGCGCCGTCACCAACGCGCTCTACGTGAATCCGGTCGTCGAGTTCGATCCGACTCCCAGCACGGCCTTGATTGCTGGTCTGGTCTGGGCGCGCACCCTCGAGCCTTGGGTCGATCCCTTCAACGACGCGTTCTTCGGCGGTGGCGCGGGAACGCTCGGCTCGTACGGGGGCTCCGTCGGCGCGAAGGACTTGGGCGTCGAGGTCGACGTCGCCATCCACCAAGCCTTGCCACTCGGCCTCGAGCCCGTGCGTGCAGAGGCAGCGCTCGAATACGGGCACCTCTTCACCGGCGCCGTGTTCCGCGACGGCGACGGCGCAGAGCTGGCCGACGTCGACCGCATCCGCTTGCGTTTCGACGTCTCCTGGTGAGCGCGTTCAGGCGCTCTTGATCTGTCGCTGGCCCCAGCGATGGGCGGCAGTGCCGGAGACCTCGATGCGATTGCGGCCACGCTCCTTGGCGCGATAGAGCGCGCGGTCCGCGGACGCCACCAGCGGCGCGGGATCGCCTCCCAACGGTGGCCGAGCGGTCGCGACGCCGAGGCTGATCGAGAGGGTGCCATCGTCGTCCGACGGATCGAGCCGAATTTCCAGCTCGCGAACCGCAGCATGAAGCGCAGCGGCGACGTGCAGCGCACCCGACGCATCGGTGTCCGGAAGCACCACCGCGAACTCCTCGCCGCCAAATCGCGCCACGACGTCCGCCGGCCGATTGAGCGCGTGGCTCAGCGCACCGGCCACCCGCCGCAGCGCATCGTCTCCTGCGAGGTGCCCGAAGGCGTCGTTGAATCGCTTGAACCAATCGAGGTCGACCATGATGAGCGAGATCGGCGCGTCGATCCGTCCCGCGCGTGCCCACTCGCGGGCGAGCACCGTGTCGAACGTGCGGCGATTGGGGATGCCCGTGAGCTCGTCGATCGCCGATGCCAGCTCCGCACGCTCCTTGTCGCGGCGGATGGTGCTCACGCGGTCTGCGAGGCCGACGGAGAGCAAGAGGGCGAAGAGCAGCATCCCGGTGTCGAAACCGAAGCGCGTGAGCCAGCTGGGTTCGATCCAGCCCAGGTTCTCGAGGCCGAAAAGCATGCCGCCGGCGAAGGGTGCAGCGAGCCCCGCGAGATAGAAGCGCGCTGGGCGATGGTGCCTTCGCGCCGCTGCTGCGGCGCACCCGACGAGCAACGGGATCGCGACGAACGTGAGCAGTGTCGCGGCGCGGATGCCGAGCCAGTAAGGGAGGACGAGCGCCACCGGCACGGACAGGGCTGCGGCCAACGCCACGCGCCTGAGGAAGCGATCGAGGCGCGGGAAGAGCTCGCGTGTATCCAGGTAATGTCGCGAGAACTGGATGAAGCAACCCGCCGCGAGAGCCAGGAACACGAGCAGCGAGTGGTTTTCCCAGCGCGGCCAGTTGGGCCAGAAGAGCTGAAAGGCAACACCGTCCTCGACGAGATCGCCGGTGACTAGCGCGGCGATCGCCAGGAAGCTCCAGCCGTAGGCGGGCTCGCGCAGCGACGCGAAGAAGAGCAGACTCTGGACCGCCAGAGCCACCAGCACTCCGTAGAGGATGCCGAGGGCGTAGTCGTCGACCTGCTGATGACGTCGAAATGCATCCACCGACCACAGCTCGAGCGGCACGACGACTGGACCGGCGCTTGCCACCCGCAGGTATAGGGTCGTCGTGGCGCGGCCGTCGAGCGTGAGCCGGAAGGCCGGAAACCGGTTCGGCACGGTGCGCACCGTGAACGGCTTGCGATCACCAGCAGAGGACGACGCGAAGCCGCCACCTCCGTCGGGGATGTAGAGGTCGATCTCGTCCAACCCGCGGTAGGCGACCTCGAGGATCCAGTCCGTGGGCGTACCTGGCTGCGGCGCCAGCTCGATGCGTAGCCAGTACGCCGAGGACGTGAAGCCGTAGTTGAGGTCGGGCGAATGCACGTTCCGGAACTCGGAAGCGTGTGGCGCCGTGATCACGTCGGCGACCGTCCAACGTCGCGACTCGTCCTCGAGCACCGCCACGTGCTCGGCGATGCGCACCCACTCGTGGTGCGGATCGATGGAAAGCGGCTCGGCGCGGGCGATCCCCGCCCACGCGAGCGCAGCGGCGAACGCCGCAACCAAGAGCGCCCGCGTGGACGTATGGGTCACGGAGCCGCGTCCGGGGGAGCGTCGGGAGTCAGCTCGCAGGAGTGGTTGGTCGCCGGGCAGGCGCAGTCCACGGGGGGCTCGCGGCCGTTGCGATCGAAGTACGTGGCGATCTGGTTCTGTGCGTAGATGCCCCAGTTGACCGGAATCGTCCAATCCGAAAACGCCATGAACCAATGCTCGCCCTTGTTGACCAGGGAGCCGTCGGCCTCGCGAACCGGTTGACTGGCGAACGGATACCGCACCGCCGAGAAGCCGTTGGCTCCTCGCTGCGCCGGTAGCGGTCCCAGCCCTCGGCAGCTCTGGCGATCGTCGATGTCGTAGCGCGGATGATTCGGCGGCTCGTCGAAGCCCAGCATCACCTCGCGCGCTGCGAGGGCGAGGTTGACGCAGTCGCAGTCGTCGGTCAGCTCGGCGCCGCACGCTTCCAGCGTGCGCGGTACGCCGTCGCACCGGCCTTCGTTCGCACCGAAGAGTCCGGCTGCACGCGCCACTGCCACCTGGGTGTTGATGGGCACGAACGTGTCGCCTGGCACCGAGAGCATGAGGATGTTCTTGGCCGGCACGCCGGCGAGGGGCTCGCGGAACCAATGCGGCGCGTAGTTGATCGGATCGGCGGGCTCGAGCGCCACTTGGCCGAGGGTGACGAGCCGCCGGAAGTCGGGCGAGTTGCGGGTCAGTCCCAGTCCGGTCGCAGGTGCCGGCGCGCCGAGCGTGGCGACCACCATCCCATCGGCGGCACGGGCTTCGAAAGTGATCGCATCGCCCCGATCGGCGGCGATCGCAACGCTCGCGGGCTCTCCCGGCTGGATCTCGACACTGGCCGCTTCGCCGTTGGCCGCGTTGGCGAGGTGAAGGGTGCCCCCCGCGGGCACGGTCAGCTCGCCCACTGCGACGCGGAACGTGTTGTCGATCAGCGACGGATCCACGCCGAAGCGGATGCGATCGAGCTTCTTGCGGATCAGGAACGAGATCGCGAAGCGGCTGGGGTCGTTCGCGCTGGGCTCGGCGACCACTACCGGCCCCAAGAGCTCGTGGAAGACCGGATCGGAGACCGGTCGCAGATCGAGGCGCAACAGGATGTCGGACGCCATGCCGCCACCGGGGACCACCACAGCGCCGGTCTGGGTCTCGGGCTCGAGCGCCATGAGCGTCGAGGTGAGGATGCCGCCGAGAGAGAAGCCGGTGCGGAAGAAGCGCTGTGGACCGGTGGGGGCGCCCAGCGAGCCGTCGTCGTTCCGCGCGTAGTTGGTGGCGCCACCGAGGTCGAGGGCACCGTCGCCGTCGAAATCGCCGGCGAGCAGATGCGCGGCGAGCTCTTCCGGCGACGCACGCGCGGGGTCGGCGAGTGGCCGCGGCACCTTCGCTTGATCGAGGCCGCGCAGGAGCCGCATGAGCTGCAAGTGATCGACGAGGGTTTGGCGCACGCGATCGCGGGACTCGAAGAGGTCGAGGGTGAAGAAGTAGCCGTGGTCGGTGTTGCCATCGCCGTCGACGTCCACGGCGCGCCCTTCGACGAGGAGCTCGCGAAGCAGCCCCGTGCTGAGCAGCTCGTGAAGCGCGGTCTGGAAGTCGATGCCGCCTGCTTCGCCGCCGCATCGCCCGAAGAGCACGCAACCGACGAGCTTCACGATCGGCTCGCCGAGCCCGTCGAGGACACTCGGCACCAGCTCCGCGCAGAACGGCTCCGGCAAGACGCTGCAGAGGCCGTCTTCCACCCCGCCCACGATGGAACCCAGCAAGATCTCCACGTCGCGGATGGAGACGATCGGTGAATGATTCACCGCATCCATGCACACGCTCGCGTAGCCGTGCTTGGCCCACTCGTTGGCGAGCGTGATGACCTCCCAGCGGAAGCTCGGCAGCCCGTGGGCGTGCACGATCACCGGGAAGGGCTGGTGATGGCCGGGGCTCGGCTTGGGAATCGCGATCAGGAACGGGACCGAGCCCTCGCGTACCTCGGCCGTGCCAGCGGCAGCGTTCACGTGGAAGAGCTGATCCGACGTGCCGCGGAAGTCGGGCGAGCGGAAGCGCCCGAAGACGAAGTAGTCGATGGCGTCGACGCGCAACATCATTCGCACGTCTTCGCCGAGATCCACCCCCAAGATGAGCTTCGCGAAGCTCGACACCAGCTCGCCGCCCTGGGGCGTGCCGAGGAGGGGCTCCAGGAACGTGTCGATCATCTCCGCCTGGAGGATGTGGACGTTGTCGACGCACGGGTTGCTCTCGTAGCCCGGCCGCCCGCAGAAGAGCTCATCGAGCTGAGTTTCCATACTGTCGACGGTGACGATCGCTGGCGGGTATTGGGCGGCGAGCCAGCCGAGTGAGCCTTCGCCGCGGATGCCGGCAGCGACCGCTTCGGTCTCGCGGGTGACGGACTGAGTCGTGAACGTCCACGCGAAGGCGACGTGGGCGTGGTCGATCCCGGCTTGCTCGAGCAGCGCTTCCGCGCGCAACAGGCTCGCCGTCTGGAAGGTGTGATTCACGTAGGGAAACGGCGAGCGCACCGACTCGCCGTTCTCGCCTCTGAGGCCGTCGGTGAGCACCACCGCGTACTCGGTGCCAGGATCGAGCGGCACCAGCGGCCGCACCACCAGCGTGTTGGTCTGACGCTCGTAGTGCTCGGCGAAGCCGGGATCGTGGACGTCTCCGAAGCGCGGATCGAAAAGAAGCTGCCGCGCGTTTCGAGCCGGATCGTAGGGCGGGAATGCCCAGGGCGTGATCTCGATGGGAAAGCTACCGCCGCCGACGTCGAGCGGCGCCGCCACCCCGGCGCGCGGCGAGCCGGGATCAATGTCGATCACGCGGATGGTGTCCGCGGTGGCGGTGGATAGGTCGATTGGCGCGTCGAACGCCACCGTGATCGGCGCAAACGTGCCGAAGCCGTCGAGTTTGTCGACCTTGCCGCGAATCCTCCGTTCGAGGCTCGTAGGTGCCCAATCGCGGACGTTCAGCCGGCGTCCGGTGGCGGCGCTGGGATCGAGAACGGTGACCAGGTCGTTGGGGAAGGGGACGTCCGAGGTGGGCCGGTGCTGTGGGTCCCACACCACCTTCGGCCCGCTGCCCGTGGGAGTGCGCCGGATCCCCTCGGGCTGGGCATCGCCCCCGCCGCAGGCGCCCGTGAGGGCGAGCGTGAGCAGCGCGGCGGCGGCTGCAGCCACGCGCCGCGGCGCTCGAGCACGCGTGGTGCTGCCGTTCAGTTGACGCCTACGTGGGTCACGTTCGGGTACGAATCCGCCCAGTACGCCACGTCGATCTGCTCCGGATGGAAATGGAAGAACTGGGCCCAACGAGTCGAGACCGACGAGTCGTAGCTCCCGCGGGTGTAGAGCGTCCAGGCACTCCACGCGGTCGCCCCCTTGGGCTTGTGGAAGTAGAAGAGGTCCTCGCCGATGTCGCCGATGCCGGGCACGGGCGTGCCGTGAGCGTAGATGAAGACGCCACCATCGCGGTCCGGGCCCAAGGATGGGTTGTGCGAGACCTGGTCGGCGGGCTGACGGTCGCCACGGAAGCCGCGCCCGTCGTCGTACCAGTAGCGGATGCGGTTGCCGCGGTCGCAGAAGGTGATGTGCACGACGCCGTTGTCGGTCACGAGGATGGAGGGACCGTTGTCGAGGCCGCTCTGGGCCTTGTCGTCGATGCGCGTCGAATCCCCCCACTCGCCTGCGGCATCGCGTCGGCGCACGCGAATGGTGCCGTCTTGGGTGTAGGCGCCGGTGCCGTTGAGCCACGCGACCAAGAGCGAGCCGTCGGGAGCGAATGCGATCGCCGGGTGCCACGCGCCGCAGCCGTCGGATTGGGGATCGCAGTCCACCACGTCGTCGAGGTCACGGCGCTGGTGCCAGTTGCCGCCGGTGCGATTGGCGTAGTGGATGTGCAGTCGCCCGTCGTCACCGCGGACGCTCCACACCGCGTGCGGAGCGCCGCCGGCGTCGAGCGCGAGCGCTACGCCTTGATCGCCCTGGCGGAAGTCGGTCCAGTTGGTGGAGTCCAGCACCTCGGAGTCGGTCCAGCGGTCGCTGCGCGTGTCGAAGAGCCCGTAGCGCACGTTTCCGCCGACGTCGTTCCAGAGCACGTGGATCTGATCGTTGGAATCGATCGCCATCGCGCTCGATCCGATTCGGCCGCTCGGTGCGTGGGCGCCGTCGCGCTCGGTGAAGCCGCTCGGCGTCCCTGCGCCGTTGGCGCCGTAGACCTTGAGCTCGGTATCACCACAATTCGGGAAAAACGCCTGACAGGTGGGCACCACGAGGTAGAGCACGTTGGCTTGGGTGCGCACGAGCTGATGGGGTCCGACGTCGGTGAAACCGGGGCCGACCACGATGTCGCGGTTCGTTGCCGTAGGTGTGCCCCCGGGATCCGGTGTCGGCGTAGGGGTGGGCGTGGGCGTCGGCGTGGGCGTCGGTTCGGGAGTGGGCGTCGGTGTCGGCTCGGGCGTGGCGGTTGAATCGCCTCCGCCACCGCAGCCGCCGAACCCAGCGGTTGCCGTCAGCAGAAGTGGGCACAGCAGCAGCGTGAAGACCCACGCATTTCGCGATGGTATCGATGGCATGAGCACGGTTCCTTCTCCCCTCGTCCTGAGCTTGCCACGCAGGGTGCCCCCTGAGGAACGGCGTGGCCTCGGCGATCCTTCACGACGTTCGTCTCGCTGCTTGCGTGATGCGGGGTCGCTCCGTAGGATGCGCCGCCCCCATGAGATGCCTCCATTCCTTCGTGCGGCCGGCGATGGTCGCGCTCGCGCTCGCGAGCGTCGTACCTCCCGGCGCCGTGCGCGCCAACGACTTCACCACCTTCGGGTTTGGCGCGCGTGCCGTGGCCATGGGGGGGGCGATGGCGGGCCACGCCGATGACTACACCGCCACCTACTACAACCCCGCGGGGGTGGTGCTTCGCCCGGGCCGAGAGTTCGCGATCGGCCTCCAGTACAGCGACTTCCAAACCCGCGCCATCAACGCAGCACCGATCCCCGAGGGTGCGGTGCGCGACTCGGACGCGTTTCCCATCGACGACACGCTGGGTGTCTACGGCGGGATGCGCTTCCTGATCCCGTTTGCGGACGCGCTCGAGGAGCGAGTGGGGTTCGGGCTCGGCTTCTACACGGGGCTGCCGCACCTGCTGAACGCGCAGGTACCCGAGAGCTTCGTGCCCCAGTACGTGCTTCTCAATGGACAGACGGAGCTCGTCATCACCCAACCTGCGGTCGGCGTGAAGGTCCTGGACGGTCTGGCGGTGGGGCTGGGTTGCGTGTTCTTCGCCGACGTCGGCGGCAACCTCG
Organism: uncultured bacterium; assembly: GCA_964450125.1. Classification (GTDB taxonomy): domain Bacteria; phylum JADJOY01; class JADJOY01; order JADJOY01; family JADJOY01; genus JADJOY01. The sequence continues at coordinate 8,169 of CAYVDO010000033.1, forward strand.
AGATTCCCACCGGAGTGCGCGGCGCCGATGGCGTCGACGACGCGCACACCACCATCGATCAGGAGATTCAGCCCATCGTGCGCGCCACCGCGGGAGTGATCGCGGACGGCCGATTGCTGGCCGAGGATCTCGCGCCGTGGAGCGTGGGGTTCACGTGGAGGGATGCGTTCTCGATCCCGCTCCAGATTCCGGTCACCGTCACCCTCGGGCCGATTCCGCTCAACATCGATCTCGCGAGCTCGTTGCTCTACTCGCCCCAAGAATGGGTGGTCGGCTTCGCCCACCGCAGCGACGGCCTCACCCTCGCGTTCGACGTCTCCTGGAACCAGTGGTCCGGCTACCAGCCGCCCACGCTCGAGCTGGATCTCGACGTCACCATCCCCGTGGTGCCGATCGATCTGAAAGACGCCTTCAATGCCGATCCCCACACCAAGGACACCTGGACGCCGCGGGTGGGTGTGGAGTGGCGCGCGTGGCGGGGCGAGCGCAACGACTTCTGGCTGCGCGCCGGTTACGCCTTCGAGCCCACCCCCTTTCCCGAGCAGACCGCGCTCACCACGTATCTCGACGGCGATCGCCACCTGCTTTCGGCCGGAGTGGGCGTCACGTTACGGGAGCTGCCGATCTTCGGGGCGCTCACCGAGGATGCCGCGGTGCGCCTCGACGCCACCATCCAATACGACGTGATCGCATCCACCGTGCACCACAAGGAGCGGATCAATCCGCTGTTCGTGGTCGATGGAAATCCGCTCGCGTTCCCGCCGCTCACCGACGCCGACGGGCATCCCATCGCCGATCCGTCCTATCCGTCGATTCGCGGCGAGGCGGACGTCTTCGTTCTGATGTTCAGCGCCAGCACCACCTTCGGCGAGGTGGGGCGATGACGGAACGCACGCTCGCACGTGTGGCGCTGGCGGTGGTCGGTGCGGTGGCGCTGGCGAGCGTGGCGCGCGCAAACCCGTTCGAGACCATCGGCGCCGGCCCCCGGGCCTCGGCGATGCTCGCCACGGTCGCCAGCGGCAGCGACGCGTCGGCGACCTTCTACAACCCCGCCGGTCTCACCCGCGTCGGCGACACCGAGATCTCGATTGCCGGTGCCTACACGGACGTGACGCTCGAGATCAACGGCCGCGACATCGACGATCAACCGATCACCGGCACCATGCTGGGCGTGGTCCGGCCCACCGATTTCTTCGACTATCGCGTGGCGATCGGCGCCTTGGTGTACGTGCCGGCGCAACGCGCCGCGCGGCTATTGGCGCTGCCGCTCGATCAGCCGCAGTTTCTCTACTACGGCACCCGCAACCAGCGGCTCGTAGTCACGGCTGCCGGTGCCGTGGAGGTAGCGAGTTGGCTGTCGGTTGGGGTCGGTATCCAGACGCTCCTCGACACCTCCAGCGAGCCGGACTTCACGCTGGTCCAAGATCCCGATCCCTCGAACGACGCGACGGACCCGGACGCCGATGAGCTGGAGCCCCAGAGCTTCGGCTTCGCGAGCGCGGTGCAAGACCCGGTGCTCTCGCCCACCGCGGGCATCACGATCACTCCCGACGAGCATCTGCGATTCGGGCTTTCGTACCGCGCCGAGGTGAAGGCCCATCTCGCGGCACCGTTTCTCGTCACCATCGAAGAGCTCGAGCTCTTGGGGCTCACCCTCGCGGATACGCGTTTCGTGCTTCCCAACGACGCCGAGCTGTTCTTCAGCCCGCAGACGGTGTCGTTCGGCGCCGCTTATACGGGCGAACGGCTGACCGTGGACCTGGACGTGAGCTGGTTCGATTACTCGCAGTTTCCTGCCACGTTCTCCGCGGCCACACCCACCTTCGAAGGCGGGCTCGGCGAGATCATCCTGCCCGTGCCCGCCTTCCTGCCCATTGCGCCGCCGGCCCGCGACATCGTGGTGCCTTCCCTCGGCATCGAGTGGACGGCGAGTGCCGAGACGGATCTCGACCTACGATTGCGCGGTGGCTACGCCTATCGCAACGCGATGCTGAGCCCTGACCGCGGCCTCACCAACTTCCTCGACACCTCGACTCACGTGATCGGGCTCGGCTTCGGCCTCACGCTTCGGGACTGGAGCCGTTTCGTGCCCAAGCCGCTCACGATCGACGGTTACACGCAGATCCACGTCCTCGCCGATCGCGACATCGTGAAGACGGACCCGGCCTCGTCGCCCTACGGTGACCTCCGGATCGGAGGCCTGGGGGTAGGCGGCGGATTGCAGGCGACGGTGCGCTTCTGATGCGACGCGCGGACGTCCACTCGACTCGCCGTGGCGAGCCTCGCCGCGTGCGGCGATCGTGGCTGCGCGCGGCCTCGGAAGTGGTTGCAGTGATCGCGCTCGCGAGCTGCGGCTACTTGGCCGAGAAGGGCGAGGAGAGCCGCGGCACCGAGAACCTGCCGTCGCAGGGCATCGGCCCGTGGGTGAAGTACGACGCCGTGTGCGCCGACGAGAAGCCGGTGCCGCCGGGTGCCTCGCCGGACCTGAGCCTGCAGCCGGTGATCTTGGGAAGCTCGGTCGGCCACGTCATGGCCGAGCCGTCCGCGGTGCTGGAGCCGGACGGCTCGATCACGGTCTTTTACGAGGACCGCACCTCCACGCGGAGCGAGATCCGCCGCGCGCGGGTGGTGCTCGGCCCCGAGGACAATTGCCGGCCGGCGCTCGTGACGGTGGAAGAGGACGACGTCGTGTTCGCGCCGGCGAGCAGCGGGTTCGAGGCGGGCAGGGTGAGCGCCCCGAGCGTCGTACGAGGCGGCGTGCTGAGCGGCCTGGCTTCGGGTCTCGACTCCACCTACGCGATGGTCTACGCGGGCGGCGAGGGCGGCGGCATCGGTCTCGCGGTGAGCGCAGACGGCAAGTCGTGGAAGCGGGTCGGGCCGGATGGCCACGAGCTGAGCTCGCGCGCACCCGTGCCGATCCTGAGCGCCGAGGCCGGCGGCTGGGACGCGGGCGCGATCGGCTCGCCGGCGCTGGTGCAACGCCCCGACGGTGTCTGGCTCCTCTACTTCGACGGCAATCGTCGCGACTCCCGCTCGATCGGTGTCGCGACCTCTCCCGACGGTGTCCATTTCACGCGCACGGATCTCGAGGGCCGCACGGGTGCCGCTGCGGGCGCGATCATCACCCCGAGCTTCACCGGCCCCAAAGAGCAGACCAACTGGGAATTCCAGCGATCCGACGATCCCGCGTCCGGCTCGGTGGCCGCACCGATGGTGCTGCTCGATCGCGGGCCGATCCGCGATCTCTTCATCCTCTACTACACCGGCAACCTGCGCGGACCGCTGGTCGACGACTACGACGCCGTGGATACCAGCCTCGGCGTCGCTTGGTCGAGTGACGGCATCCACTACGAGAAGGCCTCCACCGAGGTCCACTTCCCGGATACCGCCAACGAAGTGAATCCGGTGCTTTCCGAGCACTTTCCGCTCTGCATCTCGAACGACGATCTCTTGTGCCTCTTGGGCGCGATCCAGCCCATCTTCGAGACCTTGCACGGTCCCGGCGGCTTTTGCACCCAGCCCGAAACCGAGCTGAATCCGCTCTGTGCGCGGGAGGATCCCGGCGACGGCAGCGCGGGTAGCGGCTCCAGCAACTCGCTCAACCCCTTCTTCATCGTCGACGAAGCCGAGCCCTCAGTCGTTCAGCTCGGCGAGAAGTTCGTGGTCTTCTACCACCAGCAATCCGACGCGCTGAACCTGCTCACCAACGGCCTCGCGCAAAACGGCGTAGCCGTTGCGCTCAACAACTTCCGGCCGTTTTGAGGGCGGCGTGGCCTGCGCCTCGCTGGCGATCACCGCGGCTCGGCAGGCGGGAAGAGCGCGTCGAGACGATCGAGGCCGGCAGCGCGGCGGTACTCCTCGCCGGTGAAGTGGTGTTCGCGGAGGCGGTCGAGGGCCTCGACGCGCTTCACGGGATCGAGGCTGCGGTCGGCGAGTATCGCGTCGCGCTCGACGCGGTACGCCGCGAAGCGAGCGTCCCAGGTGGACTCGGCGGCCGGCTGCGGCGCTGCGCCGCCGGCCCCAGCCGCGGGGCGGGGCGCAGTCGCGTTTGCGTTGGCGCTAGCAGCCGAGCGCGTGGGGTCCGCGCGCTCGATGAGCCGCTCGAGCGCCCGCGCACCGGGATCGTGCTCGGGATCGAAGAGCGTCGCGGCCAGCGCATCGCCGAAGATCGAGCGCTCGATGTCGTGGGTTTGCGCGAGGCGTTCCGCGAGCGAACGCACGTCTCGTCCCGCTGGAGGTAAGGCTCGCAAGGCGTCGAGGTAGCGCAGGTACTGGCCGAGGAGGTCGCGGGCCTCACGTGCCGCGGGCTCGGGCAAGCTGCGCGCGATCGTCGCTTCGATCGCTTGCCTCGCCTGATCTCGCCGCCAGTCACCGAAGTCGTCGTAGACCGACCGGAAGAGCTGGATTGCGCCAGCCGTCGCTCGAAAGTGCCCGTTGTCGTCCACCTCGAGCGCGCTCGCTGGGGTTGGTGCTTCGCCCTCGGTCGCGGGCAGCTCGGCGGGGCGAGGGGAGCTGCGTGGCACCGCGCTCGCAGTGGGGGCGCGCTGGATCGGCAGCGCGGGTACGTCGGCGGCGGTGTCGCTCGATCGCTCGATCACGAGCGGCGCGGGCGCGCGCCCCGGGAGCTGCGACACGTACTTGGCCGAAAGGGGGATCCGGCGCGGATCGGCTGGGGGCAACGTCACCGTCAGCGTCGCCACGAGCAGCGTCGCGACGAGCAACGTGGCAGCCGTTAGGATCACCGTGAGACGGACGAGCTTTCCGTGCGGTGTGCTCGGGCCCGCGTCGCCGGAACGATCCATCGCATCCTGCATGCGTGCGCTCGAGGCCGTCTGCGCGCCGCCCGCGTGCCGGCGCGCCGAGGCGCGCGGCTATGCTACACGAGCCGCGCGTCATCGGCTCCCCACAGCATGCCCCCAACCTGGTACGTCTCGATCTCGCATCCCCCGGCCGAGCGAGCGGCAGCGATGCGACTCGCCGAGCGTCTGCTCGGCGTGGGGATTGCGGTGGCGCTCGACGACTGGTCGCTGGCGGGTCGCGAGGTCAGCCGCGATCGCAACCCGGGGGCGTGGAGCGAGGCGTTGCTGATCTCGCGAGCGGCGTTCGACGACCGCTGGCAGGCGGAGCTCGCGCGGCGTCTGCTCGGCGGGGCGGTCGCGGGGCGGCGGCGGCTGGTGCCGGTTCTCTTGGAAGCGCTGGAGGAGCTGCCCGCGGCGCTTCGCTCGCGGCCGTGCGTCGAGGCTCACGCGGATCCGTCGTTCGCGAGCGGCGAGGAACTTTGGCGGCTGGTGGCGTTGTTGCGCGGCGAGCGCGGCGACTCGTCGCCGCCCAGCGACTGGCCGGCGGGGGCGGCCCCCACGGAGTCCGTCCGCAGCCGGGTGCTCATCGACTTGCGCCTCGCCGCCGACCGCTTCGTTGCGACGGTGAACGGGCACGAGATCGAGCACGTCTTCGAGCGCGCCGAGGCTGCGCTCCTCGACTCGGTGGCCCACGCGGATGGCGTCGAGTCGGGAGCGCTCGCGAGCGCGTTGCTCGCAGGCGCTCTCGGCGAGCGAGTTCGCCGCGAGATCCGGGAAGCAACCGCCTCGACTGCAGGCGTCGAGGTCACCCTCGAGGTTGCCCATCGGCCGTGGCAGCCGTTCGAGTGGGAGAGCGTGCTGGGGCGAGCGCTCGCCATCACCACCGCGGAGCGCCTGCCGGCCGAACCGGGCGTGCTTCCCATCGCGCGGGTCCAACCGTCGCGCGCCATGGCGTTGCCGAGGGCCGCACCCGCACCGCTCGAAGTGCTGGTGGTGATCGCCAGCCCCGAGTCACGACACGGCGCCGGCTCGCGTGTCGACGCGGAGCGCGCGTCGCGCGCCGCGTTGGCGGCACTCCAGCCCGCCTGCACCACAGGGCGGGTGCGCGTCACGCTCCGGGAGCGTGCGGTGTCGAGCGAGACCCTCGCGAGCATCGGCGAACGCGCGCCGCACGTGGTGATGCTGGTAGCGGCGATGCGTCAGGGTGAGCTCGCGGTGGCGCGGGCCGACGATCGCGAGGAGCGGGTGGCGGCGTCCCGCTGGGTCGCCGAAGCCCTGGGCGGCGCGAACGCCGTGCCGCTCGTGATCGTGGCTCACGCGCCGCTCAAAGAGGCGCCGCCTGCGCCCCGGGACGCTGCCCTCGAAGCCGCGCGCGTCGGCTACGAGCTGTTGGCCGCGGGCTTGCCTGCGGTGCTCGCCCTCGCCGATCTAGAGGCACAGGCGGAGCTGGTGAGCGGGTTGCTCGTGGAGCTGAGCGGTCCCCGAGGTGGAACCGCGCGTGATGCAATGGCTCGCGCTCGCGCCGCGCAGGGCTCGGAGAAGATGTCGTCACACGCCGGTGGGTCACTCCCGGCGGCGTTGCTGGTCACGACGCCGCTCGTGCGCCCTGTGCTCGCGTCCACCGATGCCGCTGCGGTGCCCGTCGCGGCGCACCGCGCGCCGCCGCGATTCGGTGTGGTCGGGCGGCGTGACGAGCTGCGCGCGTGGCGCAAGGCCCCGAGCAGTGGCGATCGTCCAGGCCTCTGGATCACGGGGCAAGAGGGTGTGGGCAAGACCACGTTCGCTCTGGCGCTCGCGGAGCGTGGGGACGAAGTGCCGCGGCTGACCGCTACGCTCACGGGTCGTGTCGTCCCCGAAGACGTCGTCGAGGCCGTGGGCTCGAGGCTCGCCGAACGAATGCGGGACAGCTACGAGCGCGACGACCCCGAAGCCGATGGCCGCGAGCCGCTCGCCGTCCTCGCCGCGCATCTCTGCCGAGCCGACGTTCCGTGGCGGGAGCGTTGGGACCGGCTGGCGCGTGAGACCGCTGGGCGGCTCGGGATCACCGTGGTGCTCGACGGATTCGAGGACAATCTCGAGGAAGGCGGCACGATCGCGGACTCGAGCCTGCGGGAGTTGTTCGAAGCGTGGCCGCGCGAAGCGGGCGCGCCGCGCGCGCTGGTGGTTTCGCGGCGCGCGCCGTCTGAAGACGACGCGCGGCACGCGCGCCTCGAGACGCTGGTCCTCGAGCCACTCGGCTTCGACGCGGCGAGCTGGATGCGGCTTTGCTCCGAGCATCTGGTCCAGCTTGGGGCGCCGCTCGCGGCGCGCGTCGCCTCCGTGGCGCGCGGTCTTCCGCGGCGGTTGCGTCTCCTCGAGCGGGTACTGGCCGCGGGCGGTGTCGGCGCGCTCGACGAGGTGCTCGGCTCAGACGACGCGCGCCTGGAGGACGCGTGCGTAGCGCGCCTCGTCGAGGCCTTGGCGAGCCCGCTGGCACGAGCCCTCGTTCGCCGCGCGAGCGTGCATCGTGTGGCGGTGGACGAGCTCGGGCTCGCGTGGCTGGTCGGCCGCGAGCGCGACGTGGACGAGGATCCGGCGAGCGCCGAGCGCTTGGCCCGTTTCGACGAAGCGATCCGCGCAGCCCGAGCGCGTGGCGAGGAACCGAGTGCGGAGTCGCTCGGGCTCACGCGTGCGGATCAGCTCGTGCTCGAACGCGACATCGCGGCCCGCGTGCGCCCACCGCTCGACCCCCCGGAAGGGTTTGCCGTCGCTCTCGGCGAGCTGGTGTACGCAGGGTTCGTCGAGCCGAGCGGGGAAGGCGAGAAGCGTCGTTACCTGGTTCCGCGCTGGCTGCGCGGCGTCCTCGCTGCGGCCCTCGATCCCGGGGATCGGCTCGCGGCCCACGCGTGCGCGGCGCGCTATCGGCATTGGCGGGTTCGTACGCTGCCGCGCCCAGCGCGCGCGGACCTCGCCGACGGCATCGAGCTTCGCCATCACCTGGTGGCCGCGGGCGCGCTCGAGCAAGCGGTGCGCGCTGCCGAGGTGGTGGTCTCGCACCTCGACGCCCTCGGTGCGCTCGAACGCGCGGAGCGACTCTGTCACGAGGTGCTCGCGCAATTGCCGCCCGACTCGGGTGCGGGTTCGGCGTTCCGGCATCAGCTCGGCATCTGCGCACGAAGGCGCGGCCGCATCAGGGAGGCACGTGCCGTCTTCCACGAGGCGGCGGTGGCCGAGGAGACCCGTGGCGAACGGGCAGCACTGGCTCGATCGTGGGGGGAGCTCGGCGTGCTGGCGGCGCTCGATGGCGACGTCGCGGGAGCGGAGGGGTGGTTCGAACGCTCGCTCGCGCTGGCCGTCGAGCTCGGCGACCGCGACGTCGAGGCGACGAATCTTCACCATCTCGGCGTGCTGGCCAGGCACCGTGGCGACGAGCAGACGGCCGCGAGCCGCATCGAGCGTGCACTCGCGATCCGCGAGGAGCGAGCCTCGGATCCGGAGCTCGTCGGCGTGCTCTTGTCGCTCGGCGCGCTCGAACGCGCGCGTCACCGGTTCGATGCGGCGCAGGTGGCACTGACGCGAGCGCTTCTCCTGGCCCGCGCCCTCGGCGACGAGAGGCGTGCCCACCGAGCGTCGATCGGGCTGGCGCGCACCGCGATGGAGCGCGATCAGCCCGAGGAGGCGGCCCGCCATCTCGAAGCTGCGCTTGCTGCCGCAGTGGCGCGGGGCGATCGCGTGCAGGTGAGCGAGGCGGCCGCCGAGCTGGGGCGCCTGGCCGAGCTGCGTGGTGACGCCGACGAAGCGTGGCGATCGTTCCGGCGCGCGCTGGAAGCCGCCGAGCGTGATGGCGATCGCGAGGGCATGATCGCCGCGTATCTGGACCTCGCGCGGCTCGATCGCCGCCGTGGTCATGCGATCGATGCGCAGGGTTGGGCGGTACACGCGGTAGCGGCCGCGCTCACCGTAGGCTCGGCGCGGACCACCGAAGCCCTCGACGCGCTCACCGAGCTCGCGTCGAGCGCCGGCAGCCGAAAGCGTTGGCGCTCGAGCTGGAAGCGGGCCTACGACGTGGATCCACCCGCCGAGGTGATCGCGTGGGTCGAGGCGCCGTGGTGGCGGCGCGTGGCAAGGCGGCGTGAGCTGCGAGCGCGCGCGGAAGCGCGCTCGTGACCCGCCGCGAGCTCAGGAGATCTTGGGGACGATCTGGATGACCGTGCGCTTGAGCGGCTTGGGGCAGAGCGTTCCCGAGACCTCGTCCGCACGCTCGTTGGATGGCTCGATCACCACCACCTGGTCACCGCCGCCGTTGGTGCCGACCTTGTCGCTCGGTACGGCGCGGACCTCCCAGATCTCGTCCACGCAGTTGGACTTGGCCGCGGGATTGGTCTTGGCGGTTCCCCCAGTTGCTGCCGAGGCGTTGCCAGCAGCGAGCGCGGCGAAGACCGCGGCCGCCACGGCGCTCTTCAGTCCCGCCCCCGGCCACACTTTGAATCGGATCGATCGCAATCGCTCGTTCATCGTCGGGCCTCCCGGCATGAAAGCCGTAGGAGTCGTGGAGGGCGCGGGTAGGCTACGCCCATTCGCGTGAGCCACCCAATAGGGCGTCGTTAGACGCTTCGGGCAAGCGATCGATTCGACGCGGTTGCTTGCTGCGGAGGACGGTCTGACGGCGCTGCGGTTCGTTACGGCCGCGGGTGGCACCGCGCGCGTTACACGCTGCAGTAGCGCGTGCGCAGCGTGGACGACGGCTTCTGGGGCGAGGCGTAAAGGCCCACGGCGGCGCAGCACTCAGCCATCACAACACGAGGGGCAGCCCGAGCTGGCGGCGGGCGATGATGTTCTTCTGGATCTCGGAGGTGCCGCCGCCGATGGTGTTCACCACCGTATAGCGATACGAGCGCTCGAAGCGGCCGTCCATGGGCGCGCCCTCGTTGCCGCGCTTCAGGAGCCCAGCGGGACCCATGAGCTCCATCGCCCCGTTGGCGATGCGCTGGTCCAGCTCGTTCACGTAGAGCTTGTGCATCGACGACTCGACCGTGGGGACGCGGCCCTTGAGCGCCTCGCTCACGACGCGGCGCTGGATGTTGCGGGCCACCTGAAGCTGAGTCACGAGCTGGGCGATGGTGTGCCGCGCGACGGGATCGGCCCGCAGCGGCGCGCCGTCTCGTTCCGCCTTCAGCGCCCAGCGGCAGAGCGTGTCGACCTTCATCTCCATGGCGCCGATCGGCATCATGCCGAAGCGCTCCAGGTCGAGGGCCTCGCAGATGTAGGTCCAGCCCTTGTTGAGCTCGCCAACCACGAAGTCGTCGCCCACCCACACGTCGTCGATGAACACTTCGTTGGTGCGCTCGTCGCCGATCGTCCACGTCGGCTGAATGGTGATGCCCGGATGGCGCATCTCCACCAGGAAGAGGGTGATCCCCTTGTGCTTGGGGGCCTCGGGGTCGGTGCGCGCGCCGACCCAGTACCAGTCGGCGAAGTGGCCTGACGTCGTCCAGATCTTGCGGCCGTTCAAGCGCCAGCCGGCGCCGTCGCGGGTCGCCTTGAGCTGCATCGCTGCAGCGTCCGAGCCCGCCTGCGGCTCGCTGTAGCCGATCGCGAACTCGATCTCGCCGCGGGCGATCCGCGGCAGAAAGTACTCCTTCAGCTTGGCGTTGCCGTGGCGGATGATCGTCTTGCCGATCGTGCCTACGCCTTTGCCTGGCTGCGGCGCGCCCACCCGTGCGAGGCGCTCGGTGAGCAGGAACTCGTACATGCCGCTTCGTTCCTGGCCGCCGTATTCCTTCGGCCACGACATGCCGAGCCAGCCCTTGGCGGCGAGCTTCCGCATGAAGGCGCGCTTGGGCGGCGTGTCGACGACCTGCGAGAGCTGCTCGGGCATCGGATCCATGACCTCGGGGTCCCAGTTGTCGCAGATGAACTGGTCCACCTCGGCGACGAAGGCCCTGAGCTCGTCGGAAATCTCGAATTCCATCGATTCACCTCAAACGAGAGTCCAGCAGGGTAGCCGCGTGCCCGCTTGGTCGTGAAAGCGAACCGCGACGCGGCGGCCGATCGCGACACCTTCGGCGGCACCGTCGGTCCTGAGCATCGCGCCGTCGCCGTCCACCAGATAACCGAGCAGACGAACGCCCTCGTCCAACTCGACGAGCAGCACCACGAACGGCACCTTGTCGGCGTACGCGGGAAGCGTGGGTGGTCGCATCACCACCCACGAGGCGATGAAGCCGTTGCCGCTCACGCGCGACCAGGTGGGGCCTGGGGTTTGACAACGAGAGCAGATCGGGCGCGGTTGCCAGAGCCACGCCTGGCACGCGCCACAGCGCTGGATCACGAGCTCGCCGCGGGAAGCCCCATCCCAGAACGGCTGGGTGTCGGCGTCCGCGACGGGGACAGGGAACGCCGACTTCGGATCGAAGGCCTCGCTCACGGCGTCACCAGGGATCTTTCGAGTAAACGAGCGCCCCCGTGGGCACGACGTTGCCGCTGGTGACCAGCACGTTGCGCACCTGCGCGGCCTGCGCGGTGGAGGTGCCGCGTACCTGTCTCACGCCTTCGACCAAGAGATTGAAGCCGTGGACGTAGGCCTCGGAGATGCCGCCGCCGCTGGTGTTGTAGGGGGGATTCTCGGCGTCCGCCATGTAGCCCGGCGACTCTCCCTCGCCGCAGAAGCCAAACTCCTCGAAGGCGATCGGGATCTGGGGCGTGAACGCGTCGTAGAACTGGCACACGTCGATGTCCCGCGGTGTGAGGCCGGTCGACTTCCACAGCTCGGGCGCCACCCAAGCATTGGGCGTCTTGCCGAGGACCTCGTCGTAGAAGAACGTCATCGCCGTCATCTGCGGTCCGGAGCCCATGGCGAAGCCGTGGACGTAGACGGGTGTGACACCGAGATCACGGGCACGCTCGGCACTGGTCAGGACCATGGCGAGGGCACCGTCGGTCTCAAGGCAGCAATCGAAGAGTCGCAGCGGATCGCAGATCATGCGCGCCGCCAAGTAGTCCTCCATCGTCAGCGGCTTCTGCATCATTGCTGCCGGGTTCTTGCGGGCGTGCTCGCGTTGGGTCACCGCGACGCGTCCCAGGACCTCTGGAGTCCACCCGTATTTGTGAATCCAGTGTCGGGCGTGGAAGGCCATGCCGTCGACCGGGCGGGCCACGTGATACGGGCGCTCGAACTGGTCTTGACCGGTCGCCATGAGCTGTTGCGACCAGGGACGTGCGGTGGAGCCGCGGTTCCGCGCTCGCCACGTCACCACCACGTCGGCGAGGTGATTCTCGATGGCGAGCGCCGCGTGGGCGACCGTGGGGCAGCCGGCGCCGCCGCCGTAGTCGACCTCGCCGAAGGCGCGCAGGTTGGGCACGCCCAGGATGCGCGCCATCTCCATCTCGGTGGTGCCTTCCCAGACGTAGCGGAACATGCCGTCCACGTCGCGCACGGTGAGCCCCGCGTCGACGAGGGCGCCGAGGATGGCGAGCGCGCCGGAGTGGCGCTCGGTCATGCCGATGTTCTTGGAATAGGGCAGGGCGAAGATGCCCACCACCACCGCTTGGCGATGCTTCGAAACCCGAACCGGAGCCGTCACGGTGAGGCTTTCCCTGGCGGTGTGGCGCGCCGTGCGGAGAGGGCACGAAGTGCGGGAAGTGCCCTGTTTTTCCGCTTGAAACGAGGTGGACGGGCAAGATAGAACGTGTTTCACTTCGGGTCAAGAACGGTCCTTTCCACGCGCGCCGCGACTCGTGGGCGCGGCGTTTCCCGTGACCCACGGACGAGGCGAACGATGGCGCAGCTCAAGGCAGGAACACGGCTCAAGAGTGCGGTGTGCACCACCGAGGTGATGGTGATCGCCGCGCCCAAGGACGACGTCTCGGTGACGTGCGGCGGCGCGGCGCTCTTGGCGATGGCCGAAGCCAAACCCGAGGGCGGAACCGTGGCGGCCGACGCCAACGGTGGCACGCTGCTCGGCAAGCGCTACGTGAACGCGAGCGGCGACCTCGAGCTGCTGTGTACGAAGGCCGGACAGGGTGCGTTGGGAGCCAACGGCGCGCTCCTGGTTCTCAAGGAAGCCAAGCCGCTGCCGTCGTCCGACTGACGATCCGGCGGCCTCGCTCGACGAACACATGAACGCTCGGCATGCAACCCGATCCACCCCGCATCGGGCGAAGTCACCCGCATCGCGCACCGCCGCGCGCGCATGATCCGGCCTAGGACCAACGCATGAACTTGATGATGCTTCTGGAGATGGCCGCATCGGGCTTCGGCGAGCGGGTCGCGGTCACCAACGGCACGGTCTCGCTCACTTACCAGCAGCTCTTCGACGCCGCCGGCAGCGCGGCGCGGGTGATTCGTGCCAGCGGTGCGGAACGCGCGGCGGTGCTCGACGTGTCGAGCCTGGCCGTTCCTGTCGGGCTGTTCGCGAGTGCATGGGCCGGCGTGCCTTTCGTGCCGCTCAACTATCGGCTCACTGCCGAAGAGGTGGAGAAGCTTCTCGAGCGGATCGCGCCCTCGTACCTCGTGACGGAGGCGGGGCGGATGGCGTCGCTGGCGCACGTGGCGAGGACCGCGGTGGTGACCCGCGAGGCGTTCCTCGCCGCGGCCTTCCGCGGCAGCGCCGGCGAGCCCGACTGGAGCGCCGACGCTGACGACATCGCGATCCTGCTCTTCACCAGCGGCACCACCGGCGCGCCCAAGGCCGCGGTGCTGCGTCAGAAGCACCTGGTCTCCTACATCTTCGGCTCGGTCGAGTTCGGCTCGGCGGGCGAGGATGAAGCCACGCTCGTGAGCGTGCCGCCCTACCACATCGCGGGCATGGCCGCGATCGCGAGCTCGGTGTATTCGGGCCGGCGCATCGTCCAGCTCCCGACCTTCAGCGCCGAGACCTGGCTCGAGACAGCGCGCCGCGAGAAGGTGTCCCACGCGTTCGTGGTGCCCACCATGCTGGCGCGGATCGTCGACCTGCTGGGCGACGCCACCAGCGCCGCGCTGCCGAGCCTCATGGCCCTCGCGTATGGCGGCGGCAAGATGCCGCAGTCGGTGATCGAGAAGGCGCTGCGTCTCTTTCCGGGCGCCGACTTCACCAATGCCTACGGTCTCACCGAGACCAGCTCGACCATCGCGATTCTCGGTCCCGAGGATCATCGCGCGGCAATCGCCAGCGACGATCCGGCGGTGCGCCGCCGCTTGATCTCGGTGGGCCGCCCGCTGCCGAGCGTCGAGGTGCAGATCCGCGACGAGAACGGCGCCGTGCTCGGCCCCAACCAACGGGGCGAGGTGTACGTGAGCGGCGAGCAGGTTTCGGGCGAGTACCTGGGGCGCGGCAGCTCGGTGGGAAGCGACGGCTTCTTCCCCACCCGAGATGGCGGCTCGATGGACGACGCCGGATATCTCTTCCTGGAAGGGCGCATCGACGACATCATCGTGCGCGGTGGCGAGAACATGTCGCCGGGCGAGATCGAGGACGTGTTGCTCGAGCACGACGCGATCGCCGACTGCGCGGTGGTCGGCGTGCCCAGCGAGCAATGGGGAGAGGCGGTCGCGGCGGTGGTCGTGACCAAGCCCGGCAAAGGCGCGTCGGTCGAGGATCTGCAAGCGTGGGTGAAGAAGCACCTGCGCTCGTCGCGCACGCCCGAGCGCATCGAGTTCTGGGAATCGCTACCCTACAACGAGACCGGCAAGCTCTTGCGTCGCCAGGTGCGCGCCCAGCTCGCGGGCGGCTGAGAGAAGGAAGCGACCGGTCGATGCGCTCGTCCTCCACCGCGCGCGCAACGACGACGGGGACCGACCACGTGGAGAGCCGGGCCTCGGTCGGGCTGCTGACGCGGAGCGAGGCGCTCGCTGCGCTCGCGGTTCCCGGAGTCTCCGAGCATCACTCGCCGCTCGTGGGCACGCCGCTCTTCGCGGTGGATTTGCGCGGTGGCGCGGATCCGCTCGGCAGCGCCGAGCGGGCGGCGGCGCTCGCCACGCTCGCATCCTTGCCGTGCCCGACGATCGGGTTGGCCGAACCCTCCACCTCGATGCACGACGACGACCCGTTCCGCGCCCGCCTCGACGTGGTGGTCGAGTCCGTCGAGGATCTCGATCGGCTCGCAGGTGCGGTCCGCGCGGCTCCCATCGCCGCCATGACGTTGGTGCAGGTGTTGCGGCTCGGAGAGCACCTGACCGTGGACGATGCGCTGCTCGTGGAGTCGCTCGCGTACGGGACCTTGCTGGCGGGGCCGGAGCATCGCCGCTGGCTCGTGAGCCGCGGCCGCCGGCCGCCCTTCGTGGTGAATCCCGAGCCCGCGGTGCTCGTTGCACGTACCGACGTGCGACTCGACCTGGTGCTCAACCGTCCCGAGAAGCGCAACGCCTACTCGGCCGAGATGCGCGACGCGCTGGTCGCCGGGCTCGAGCTCGCGCTCGCGGATCCCGGCCTCATCGAGGTGGTGTTGAGCGGACGAGGCCCCTCGTTTTCGGCAGGAGGCGATCTCGACGAGTTCGGTACCCATCCCGACGTGGCCACCGCGCACGCGATCCGGTCGACGCGCAGCGCGGCGCGACTCGCCGCATCGTGCGCCGGGCGGCTCAGGGCCGAGCTTCGCGGTGCGGCGATCGGCGCGGGGATCGAGCTCAGCGCCTTCGCGGCGCGCGTGGTGGCGAGCGCGGATGCGTTCTTCCAGCTTCCCGAGCTCGCGATGGGACTGATCCCGGGCGCCGGCGGGACCGCCAGCATCCCGCGCCGGATCGGCCGGCAACGCACGACCTGGATGGCGCTGTCGGGCGCGCGTGTCGACGTGCCGACCGCGCTTCGCTGGGGCTTGATCGACGCAATCGAGGATTGAACCTGGGCCGAGCGCCGGCGGCGCTCGCAAACCGGAAAGGGGTGGGGTCATGGCGGACGCGACGAACTGGGACGAGACCGTCGACGTGGTGGTGGTGGGCTCGGGTGCGGGAGCGATGACCGCGGCCATCACCGCCCACGATCAGGGGGCCACGGTGATGGTGATCGAGAAGAGCGATCGCTACGGTGGCTCGTCCGCGATGTCGGGCGGAAGTCTTTGGATTCCGTGCAACCACCTGATGAAGGGCGCCGGCGTGGACGACACGCCCGACGAGGCGCTCGCCTACCTGCGCGGCGCGACCCAGGGCACCACCCCGGACGATCGGCTGGTGATGTTCGTCGAGTGGGGGGCGAAGATGGTCAAGTGGGTGTGCGACAACACCCGTCTCAAGCTCGAGGCCATCGCCGGCTACGCCGACTACTACCCGCGCGTGTCGGGCAGCAAGCCGGGAGCGCGCACCGTCGAGGCGAGCAGCTACGACGCGCGCGTCATGGGTGACGAGCTCCTCAAGATGCGCGACTCCGGCTTGCAGACGCTGATGATGGGCCGGATCAGCTTCACGGCGGCTGAGGCGCGGGTGCTGCTCTGCCGCAACCCGGGCTGGATCGGGCTGACGATGAAGCTGATGGCGCGCTACTGGCTCGACATGCCGTGGCGCTTCAAGTCGAAGCGTGATCGCCACGTCGCCATGGGTAACGGCCTGATCGCCCCGCTGCGCATGTCGCTCGCCGACCGCAAGATTCCGCTCCACCTCGAGACGCCGTGCAAGGACCTCGTCGTCGAGGATGGCCGCGTGGTGGGCGTGATCGCCGACAGGGGTGGTCGCACCGTGCGCATTCGCGCCAACAAGGGCGTGATCCTCGGCGCCGGTGGCTTCGAGGGCAGCCAAGCGATGCGCGACAAATACCTGCCGTCCCCGGCCAAGGCGGAGTGGAGCTGCGCCAACCCAGCGAGCACGGGCGACATCCACGAGATCGGGATCAAGCTGGGTGTACCGCTGGATCGCATGGACGACGGCTGGTGGGGACCGGTCACGGTGGTGCCCGGCGAGGAACGGGCGCGCATGCTGGTGATCGAGAAGTCGTTGCCGGGCGGCATCCTCGTCAACAAGAAGGGCAAGCGCTTCGTGAACGAAGCCGCGCCGTACGTCGACGTGGTGAACGCCATGTACGCCAACAACAGCTCGGAGAACCCGAGCATTCCGGCGTACCTGATCTTCGACGCACGCTACCGTAAGACCTACCCGGTGGGGCCGTTTCTGCCCGGCGCGCAGCAGCCCGACAGCATGATTCCCAAGGCGCTCAAGGAAGCGAAGTACCTGAAGAAGGCAGACACGCTCGGTGCGCTCGCGGCGCAGATCGGAGTCGACGCCGCGGGGCTCGAGGCAACGATCTCGCGCTTCAACGAAAACGCGAAGAAGGGCGTCGATCCAGATTTCGGACGCGGCGAGACGGTCTTCGACAAGTACTACGGCGACCAGGCGTGGGGCCCGAACGAATGCCTGGGGCCGATCGTGGACGCGCCCTTCTACGCGATGGAGGCGTGGCCGGGTGAGCTCGGCACCAAGGGCGGCCTGCGTGCCGACCGCTTCGCGCGGGTTCAGCAAGAGAGCGGTGACGTGATCCCGGGCCTCTACGCGATCGGCAATTGCTCGTCGCCGCTCGCGGGGTGCACGTACCCGGGCGCGGGTGGCACGATCGGCCCAGCCATGACCTTCGGCTACGTCGCCGCGCTCCACGTGACCGGCAAGCTCGCGTGAGCTCGCCGGGTCTGGATGGCTGCGGTCGCCCGCGGCAGTAGCCATCCACCCGTCGAACTTCCCGATGGCCTTTCGTGTCGAGACCGTGCTGCTCGCGCCAGGCGCGGAGCAGTACGCGGGTGGCGCGCTCGGTGCGTTCAGCATCGATTCGATCGCTGCGGACGCGCGACGTGCCGAGGCGATGGGTTTCGACGGCGTCACGGTGCCCGAAGGCGGACACGATCCGTTCCTGCCGCTGGTGCTCGCTGCCGAGCACACCCGTCGCGTGACCGTCGGCACCAACGTCGCGATCGCGTTTCCGCGCAGTCCCCTGGTGACCGCCCAGCTCGCGTGGGACCTGCAGCGGCTCTCCGGCGGGCGCTTCGTGCTCGGGCTCGGCACCCAATCGCGCGCCCACGTCGAACGGCGCTACGCCGCCGACTGGAAGGATCCTCCGGGGCCGCGCCTGCGCGACTACGTGCTGTGCTTGCGGGCGATGTGGGCGAGCTTCCAAGCGGGAGGCAAGCCGAGCGCGTTCGCGAGTGAGCACTACCGATTCGACCTCCTGCCGAGCTTCTCGAATCCCGGGCCGATCGAGCATCCCCACGTTCCGGTTCACCTCGGAATCGTGAATGCCTTCGGTGCGCGTCTCGCTGGCGAGCTGGCGGATGGTGTGCGGCTCCATCCCATTGCCACGTTTCGCTACGCACGCGAGGTGATCCGGCCCGCGATCGCGGAAGGCGCACGGAAGGCGGGCCGCGAGGTGCGAGCGGTGAATCTCGTGGCGGCGCCATTCCTGGCGACGGCGCGCGACGCCGAAGGTCTCACGGCGGCAAAGGCTTCGCTGAAGCGACAGATCGCGTTCTATGCGATGAATCGCGGCTATCACGGCGTGCTCGCGCACCACGGCTGGGAAGCGCTCGGCTCCGATCTGACGCGGCTGGCAAGCGAGGGGCGCCTTGCGGACCTCGGCGATGCGATCGACGAGGCGATGCTCGGCGAGTGGGCCATCGTCGCCACTTGGGCCGATCTGGCCGACGCAGTCGCGGCGCGGCTTCGCGGCCTCTTCGATTCGGTGTTGCTCGAGCTGCCGCGCGACTTGGCTCACCATGCCGAGCGAGTCGCTGCGATCGTGGCTGCCCTCCAGCGCGATCCCGCGTGAACCACGGTCCGGCCGTTTGTGTCGGTTCGGGCGCGACGGCTACGCTCGGTCGCTCTCGTTCACGGGGATCGATGCGATGATTGGCAAGCTCTTGCGCGCGGCATTCGGAAAGCCGGAGGCTTCCGTCGATCGGCGCGCGGAAGTGGAGTCGCTGATCGCACGCCTCACGGACGCCTCACCGGCCGATCGGGTTCAGGCGATCGAGCGGCTGACTGCGATCGATCGCGAGTCCGCGACCCATCACCGCGAGATCGTACGCGCACTCCTCGATTTCGTGCGCGGTCTGCGCGCCAAAGGTGTCGCAGCGTCCGGCGAACCGGGTCGCGATCTCAAGGCCGCGCTCGGGGCGCTGGCGCGGCGCGCGTGGACCGACACCGAGACGGAGGCGCTGGCGCTCTGCGGGCTGGATCTCACGGGGCTGAGCATCGCTGGCGCCGACTTTCGGAACGCCGATCTCTCGCACTCGGCGCTCGCCGGCTGCAATTTCCTCGGTTCGAAGTTGCGTGGTGCGAATCTCGCCGGCGCGGTCCTCGACGATTCGTTGCTGATGGCGGTGCATCTCGAGGGCGCGAATCTCGCCGGCGCGAGCTTGCGCAGCACCAATCTCACCGATGCCTTCCTCGACGATGCCAGTCTTGCGGGATCGGATCTGCGATTCGCGATCCTCGTGAAGGCGAGCCTCAGGAGCGCAGACCTCGCGGGATCGACCTTCGAGGGCACGCAGCTCGGCGGCGCCAATCTGGCGGGTGTGCGCGGCCTCACCCGCGAGCAACTCGCGGCGGCCGAGGTGGACGACCTGACGCTGTTGCCGGACGAACTCGCGTCGACGCGCGCCGCACGCTGACCGCTGGCCCGCGCCGCCTCAACGACCGCCGAACTGCGCCGGGTGGCGCGGCGGGCGCCGGCGTCCGAGCTCCCCACCGACCGCGATCCCCCAGGCGATCGCCAGTGCCCACCAGGGCAATCCGACCACCAAGCCGAGCCCAGCGATGACGACCCCCCACTGCAGTGCTCGTACGGCGAGCCGCATGCGGCTCGCCGGCTGGGGCAGCGAGGCGAAGCAGCGCGGGCACTCGGGAAGGCCGACCGTCGCGAGATAGCCACAGCTCGGGCACGCGAAGACCGGGCTCGCGAAGTAAGGCTCCTCGCGGATCGATCCGATTCGCCGCGGCTCGATCCGCGACGCGGAGGATTCCGTTGCGTGCTTGCCGACGGCGGAATCGCTCGGCCCCGTGCTGCTCGTGCGCTCTGGGTCCGGGGAGCTCATGCGGGGTCGGGCATCGCGGGCGGGCGAGAGGCGCGGGCGCTCGACCGGAGCAGCGAACCCCCGCCGGTCGGGGCGGGGGTTCGTGGCGCTCGCGCGAGCGCGTCGCGGGCGCGAGGGCTCAAGCGCCGGCGAGATCGATCTCCATGAAGCGGCGACGCGGCTTCATCTCGCGACGGCTGATGAAGCGCATGGTGTTGAAGTAGACGGCCTTCACCGTGACCATCAGCCGCGGGTATGCGGCGATCTTCGCGATCAGTCGCATCGCGGGCTCGCAGTAGCCGTGGATGACCGCCTCGAGGAGAGCCGGCGCCCACTTCTTGTCACGCTTGCTGATGAAGAATTTGACGACGCTGTTGGGCAGTCGCTGGGAAAAGATCACGAGACGATTGAGGTACGTCTTGTTCACGTGACCGTATTGGACCGAGTACCCGTCCTTGCCGTGGCCCAGGAGCCCATCACGCTCGCCCATGTCGTAGATCGGCGTGTTGGGGAAGAAGGTGAGCGAGAAGCACTGCAGCCAGAACGGGCGGCGGATCTTGGTGAGCGTGTCGAGGATCTGCAGCGTGTCCTGATCGTTCGAATACGGATCGTCGAGGATGATGTCGTAGCGGCCGGCGACGTTGTGGCGAAACAGAATCTCGCTCGCCTGGATGAATTCGTCGTGGCTCACGCGTCGCTTGTAGATCTCCCAGTTGACGCGGTCGGATCCCTCGATGCCCATCTGGATGTGCTGAAGTCCCGCCGAGGCCAACGGGGCGATCACTTCTTCGCTCACGTAGTTGGGTGTGCTCTTGCACGCGAACGGCAGGTCGATGTTCTGCTTGTAGGCGTCTGCGAATTCCTGGATCCAGTCGTCCTTGGTGCGCACGAGGAAGATGTCGTCCTGGATGTTGAACATGCCCACGAACGGGTAGTTCTTGCGCACCCACTTCAGCTCTTCCATCACGTTCTGGGTGGAACGTGAGCGCAGGATCTTGCCCTTGCCCTGGTAGAGCTTGATGAAGCTCGCGTTGCAGCAGTACGTGCAGACCAGCGGGCAACCGCGGGTGATCATGATGTCGTAGATCTGGCCGCGCCGCGGCACCGACTCGGCATAAAGCTCGGGGGTCAGCCGCTGCACGCTGCCCTTCCAGAGCATCCAGCTCTTGTCCCAGTTGAAACGGGGGAAAGGGTACTGGTCGAGATCGTCCGCCAGGTTCCGGATCTCGTTCTTCTTGACCGAGCCGTCCGGCATGCGGAACCAGAGGCTGGGAATGGTGGTGGGGTCTTCGCCGCGGTCCACCCGGCTGGCGTACTCGACCATCGGGTCTTCGCCGTCGCCACGACACACGATGTCGGCGATCTCGATGCACTCCTCGGGGCTCAGCGTGGGATGGATCCCGCCCCAGATGATCTTGGCCTCCGGCAGCCGCGCCCGGATCATCTCCGTGAGCAGCTTTGCGCGATGGAAGTGGATGGTCATCAGCGCGAAGCCGACCGCTTTCGGGTCGTGCGCCACCACGCGATCGACGATCTGCGTCAGCTCGCTCTGGGTGAGGTCCTCTTCCTTGGGCTGCCAGAACACCTCGACGTCGTGGCCCTTGTCTTCCAGGTAGGTCGCGACGTGCTGCATCCCGAGGGGGTTCACCTCGTGGAGCATCGAGAGCATCGATACACGCATGTTTTCACCTTCGGCCGCGCAACGGGCGGTGGGTCAGGGGGGACGCCGCACCCCGATTTCGGATGCAGCGTCGCCGGTTTCGCCCAACACGATAAACCGCAACTCGACCGGAAGGCAAAAGGCGAGCGGTCCGGGCGCGTCACGGTCCGCGGTGCGGGGCTCGGGCTAGCGGCTCGAGCGACGTAGACTCGCGTGCATGGAAGGCGCTGCGCGCGAGGGGGTGACGAACGATGCCGAGCCGCGCCCACTCGCCGACGACGAAATTGCAGTGTGGATCTGCGACCCGGCTGCTGTCACGGAGCGCGCGCGAGAGACCTGGCACTCGGCGTGGCTCGACGACGAGGAACGCCGCCGCGCCGACGCTGCGGGGACCCCGGCGCGTCGGGCGGAGATCATCCTCGGACGCGCGCAGTTACGCGCAGCGCTCTCTGCGCACGATGGGCGTACCCCGGCGGACTGGCACTTCGTCACGGCTCGCGAGGGGAGGCCCGATCTCGCTCCCGAGCTCGCCACAGGAGCGGCCTCGGGTATCACGTTCAGCCTCGCGCACACCCGCGGGCTCGCCGTGTGTGCCCTGGCGCGGGGACTGACGGTAGGCGTCGACGTCGAACGCATCGATCGCCGGGTCGACGCGGCGGCGATCGCGGAACGATTCTTCTCGCGCGCGGATGCGCGGGCGGTCGCACGCGCCGCGTCGGACATCACGCGGCGCAGGGCGTTCCTCGAGCGCTGGACGCTGCGCGAGGCCTACACGAAGGTGTTGGGCACACCGCTGCTCGCCCTCTCCCGCGAGAGCGTGAGCTTCGAGCGGATTGGGGTCGGCTCCTGCGCCGCGGTTCGACTCGCCGCCGGCTCGGCACGAGAGGCGGAGTCGTGGCGTTTCTGGATCGTGGCGCCGACTCGCGAGCACCTCTTGGCGGTCGCAGCGCACACGTCGCGCCGCGTGGCCGAGCCTCGTCTCTCGCTGCGTCATTGGTCGCCTTCAGCCGGCAGCGGATGAGCGTGGTTCGCTCCGCCTTTGCGCGCGGCGCCGGATCGAAGTGAGCGCCACCAGCGGCAGCGCACCCAGGACGATGCCCCACGGCTCGTCCGCCGTGGTGGCGCCGTGGACCGAATGGGAATCGATGATGGCTGCTTCCGCAGTGCTACCACCGCATCCACCGCTGCACCCCTCGTCCACGCTTCCACTGCAATCGTCGTCGACGCCGTTCTTGCAGACCTCGGCGGCACCAGGATGGACGGACGCGTTGGAATCGTTGCAATCCGTGCCGCCGCACGCTGCCGAGGTGTACCCGTCGCCATCCGCATCCGGGCACGTGGGCACGAACGCGCTCTCGATCGCCGTCCAGAGCTCGGCGTTCGAGCCTTCGTAGCCGAGCGCCCAGATCCCGATGCCCCCGAAGCTCTGTGCGCTCACCAGGTCGAATTTGAGCGTCAGCGATGCGTCGTCGTCGTACCAGAGCTGGCGGCTTCCGCCGGACGCGTAGAGCACGAACGGTGTCTGCGATGCGGCGTCCCAGGCATTGCCGTGCTGTTGAGCCAGCGTCTTGGACTGCGCGTAGGTTCGGGAAGTGGCCGAGCCCGTGGCCGTTCCGGGGATCGCGAAGCTGGTGGTGGGCCAGTCGTAGCCGTACCACGGCACGCCGAGGATGAACTTCGCGCGGTTCTCGCTACCACCCCACGTCACGTAGTCGTTGGCGGACCACGTCACGTTGTAGGTGCCCCAGAGTGACCCGCCCGTCAGCGGCGAGACCGGACCGGGCGCGCCACCCGACCAATGGTAGTCGTAGGCCATGATCATCAGCCCATCGCCGGCGAGCGCGAGTTGGTCGTAGTCGAAGACACCGTTCCAATCCACCGCCGGTGTCGCGATGAGCACCTGCGAGTCGGGAATGGCGGCGTGGAACGCGGTGGTCATGGCGGTCATCAGCGAAACCAGCCCCGTCTTGTTGGCGGAGCCAGCGGTGACTCCCTCGAAATCGAGGCAAATGCCGTCGCCGCCAGCGCTCTGGACGACGGCGAGCGCGTTGGACACCAGGTTGTTGCGGTAGGTGGCGTTGCCGAGAATCGTCGTGATGGCGCTCGAATCGAAGAGCGTGAGCGTGAGCACCACCTTCACGCCCGCGGCATGGGCTGTCGAGATCAAGCTTGCGGTGGACGAACCCCAGCCGTGCAGGTTCGACAGGCTGCCGTTCCTCGCCGCCGGGTCCACC
>CAYVDO010000034.1:0-31606 GCA_964450125.1 uncultured bacterium
CGGTGCTGTGCCAACCAGGCATCGAGCACGCGCTGGGCCTCGTCGATCGTGCACCCACGGGAAGCCACGCCCACGGCACGGTTGAGCAACGAGTGCTCCACCGCCGCGCAACGGACGACGCGGAATCCCCCAGGGAACGAGAGCTCTGGTGAGAGTCCCAGGGCGGAGATCTCGCTGCCGGCCGAGGCCAGCAAATCCGCCATCGCTTCTCCCTCCAGCGCATCCACCCGAGCCAGGCCGAGCCGAACGTCTTCCATGTTGCACCTCCCAACTCGGGGGCGTGACGACGCACGGAACGGTGTTCCGCCGATCGTCACGCCAGCGTGGTGAAACCCAGCGGCGCCGCCGACCGTTCGGCCGGGCGGGCGCCCCGAACGGAGGAGAGAAGGTCATGGAATCGTGGATGAATTTCGTGATGTTCGCGCCCTTTGCGCTCTTTGGAGTGATCGCGCTGGCGGAGCGCATCCGCCCTGCTCGACGGCTACCGACGGTGCGGTTGTGGCGGACCCAGGGCGTGATCTCGCTGGCAGTGCTCTTCGGCCTGTCGTTCGGGCTGCCGATGCTGTGGGACGGATGGCTCGGTGCCCATCGGCTCGTCGACGCGACGGCGCTGGGGACGCTGGGCGGGGCCGCGTTCGGTCTGTTCGCCGTCCAACTCCTGAGCTACACGTGGCATCGCACCATGCACCGCGTGCCGTTCTTGTGGCGCTTCCACCAGCTCCACCACTCCGCGGAGCGCTTCGACGTCTACGGCTCACCGATGCTCCACCCCGTGGACATCGCCGGCTTCACCCTGGCGTCGAGCTTGGGGATGGTGCTGGTGCTGGGGGTGACGACCGAGGCGGCGATGCTCGCGGGAACCGTGGGGACGTTTCTGGCGCTCTTCCAGCATGCCAACGTCCGCACTCCACGCTGGCTCGGCTACCTGATCCAGCGTCCCGAGAGTCATTCGATCCACCACCAGCGTGGCCTGCACGCGATGAATTACGGCGACATCGCGCTGTGGGACATCGTGTTCGGCACGTTCCGCAATCCTGCGGAGTTCGCGAACGAGGTGGGGTTCTGGGACGGTGCCTCGCGACGGATCGGCTCGTTGCTCGTCGGCCGTGACGTCACCGTCGCACCGGCCGCGGGCGTGGATGAGCCCAACCCGGCGCTGCTCGCCGCCGCGTGACGGCGGCGCAAAGCGTGTGACCCCGCTCGGCATCGAGGCGCCGAGCGGGGTCGACTTTTGACAAGTATGAAGTACTACTCGTAACTTTTTACTCGTTCGCCGCCGCGTGTGCGGCTGGCCCTCGTCACTCGCGATGAGCTCCGCGTCGAGCCTCCCCAACCCCGTGCTCGGCCCCTCGCTCGTCACGGGGGCGAGCGGCTTCATCGGCTCGCACCTCGTCGAGGTGCTGCGCGCCCGCGGCATCCCCGTGCGCGCGGCCGACGTACCGGGCGCCGATCTCGGGGCCGCCCGCGCGCTGGGCTGCGACACGGCCGTCATCGCGCTCGACGATCGCGGATCCCTCGGTACGGCGTGTACCGGCATGGATACCGTCTTCCACGTTGCCGCGATCTTCGACTTCCGAACCCCGTGGGAGCGTCTCGTCGACGTCAACGTCACCGGCGCACGCAACCTGGCCGAGTGCGCCGCCGACGCACACGTGCGCCGCTTCCTCTACTTCTCGAGCGTCGGTGTCTACGGCCGTCCCGCCCAGTGCCACATGCCCGAGAACGGCCCCAAGCGCCCGCGGAACGACTACGAGCGTTCGAAGTGGCTCGGCGAACAGGCGGTGATGGAGGTTGCGCGCCAGCGGGCGATGGATACCGTGGCGATCCGCCCGACCCTGGTCTACGGCCCGCGCAGCCGCTTCGGCCATGCGGTGATGTTGGCAATCCTGTCACTTCGCGCCACCGCGCGCGCGCCACGCCCGTTCCCCACCATCGCGGGAGGCGGCCTGGTGCACAGCGTCCACGTCCGCGACGTGGCCGAGGCCGCGTGCCTGGTCGCCGCACGCGGCACGCCGGGCGAGTCGTACAACGTCGCCGATCGCACGCCGCTGCCGCTCGGCGATTTCCTGACGGCGCTGGCAGCGAGTGTGCGTCTCACGGCGCGGCCGGTGTTGCGCTATCGCCCGTGGCTCTTCCGGCCGCTGCTCGGCGGCTTGCGCTCGGTTGTGCCGCGGCTCATCCCGCGCTGGGACGCGAAACTCCTCGCGCTGTGGCGCCGCCGTTCGGATCGCTTCGGCCTGGCCGAGGCGATCCGAATCGGTCTCGATCCCGAGTGGCTCGATTACTTCCTCGACGATCACGCGTACGACGTGAGCAAGCTCGAATCGCTCGGATTCACCTGGACCTATCCCGCGCTCGAGCCCGGGCTCGCCGAGACCGTTGCCTGGTACCACGCGCAGCGCTGGCTGCCACCGGCAGCGCCACAGGCCTTCGACAGCGCGCGCTCGGCCGCCAGCGCCGCGGCCTGATTGCACCTGATGGCCGCGCGGAAGCGAGCTCCCGCCGGACCGCCCCCGGCGCGCCGGCATGCGCCACGCGCCCCGCGAAACACGTCGACGCCAGCTGCGAGCGCGCGCGCGACGCATCTCAAGATGAGCGAGGTGGCGCGGCGCTCCGGAGTACCAGCGAGCACCGTCCAGTTCTATCTGCGCGAGGGCCTGCTCCCGGCGCCCGTGAGGACCAGCCGCAACATGGCCTACTACGACCCAGCGACCGTCGACGCCGTGAAGCTCATCAAGGAGCTCCAGGCGAGCGCGTTCATGCCGCTCGAAGTCGTGAAACGCATCCTCGCGAACGTGAGCGAGCCGAGCCACGTGCGCGAGTACCTGGCACCTCGCAATGCGGTGCTCGCCGCCCTCGATGGCGGGCACGCTGCCGCCACCGAGGACGAGTTGCTCGCCGATCGCTCGATCACGGCTGCCGACCTGCGGGCCCTCGCCGCGATGGGTATCGTCGAGCCCGAGCGACGCGATGGGCAACGCCGCTATTCCGGCGAGGACGCGACGTTGGTGCGTCAGATCGCACGGTTGCGCGCGGGCGGACTCACGCCGAGCCGCGGCTTCGGCATCGAGCGCATGCGCATCTATCGCGATGCGCTCGAGGCGCTCGTATCCGAGGAGCTGGAGGTCACGCTCGCCAGCGTCGTGGGCACCATGCCGCCCGACGAGCTCGCACGGGTCGCCAACGACTGGATCGAAGGTTCGAACGAGCTGATCGCCTTGCTCCATCGGAAGCTCATTCGCCGCCGGCTGCGCTCCATCGGCCCTCTCGTCGACGGCTGAATCACGGTGCTGTTCGTGTGGAACCGCAATCGTCGCGCGCGACTCACGGGGCACCGCAGGGGGCGCGCTGGCGCGTTCGCCGTCGCGTGAGCCATGCGACGAACGCGGCGGCGAGGAGCGCTCCATCCCGTTTCGATTCCAAGCCCGCGACACGGCACCCGCCGCCGGCGTGCGTGGCGGCGCGCACGGTGACGGTGCGGGTTTCGGGTGTGGGGTCCGCGTTCCCCGCGGCATTCGAACACGAGAGCGAGATGCGGTGTGCTCCGGCGACCGCAAAGGTCACGGCGCCCGGGGTGAGCGCGTCGCTAGCGGGGACTCCGGAGCCTGCGCCGAACTCCCAATGACCCGTGAGCCCCTGGTCCTCGTATGGATCGGCGCAGACTCCGGCGAAGCGCACGGCCTCGCCGACGCGCACCGTGACGTCGGTGGCTGGCTCGACGATCGTCGCGGTCGGCGTCGAGCCCACGCGTGCCAGCAACAGCTCCGCGGCGCGCTCCGCGTCCACGCGTCCGAAGCCGCCGCGGTCGTCGAAGCCCGTCGCTCCGACGTCCACGGCGCCGTCCTCGAGCGCAGCGCGAATCTCGGCGGGGGACGCGGTCGCGAAGACGCTGCGCAACAGCGCGGCGACTCCGGCGACGTGGGGGGCCGAGGCCGACGTGCCGCAAAACGGGCTGTGGAATTCCCCCGCGCCGCTCAGCGAAACGCAGTCGATCCCACTCACGTCGGGCGTGGCGCGGGACTCGCGCTCCGGAAACAGAATCGTGACCGGCCCCGCGGAGCTGTAGCTCGTGACGTCGTCGTTGCCAGGATCGGTGGCGTTGATCGCCGCCACGGAGACCACGGAGCGCGCGGCAGCGTGGCCGAAGACGCTGTCACGAGCGCTTCCGTACGCAGTGGGGCCGTAGCTCGCACGCTGGGTGAAGAAGAGCTCTACCTCGCGCGAGGCGCCGCTCTCCAGGCGAATGGCGATATCCAGATCACACGCCGTGGCGGTCGAGCACGGCAGGAAGAGCACCTCGAAGGGCGTGGCCGGATCGAGCCTCGACGAGCACTCGCCATCGCTCGCGTCGCCACCGTCCACGATGCAAACCGCGTAGTCGTCCGTGACCGACTCGAATGGGTTGGCCCACTGCATGTACACGTTGAGGCCGCCGAGCGGCACGTGTACCGGCATCGTGAGGTCGCCGCCTCCGAAGTCGTGGGAGCGAAGCGGATCTCCCCCGTCGGTGAAGCTCGCCTGGAAATGGCTGTCGCCGAAGTTCGCCGCTGCCGATACCCACACCGCGCCCTTCGCGACCGCCTCGTCCACGGCGATGGCATCGAGCCCGTCCTCGAAGTAGGGCGTGCTCAGGAAGTTCACGTCGTCGACGATCACGTCGGCGTGGAACTCGTCCACCAGGCGCGAGGCGCACTCGACGAACTGGAGCAGCGTCTGCGGCGAGGTGGTCCGGCCGCTGCAGAAACCGAGCTTGGCGTCGGGGGCGAGGTCGTGAAGGATCTCGAGCAGCGCGGTCCCCTCGTAGCCGTTGCCCGGCGAGAGGATCGACACGTCGCTCGGCAGCTCACCGGCGTCGCGCGCCGCCTGCCAGTCGAGCGCGCCGTCGGAGATGGCGCCCACACGCACGCCGTTACCGGTGATGCCGAGATCGCGCAGCCGATCGGCGCGGTGGATCGAATCGCCTTCCGTCTGGACGCGCCCTGCCTGCGCTTCGGCGTAGGCGGGTGGCGTGACGCGACGAACGAAGTCGAGACCTGCGACGGCGTCCAAGGCAGTGCCCAGCAGCCAACCCTGGGCGATGCGCGCGCGTTCGTTCCAGAGCTCGATCTCGAGCCCGGCCGACGTCAGCGCCGAGCGCGCGACTTCGTCGGTTCGCCCCAGGAACACGAAGACCTGCAATCGGTCACGGTCGTCTGCAAACACCAGCCGCTCGGCACCGAGCGCACGCACGCCGCCGGATGCGCGCGTCACGCTGCGGGTGGCTCGCGGCGGCGTCGCCATCTCGTCGGCGGCACGCCGCAACAGCGTGCTCACGCGCGCCGCTGCCGGCGCGCGCGCGTCGCTCGCCGCGGAACCGTCCACAGCGGCCACGACGCACGCAAGCGCGACGCCGATGAGCATCGCCTTGCGACGTTTCGAGCAAGAGAGATCGGTTCCTCGATTCACGCCACACCTCCGAGCGAGACGACGCAGGCTATACCGATCGGCCGAGATCCGGGTCAATGCTCGAGCCGCGAGCGCGACGGCCGCGGACCCTGCGTGAAACCATGCCGAAGCGAAGCGTCGGTCTGCTGCTCCATCGACGCCGGGGCGGCGGGTTGGAGGTGCTGCTGGTCCATCCCGGCGGGCCGTTCTGGTGGAACCGCGATCTCGGATCCTGGTCGATCCCCAAGGGGGTGATGGAACCGGACGAGGAACCGCTGGCCGCGGCGCTTCGCGAAGTTCGCGAGGAGACCGGCTACGCCGCGAGCGGGACCTTCGAGCCGCTCACCGCGGTTCGGCAGCGAAGCGGCAAATGGGTGCACGCGTTCGCCGTGACCGCCGACCTCGATGCGGATGCGATCGTCAGCAACACCTTCGAGCTCGAATGGCCGCCGCGATCCGGACGGCTCCAGACCTTCCCCGAGGTCGATCGCGCGGCGTGGTTCCCGATCGACGAAGCTCGTGAGAGGATCCACCCGGGCCAGCGACCGCTGCTCGAGGAGCTTCGCGAGCGGGCTCGGAGCGAGGATGCGGACCAGGTCCCGAAGCCGTGACCGATCGCACTGCGTGCGAGCACCGACTCCGTGATCACGCGCCCGCGAGAACGGATTCCGTGAGGAATCGCCGCTTCCTGCTGCTGCCGTGGGTGTGCATCGCGGCCGCTTGCGGCGGCGGCGCGTCGAACACGGTCGCGATCCGGGACCAGGGTTCGTCGATCACGCTCGTCGGCTCGCGCGCGCGGGTGGTCGTGACGCGCGATCCGTTTCGCCTCGCGTTCTCGGCACCCGGCGGCGAGGAGGTGAGCGAGGCGAGTCGCGGCCTCTTCTTCGTCGCGGACGGCGAGCGCGTGTTCCTCGATCGAGTCGAGAGCATCCATGGCGGCGACGGGACTGCCGCCCTCACCGTCTCCAGCCCGCGCGGCGACGCCACCCTCTCGATCTCGTTCCCGAGCACCGGTGTCGCGCGCGTCTCGTTTCGACCACCTGACGCGGCTCACGCCACCGCCGCCGGAGAGCGTCTCGATTCCCCCACGGGCGAGTCGATCTATGGCCTGGCCGAGCGCGCCGTCACCGACGTCGTGATCAGCGAGATCTTCGCGCTGCCGGTGGGGGGCCTCGACCGCCGCGGCACCACGGTGTCGATGAAGATGGAAGCGACGGTGGCGCTCTTCACGCCCTTCTTCCAGACTTCGCGCGGCTACGGCGTGTTCGTGGAAGGGACGGCGATCGGCCGCTACGACCTCGCCAGGGCCGACGCGAACGTCATCGAGTACGAGTTCGAGATCCCCAAAGGCCGGGACTCGCTCGACTACCGCTTCCTCGCCGGTCCCACTCCCGCCGACGTGCTGGATCGCTACACCGCGATCAGCGGGCGCCCGTTTTTGCCACCCGCATGGACGTTCAAGCATTGGCGCTGGCGCGACGAGCATCGCAACGGCCCGCCCGCAACCCTGGACGGTGTGGCGATGAACGCCGACCTCGTCGACGACCTCACCCACTACGAATCGCTCGGAATCCCGGTCGGCAACTACACCATCGATCGCCCATGGGGTGCCGGCGATCTGCCCAACCTGCGCGCGCCCGAAGACGTGGGATTCGGCGATCTCTACTGGGACGAAGATCGCTTTCCCAACCCGGAAGCGATGATCGAGGCGCTGACCCGCCGCGGATACCACCTCTTCCTGTGGGTGGCGCCCTGGGCGACTGGCGTGACCACGAACCGCGAAGCCACGGCGAACGGCTATCTGGCACCCAGCTCGCGCTACATCATCGACTACACGAATCCCGCCGCCGCCGCGTGGTGGGAGGAGAAGATGAAGGCGCTCGTTCGCCGAGGCATCGCCGGTTTCAAGATCGATCGCGGCGACGAGGACACACCGAGCGCCGACAGCGATGTCTATTGGGACGGGCGCACGGGATCCGAGATCAAGAACGCGTATCCGGAGATCATGGCCAAGGTGCACCACGACGCCGTGAAGGCGGTGAGGGGCGACGATTTCCTCAACTATCCGCGCGCCGGCTACGCGGGCAGTCAGCGCTGGGCCGGATTCTCGGCGGGCGACGTGCCAGGGAAGAACCTCTTCGGCACACCGACCGATGCTGGGCTCAGGCTCGCGATCCTGGCGATGCAGAACGCGGCTCTCATGGGCTTCCCGATCTGGGGCTCGGACACCGGCGGCTACGAGCAATTCGGCGATCGCGAGGTGTTCGCGCGCTGGCTCGAGTTCAGCGCCTTCTCACCGATCATGGAGATCGGTGGCTCGGGAACGCATGCCCCGTGGGACATGCCCACCGAGCCCCGCATCGACACCGAGATGATCGACATCTACCGGCGCTTCGTGACGATCCACCACGCGCTGGTGCCGTACCTCTACGCCCACGCAGTGGAAGCTCACCGCGCCGGGAAGCCGATCGCGAAGCCGCTCTGGTTCGCGTATCCCGAGGACACACGCGTACGCGACGCGTGGGACGAGTTCCTCCTCGGCGACGACATCCTCGTGGCGCCTGTGTGGAAGCTCGGGACGCGCACGCGCGACGTGTACCTGCCGGCGGGAGCCTGGGTGGATCATTGGGATCGGAGCCGCGTGGTCGAGGGTCCCAAGGAGCTGCGGAGCGAGCCCGCGCCCTTCGACCGCATCCCCGTGTTCGTGCGTGCAGGCGCCGACGTCCTCGGTACGTTCTGACGGCCCGTCTCACCACGCCCGGCGGGGCGGGAACGACCCAGTGTCGCCTTCCGCCGCCGCGCGTATCTGACAGCGATCCGGCGCCGGCTACTGCAGGTAGAGATGGTTCGTGAGGATCCAGGGCGTAGGCACGAGGTACCCATCCGGCGTGGGTCCGAGATGCGGTAGCAAGTGATTCGGAACCATCCAGATCTCGGCACGGTAGGCGCCGGGCTCGGTTGCTGCGAAGTCGAGCGGCGCGTCCTCGCTGGTGGCGACCACCTCGTCGAGCCCACCGGACAGCACCCGCTTGAGCTTGATCGTGAGCAGATCGGCAGGGCCGCCCGCGGGCGCTGACGGATGCAGCGTGGGAAGTGGCACGTGGATCGTGGTGTCGCCGGCAACGAAGGCGCCCGCGTCCCCCATACCCACGGTGTTCCCGCCGGCGGTGGCGTAGAAATCGTAACCGACCGGCGAGCCGAGCCCCTCGATCACCACGAAGTTCCGCTCGTTTCGTGCGGCGTCCTTCTCGGCCTCGAGCGAACGCTCGCTCACCAGCAGGTGATTCGAGATCCACTTCAGCAACCGGCGATGCTGATCCATTCGCTCGCCGTCGGGCGCCTTGAGGGCGAGGACGTTCTCGTGTGAGTCGCTTCCCGCGGTGCCCGTCACGTGAAGGCCAGCGGCCGTGAGCGTGTTCCACTTCTCGAAGTAGATCGGCGAGACCACGAAATACGACAAGAACGAGAGGTCCGGCACCGGGACCGAGGTCGGATTCAAGATGTACGGCAAAAGCGCCAGCCCCCCGTCGAGCGGCGGCAAGCCCAGGAACTCTTCACGAATGTCCGGATCGAGGTTGGCGTGGATGTTGTAGATCTCGATCGAGTCCATCCCGAGGCCGAGCAGGTACTCGGTGGGCTTGCTCTCGGTGTGAGCGATGCCCGCGGCCGCGTCGGCCGTGGTCTTGAGCAACGTCACCGTGGCCGCGCTCGAATCGTTGTAAAGCTCGTCGCGGGTGGGCTGATCGGGCGCGAGATGCTGCACCATGCCGTACGGCATGAGCTCATCCTCGAAGCCCACGGTCAGGATCGGTGACGCGCCGTTTTCGCACGAAACGTGATTTGCGACGGGGCCGAAGGCCCCGTTTTCGATCACGTCGCCCGGTCGCGCGAGGAGCAGATCCGAAAACTCGAACTCGTCCATGTGCGCCGGGTGATCGGTGAGATTCGCGAAGTCGATGCGCAACGTGCACATCGCGTCGCGTAGGTCCTGGTAGCACGCTTCGTTCACCACGCCGCCCGGCAGGCCGTTGTTGTCGCAAGCGTCGTGTGAGAAAGGCGAGTGCAGGTGGATGATGCTGCGAGCGATCTCGTAACCGCGCGGGGAGCCCAGTTCGTCGGAAGGAGGCAGGTCGTTGGGAAAGGTTCGTGGATCGCAGGCGGCGGTGAACACCATCGAGATCACGGAAATCCAGCGCAACGGACGGCTCGGCATGGGGCTACCTCGACGGGCCAGCGGCGGCCGGCCCGGACGTGTCGGAGAACACGATCACGCTAGCACAGGGCTTCGGCCACACGCTCCGCCGGCGCGCCGCCCCGACGACGCCACGGCGCTACCCCCGCGTCCGGCGAGCGCGGCTCAAGGCAGCGACGAATCCCAGCGGGAGAGAGCCCCGATCTCGAAGTTATCGAGGAAGACGTTGGTGCACTGGGGAATGCGGAACGTGCCGATCCGGGTCCTCCACGAGGTGGCGGAGTCGGACGAGTAGTACTCGTTCGTGTAGTAGAACTCGCAGTCGTTCGAGGGATCGACGCTCATCGTCGTGTAGTCCCCCCAGCGATTCGACCCCGTCTGCGAACCGCCGCCGTCGACCAGCGCAGCCTCAGCGCCAAGCGTGCCAGCCGTGTCGCTCACGAGTCGCGTCGCGTAGCGGATTCGCGGCTTCACCGACGCCGACGACTCGGTGAATCCGAGCGCCAAGTTGCCCTGGTTGTCCGAAGCGATGGAGCCCATGTAGCGCCAGTTGGAGTCCGGCGCGTACGTGCCTTCCTGGAAGAGCGTCCACGTCCCCGACGTCGGCCGCTGAAGCTCGAACCAGCGCGGGGCGGCGACCGCCGCGTTCGGTACCGTGAAGTTGGCCACCAGGCTTTCGTGATCCCCGAAGTTTCGGTAGTTGAGCCGCCACATCGGCCACTCGGTGAGCGCATCGACCTTCTGGGCCGTCCCGCCCTGCGGTGCACAGTCGAAGTTGAAGAAGCCGCACACGGTGTAGGTGAACGAGGCGAGAGGAACCTCCGCCACGCTCAAGAAGGTGGAATTGGCTGGCGTGGTGAAGTCGGCGTCGAGGGCGTAGACGCGCACTCGGTCGGATCCGACCGAGTGGAACGCGTCGTCGAGGAATGTCGCAAAGAAACCCGGCGCACCGGCGGGCGGAGCCACCTGCCCCATCACGTGCGCTGGCAGCAGGAGGTTGGGGACCGCCGCGTGCGAGGCATCGGTGGTCGTCGTGAAGCGTTGCAGGGTAGAGGACAGCCCCTGCAACATTCGGTTTCGATCCACGACCATCGCCGAATACGAGATCTGATTGGCGGTGATGTAGTAGCCGTCCGGCCACAGCCCCATCTTGAAATAGTCCGGCGCACCGCTGCCCGCAGGCACGGTGAACGTGTAGATGAAGTACGAGCCCAGCGGGTCCGACGTCTGGGCCACGGCCACGCAGATGTCTCGCAGGGGGAAGGTGAACTGGGAGAGCACCCATCGGTCGGCGAGGGTGTCGTAGAAGAGCACCGGATCACCGGCGTTTCCCGTGCAGTTGCCGCTCGACCAGAAGTCGCCGAGATCGCTCGGACCCGAGAGCAACGCGCCGACCTTGTCGTAGATCGCGACCTTGGTGGCGTTCACGATCTGGACGTAGTGATCCCAGCCAACGTCGCCGGCCACGTCCGGTGGCGTGCAGCCGCCGCAACCGGTGGGATTGCTGGTTCCGTCCCATTGCGCCGTGGGGGAAGGGGTGCGGTGCGTCGGATTCAGGCTGGACGCCGCGAGGGGATCGACCGGCGTCGTGGCACGGTTCCAGGTTCCGCGGCGCCCGCGGTCGGGCTCGTCTTCGAGAGGGTTCTCGCGGTCCTCCGCCTTCTTGCGCGGGCTCGTGAGCTCGGTGCTGACACGCAGACTGCGCAACGGGATGGACACCTTGGGGGTCACCGGACCGCTCACGGTCACCCCGTTCGCGTACGTCGTCGTTCCATCGGAAGCACCGGCCGAGACCCTGCTCGCGCAAGCGACGATGAAGAGCACGACGGCTACGAAAGCAGCGGCCACGGACCCGGAACGATGCATCGACGACCTCGCACGAGACAGGCGACGAGCGGGAGAGCTCACGCCACGACGCCTCGCTCGAGTGAAGTGTGAGCGAGGCGCCGGCGATCCGCAACCCGCGATGCCCTACGCGGCGCGGCGTCGCGAAGCGCGCGGCCAGGTGGGGGCACGCCCGAGACGGCGCTCAGGCCGTGTACCGCTTCACGCCTGGGGCGGCGAGGTGCTCCTCGTAGACCACGCCGTCGACCGCATCGCCGTTGCCACCGGCCAACCAGACGCGGCCGCGGATCCGTGCTCCGCTCGCCGTGAGTCGCCCCGACTGGGCGATGACCGGCCAATCGCGCACCGCCGTGTACTCGAGGCGCGCAGTCGCCCCGCGCGCTCGCACGGCGAAGCGCGACGGCACTTCGATCGGGCCGCCAGCACGCGCCGTGATCCAGCTCGTTTCGTCGACCGTCATGTCCCAGTCGAGCAGCCGCTCGTGCCTGCCGTCAGGCAACACCAGCTCGCCGGCGCGAAACGGCTCGAAGCCTCCGAGCCGGAAGCAACCGAGCGCAAACGTGCCGACACCCGGAAAGGTCCCGAGTTGGTAGTGGAAGACGCTGGCAGGCAGGCGTGGGGCACCCGGCATGGCGAGTAGATTCCTGCCGGTCGCAGGCTCGAGCGATACCGGATGGCGGACGGGCGTACGGCGGCCCCGAACCACCACCGAGCCGGTCGCTTCGCCGAACCCCGAGTGGTGCACGTAGACGCGAGGCGCGAACGCCCACCACCGCACTGGCGGCAGGCAGCGCACGCGAAGCTCGATCTCGAGCTCGGACGCTGGAACGACGAGCCGCTGGCGATAATCCGGCCACCGTCCGCCGATCTCGAGCGTGAAGGAACCCGGAACCTCGACGCGGATGCCGTCGTCGAGCGTCTTCACGTGCTCGCGACGCGAGAAGAGCAACGTCTCCGCCACGCCCGCGCCGGCGCCCAGCGCGAGCACCGCCAGGTGGCCCTCGTCGCGTGCGGCGGAGGTGCCGGCGTGGGGCGGATCGTCGTCGAACCCCGCGACGCCCACGCGTCCAGCGATCAGGTTGGTGAACAAGAGCTCGACGTCTCCGGCGCCGGGCATGGGCAGGATCAACGTGCGCACGTGCCACGGTGCGCTGAGCCGCGCTGCAAACTCGTCGAGCTGCCGGGGAACGACCGGGGCCAGCGTGGAGGCGCGCTCGACGGCGCCTCGGGCGAGCTTGCCGAGCGGCTCGAGGAGCATCCCCGCGGAACGGGCGCTGTTCGACGTCACGACAGGAACCGGTCGAGCCAGGGATCGCGTTTGAGCGGCTTGCCGAGCACCGCTTCCTGCATGCGCTTGGCGGCGGCGATCCCGGCGCTCTGCCCCTTGCCGGCGACCAGCTCGCGGATGCCTTCCGTGAGCCCTTCGAGGGTGAGCGGATACATGGCGAAGAGGTTCGAGACCATGCGGATCGTGGGCTGATCCCAGTACTGCACCGGCTCGGGGTTGAGCCAGAGCGTGCGCTGGAAATGATCGGCGAGCGCCTTGAGCCAGTAGATCCCGGGCTGGGTGTTGCGGTGGGTGTAGTAGATGGCACCACCCGGTTCGAGCAACTCGGCCGGGTGCATGAGCGCGTCACCGACGAAGATCAGCTTGTAGCTGCGCTGGGTGGTGTGGATCAGCTCCTCGACGGCGATGCCCTCGCGGAACGACGCGTCGAAGTAGAGCTTCTCGTAGACGCAGTTGTGGAAGTAGTAGCAGCGCAGCTCGCGCAAGTGATGGGCCTGCTTCGCAGCCGTGAGCAATCGGCTCACGGTGCGGGCGTGGGGCGTCATCGAACCGCCCACGTCCAGCAACAGCACGACGCGCACGTTGTTGCGGCGTGCGGCGCGCAGCACGACCTCCAGCTCGCCGGCGTTCCGGCAGGTCTTGTCGATGGTGCCGTCGAGATCGAGCTCGTCGTTGGCGCCCTCACGGGTCAGCTCACGCAAGCGTCGCAGCGCGGCGCCGATCTGCCGCACGTCGAGCACCAGGTCCGCCCGGTAGTTCTTGAAGCGGCGCTCGCCGGCGATCTGCATCGCCGAGCGGCCGCCTCCGTCACCACCCAGGCGCAGCCCGCCAGGATGCTGACCGCTGTGGCCGAACGGGCTCGTGCCACCGGTGCCGATCCATTTGTTGCCGCCGTCGTGGCGCTCCTTCTGCTCCTCGAGGCGCTCCTCGAAAAGCCGGATGAGCTCGTCGAGACCGAGCTTCTGGATCTCGGCGAGCTGCTCGGCGCTCAGGTTGAACCGCTTCGGGTCCTTGAGCCATTCGAGCAGATCGTCGGTGATCTCGAGGGCGGTGGCTTCGATGCCGTGGAACACCACACCGAACGCTTGGTCGAAGGCGTCGAAGTGCGCCTCCGAGTGGATCAGGATGGAACGAGCGCAGTGATAGAAACCGGTCAGGCTCGCGTGGTGAAGGCCGAGGGCGAGCGCCCGCATGAGCGTCATCCACTCGGTCATGCCGACTGGAACACGGCGCGCACGCAGCTCGAACAAGAGCCGTGCGAAGAGTGGGCCCGCGGCGACGTCCTTCGGCACCCTCACCCTCCACCTACTCGCGAGCCAGTGGCGAGCCGCGACCGAAGCGAAGTGCGCCGGCGGGGGATCCCAGCGTGGCTTTGCCACGATGGGCGGGGGGCTCGAACAGCCCCCGCATGGTCACGCCATGCCCGCTCAACGGTACCTCGGTCTCCACGCACGCCGTCGATCCCGCCCGGCGCCAGCGGCGCCGCACGAGCGAAGCGAGTGACTCGGGGGTGGGTCCCAGCGTGGCTTTGCCACGCTGGGCGGGGGGCTGGAACAGCCCCCCGAGAAGACACCCCCCTGACGAGGTGTTGAGAGCTCATCTCTCGACACCTCGTCAGTGCAAGACGGCGCGGCGGGCGACTTCCACGTCTTGTTCCTTCTTGAGCAGCGCGCCGAGCATGGGGAGCTTCTTGCGAATGACGTCCGGGCTCACACCCGCCGTCTGAAGAGCCGCGAGCCAGTCGATCAGCTCCGAGGTCGAGGGGGGCTTCCGAACCTGGGCGATGCCACGGAGCGCGTAGAAGACTTCGAGGCTCTGTTCCAGCAACCGATCCTCGAGATCCGGATGGTGGACGCGCACGATCTCGCGCATCAGGTCGGGGCTCGGGAACTCGATGAAGTGAAAGACACAGCGCCGCAAGAACGCGTCCGGCAGCTCCTTCTCGTTGTTCGAAGTGATGACCACGAGCGGGCGGTGCTTGGCGGCGATCTCTCGATTGGTTTCGTGGATCGTGAAGCGCATCAAGTCGAGCTCGTTCAAGAGATCGTTGGGAAATTCGAGGTCCGCCTTGTCGACCTCGTCGATCAAGAGCACGACCTGCGCGTCGGAAGCGAACGACTCGCCGAGCGGCCCGAGCTTGATGTAGTGCTCGATGTCGCGGACGTCGTGGTCGCCGAAGCGGCTGTCGTGAAGACGCGCGACGGTGTCGTAGACGTAGAGGCCGTCCTGCGCCTTGGTCGTCGACTTCACGTGCCAGCGAATGAGCTGCAATCCGATCGCCTCGGCCACGTGACCCGCGAGCACCGTCTTGCCAGTGCCCGGCTCACCCTTGAGCAGCAACGGACGCTCGAGGCAGAGCGCCAGGTTCACGGCCTCGCGCAAGCCATCGGATACGACGTAGCCGGTAGCGCGCTCGAATCGATTGAAACCCTTGTTCGACATGGGACGCGATCCTCGTGGTCGCCGCGATGTCGGCGCCGGAAACGGCCGCGAGTATAGCTGGGCGAGGTCCGCTTGCCCGGGCGGCAGCCCGGCGCCGGGCGAGGTCACGCGGACACTCGACGCGCGAGCACCACCCGCACCACGGCCGCGTCACCGCGGCTCTCGCCGAGCGTCGCGTCGCTCACCGTCCGCCAGTCGCCCGGCACGCCGACGGTCTTCTTGGCCGCGGGGTAGCGCGTCAGGTAGGCCCTCAGCGCGCGACCGCGCTCGGCCGACGGCTCGACCAGCGCCGTGCCGCGCCCGTGCACCGTTTCGCCGCGGATGAGCAGCGTGACGTCGCCACCGCCGATCAGGTTCTTCCACCAGCGCTTTTTCGATGCCCAGCCGGCGACGATGACGATGTCTGCATCATCGCGGGCGTACATCACCGGAAACGTGTGTCGCCCCCCGGTCTTCCTGCCGGTGACCGTGATGAGCAGCAGCAGTCCGCTGAGAAGTCGGTGAAATCGCGACCGTAGGAGCGGCCGAACGACCGGATTGGGTGCGCCGTAGATCGACACGCCCTGCTCCGCCGCACGCTCGGGTCAGACCTTCCAGTCGACCGAAGTGCGACCGTAGACGCCGGTCGCTTCGAGGGTCAGCCTGCCGCTGCCCG
This sequence comes from uncultured bacterium, assembly GCA_964450125.1. Lineage (GTDB taxonomy): Bacteria > JADJOY01 > JADJOY01 > JADJOY01 > JADJOY01 > JADJOY01. The sequence continues at coordinate 15,847 of CAYVDO010000034.1, forward strand.
GGCGACGCGCGACCTCACCTGGGAAGGTCACCAGATAAAGGCGGCTCCAATTGTCGTGGAACGGGAAGAGCCGGCGATCGGGCGAGCGATCGTCGATGCGCGCGATGCGCGCCGGCTTCCACCGCCCGCCCTGGGTGTCGACGAGCAACAGGTTCCAGAACGGTTGCTTCGCTTCGAGCGCCAACTCCTTTTCCGACGGACCCGCGACGGCCACTACCAGGTCCACGCCTCCCACCAAGGGCGACGGCAGAAGGGGAGACGCGGCCTCGGGCGGCAGGTTCAACAGCCGGCGCGACTCGGTGTCGAGGGCGACTCGGAATTCGCTCGACATCCAGACCGCCGAGAGACCGAGCCTGAGCGTCAGCTCTTCGGGTACTTGCGCCTCGCGCGTCCACGTTCCGAGCGCGCCCAGATAGGCATCGGAGAGCGGATCGTGACGCCAGAAATGGAAACGGTCGGCGTCGAATAGGCCGCATCCGGCGGCGATCACGAGAGCGAGAGCGCCGAGGATACGGCGCGCTCGCGGGGCAGACGAGCGCCACGCCGGCTGCCGAGCAGAGCGCGTCATCAAGAGCCCCCGTCGTGCGGCGCGAGCGTGCTGTCGAACAGCGGAAGCTGGCTGTTGGACGCCGTGCCCACGGCCACGGGGTAACGCCCTGTGAAGCAGGCATCGCAATAGCCGTCGTGATTGCCCGCGGCGTTGCGCATGCCTTCCAGGCTCAGGTACGCGAGCGAATCGGCTTCCAGGTAATCGCGGATGGACGCGACCGATTGCTTCGCGGCGATCAGCTCGTCGCGATTGGGGGTGTCGACGCCGTAATAACAAGAGCCGATGGTGGGCGGCGAGCTGATGCGCATGTGCACCTCGCGGGCGCCCGCCTTGCGGAAGAGGTGCACGAGCTTGCGACTGGTGGTGCCGCGCACGATCGAATCGTCGACCACCACGACGCGTTGGCCTCGCAGCACCTCGTGGACCGGGCTGAGCTTCAAGCGCACGCCGAAGTGACGGATGGAGTCTCGAGGCTCGATGAACGTGCGCCCCACGTAGTGGCTGCGGATCAAGCCGGTCTGGTAGGGAATGCCCGATTCCTCCGAGAAGCCGATGGCCGCGGGCACGCCCGAGTCGGGAACCGGCACGATGACGTCGGCCTCGATCGGTGCCTCGCGCGCCAGGATGCGCCCCATCTCGCGGCGCACCACGTACACGTTGCGCTGGTACACCAGGCTGTCGGGACGCGCGAAGTAGACGTACTCGAACACGCAGCGAGCCGTGGGAGTCGAGCGCCCCCACGGGAAGAACGAGCGCACGCCCTCACGCGTGATCTCGACCACTTCCCCCGGCTCGATCTCACGCAGGTAGTCGGCGTCCACGAGCCGAAAGGCGCAGGTCTCCGAAGCCACCACGTGTGCGTCGCGGACTTTGCCCAGCACCAGCGGCCGAAAACCGTGCGGATCACGCACCGCGATCAGCGAGTCGTCGGTGAGCACCACCAGGCTGTAGGCCCCCTTCACCCGCGACAGCGCTTCGACGATGCGGTCGGTGGCCGACGTCTGCCGCGACTGGATGGCGAGGTAGAGAATCACCTCGGTATCGCTGGTACCCCGGAAGAGCGCGCCCCGCGACTCGAGCTCGCGCTTGAGATCGTCGGCGTTGATCAGGTTGCCGTTGTGGGCGAGAGCGATGTGGCCGCCGGCATAGGTCCCGAAGAAAGGCTGGATGTTGTCCGGAGTGGACGATCCCGTGGTCGAGTAGCGGACGTGGCCGACGGCGCCGTGTCCCTTCAGCTCGTCGAGGATCGACGCGCTGAACACGTCCTGCACCAAGCCCATGGCGAGTCGCGAACGCAGCCGCTCACCGTCGGTGCTGACGATCCCGGCCGATTCCTGCCCGCGGTGCTGGAGCGCGTGCAACCCCAGATACGTGAGGTGGGAAGCGTCGGGATGCGGAAAGATCCCGAAGACACCGCACTCCTCACGCCAGCGCCGCTCGACGGCGACGGCGTCGGCGCCAGGAAACACTTCGTCCCTCGGAGCCTCCGGCCCGTGCGCCATGTGCCTCGATTCCAGTACGGGATGGGATCGGATCAGGATCGGTCGGCGGCAGTATATCGCTGGTCGTCGGCCGGCTGAACCTGCGTGCCGCCCCGCTCAGGAACCGACGATGGCGCGCAGCCCGCCCTCGTGGACGTCGCGCAGCGTGCCGAGCGAGAGTCGGAAGAGCCCCTTCCACTCGAAGTGATCGCCGGTGACCTTGCCGAGCTTGCGTGTGGGGACGCCGACCTTGGTGGCGGCCTTCTCGAGCTTGCGGGCGTTCGCGGCGGTGGCGGTCACCACCACCCTCCCGGGCGCCTCACCGAAGAGCAGCGAATCCACGCGATCGATGGGGTCGAGCTTGATCTGGGCGCCGACTCCCGAGCCCAAGAGACAGCACTCGGCGATCGCGATCGCGAGCCCGCCCTCGGACACGTCGTGAGCGCTCTTGAGCGTGCCGTCCTGGTAGGCCTGCCGCAAGAGCTCGCCCAGCGCCTTCTCGCGAGCGAGGTCGACGCGCGGGATGCGACCGCCGAGCTTGCGATGCAACACGTGGAGCCACTCGCTGCCCGCCAGCGACCCACCGGCCTCGCCGAGGAGCAGGATGACGTCACCTTCGTCGCAGAAGCCCGCACGCCCGGTGTGCGCGACGTCGTCGATCAGCCCCACCATGCCGATGGTCGGCGTGGGCAAGATCCCCTTCCCTTCGGTCTCGTTGTAGAGGCTCACGTTGCCGCTGATGACGGGCACGCCCAGCTCGCGGCACGCGCGCCCGATCCCGGCCACCGCCCGCTCGAACTGCCACATCACCTCGGGCTTCTCGGGGTTGCCGAAGTTGAGGCAGTCGGTGATGGCGAGCGGCATCGCTCCGACGCACGCGACGTTCCGTGCCGCCTCGGCCACGGCTTGCGCGCCGCCCTCCTCGGGATCGAGCGCCACCAACCGCGGATTCACGTCCGAGGTCATCGCCAGGGCCTTGCGCGTGCCCTTGATGCGGACCACCGCTGCGTCGCCGCCGGGACCGCGCACGGTGTTGGTCTGGACCATGTGATCGTACTGGGTCCACACCCACCGCCGCGAGCACAGGTTGGGCGAGCCGAGCAACGTCACCAGTGTCTCGGCAGGCGCGCCGTTCGACTGCAGCGAGCCGAGATCGAGATCGTGAAGCTCGCGCAGGGCGGCCGGCTCGGCGCGCGACCGGTCGTAGATGGGAGCGCCGCTGGTGAGCGGGTTCACGGGAAGGTCCACGACGACCTTGCCCTGATGCTTCACCACCACGCGATCGCCAGCCGTCACCTCGCCCACCACGGCGCATTGCAGGTCCCACTTCTCGAAGATCCGCTGGAGGGCGTCCTCGTGCCCCTTCTGCGCCACGAGCAGCATCCGCTCCTGGCTCTCCGAGAGCATCATCTCGTACGGGACCATGCCTTCTTCGCGCAGCGGCACCCGGTCCAAATCGAGCAGGATGCCCGTACCGCCGCGGTCGGCCATCTCCACCGTGGAGCACGTGAGGCCGGCGGCACCCATGTCCTGGATGCCGATGATGTGGTCGCTCTTCATCGCCTCCAGGCAGGCTTCCAGCAGCAGCTTCTCGGTGAAGGGGTCACCGACCTGCACGGTGGGCCGCTTCTCCTCCGTCTGCTGATCGAACTCGCCCGACGCCATGGTGGCGCCGTGGATGCCGTCGCGACCGGTGCGCGATCCCACGTACATCACCGGGTTGCCGATGCCCGAAGCCTGTCCGAGAAAGATCTTCTCCTCGGGCACGAGCCCCACGGTCATCGCGTTCACCAGGATGTTGCCGTTGTAAGCCGGGTCGAAGCGCAGCTCGCCTCCGACCGTCGGGACCCCCATGCAGTTGCCGTAGCCGCCGATGCCCGCGACCACGCCGTCCACCAGGAAGCGGGTCTTGGGATGATCGGGCGCACCGAAGCTCAGCGAGTTGAGGTTCGCGATCGGCCGGGCGCCCATCGTGAAGACGTCACGCAGGATTCCGCCTACACCCGTGGCGGCGCCCTGGTGCGGTTCGATGTACGACGGATGATTGTGGCTCTCCATCTTGAAGACCACGGCCAAGCCATCGCCGATCGATACGATCCCGGCATTCTCGCCAGGTCCCTTTAGGACGCGCGGGCCGGTGGTGGGGAACGTCTTGAGGTGGATGCGACTCGATTTGTAGCTACAGTGCTCGCTCCACATCACCGCGAACATGCCGAGCTCGGTGTAGTTGGGCGTGCGTCCGATCTGCTGACAGATCAGCGCGAACTCCTCCTCGGTGACACCCATCTCGCGGGCGACGGCCGCGTCGACCTCGATCTCGCCGTGACCGCGCATCATGATCCCAGCCCCTGGAAGAGCAACGCGCCGTCGGTGTTGCCGAGCGTGGGCTCGGCGCACCGATCCGGATGGGGCATGAGCCCCAGCACGTTCCGCTTCGCGTTCGTGATCCCGGCGATCGCATGCAGCGAACCGTTGGGGTTGCCGTCCTCGGTGACCTCGCCCGCGGCGCTCACGTAGCGGAAGATCACCTGCCCCTCACCTTCCAGCCGTTCCAACAGTACGGGTTCGGCGAAGTAGCAGCCGTCGTTGTGGGCGATCGGCATGCGCAGCACGCGGCCCTTCGCCACGCGGCGTGTGAAGGGCGTGGCGCCTGCGTCTTGCTCGGCGCGCAGATGGACGTCGCGACACAGGAACTTGAGGTGCTTGTTGCGCATCAATGCACCCGGCAGAAGGCCCGACTCGGTGAGGATCTGGAAGCCATTGCAGATCCCGATCACCGGGCCACCCCGGTTCGCGAACGCGACCACCTCTTCCATGATCGGCGAGAACCGCGCCATCGCACCCGAGCGCAAGTAGTCGCCGTAGGAGAAGCCACCGGGCAATATGACGACGTCGGCGCCCTTGAGGTCGCGCTCCTTGTGCCAGAGGAAGGTCGCACTGGCGCCGGCCGCGTGGCTGGCGGCGTAGTAGCAGTCGTGGTCGCAATTCGACCCGGGAAACACCACGACGCCGAACTTCACGCCCCTTCTCCTTCCAGGCGTACCGAGAAATCCTCGATGACCGGGTTGGCGAGGAGCTTCTTGCACATCTCCGTGACGCGCTCGCGTGCGCCGGCGCCGTCGCGGCCCAGCTCGACCTCGATGTGCTTGCCCACGCGCACGCCCTCGACCTCGTCGAAGCCGAGCGACTTGAGCCCGCCCGCGACGGCTTGGCCCTGCGCATCGAGCACCCCACGTTTGAGGGTGACGGTCACGATCGCCTTCATCGAACCCTCTCCTTGCGTCCGCTGCCCGCGCGCGCCTTCTTCGACGTCCGCGAAGCGCGCTTGCCGGTGGCGAGCGCGCGGCGAATCAGAAACTCGACGTGGGTGAGCTGCTTGCCGAGGTCGAAGGCGCGGTCCAGCGTCTTCGCGTCGAGCCGGTGCGTCACCTCCGGCTCCGCTTCGAGCAAGCCGCGGAACGAACGGTTCTCGTTCACGGCGGTCATGGCGCAGCGCTGCACGATTCGGTAGGCGTCCTCGCGCTTGAGCCCCGCTTCCACGAGCTTGAGCAGCACCTCGCCCGAGAACACCAGACCACCACCGTGCTCCAGGTTGGCGCGCATGCGCGCAGGCCGCACGTCGAGCCCGCGCAAGAGCCCGGTGAGCCGCACCAGCATGAAGTGCGTGGCGATGGTGGCGTCAGGGCCGATCACCCGCTCGACCGACGAATGGCTGATGTCGCGCTCGTGCCACAGCGCCACGTTCTCGAGGGAGGCACCTGCCGCCGCGCGCACCACCCGCGCCAACCCGGTCAAATTCTCGGCCAGGATCGGGTTGCGTTTGTGCGGCATCGCCGACGAGCCCTTCTGCTGCTTGCCGAAGGGCTCGAACGCTTCCGCCACCTCGGTGCGCTGCAGGTGCCGAACCTCGATGGCGATCTTCTCCATCGAGCCCGCCAGCACCGCGAGCGCCGAGAAGAGCTCGGCGTGGCGATCGCGCTGCACCACCTGATTCGCCGCCGGCTCCGGCTCGAGACCGAGCCGCGCGAGCACCGCTTTCTCCACCGCTGGCGGATTGTGAGCGAACGTTCCCACGGCGCCGGAGAGCTTGCCCACGCGGACGCCGTCACGGGCACGCTCGATCCGGGTGCGGTTCCGCACCATCTCCGCATACCAGAGCGCGCACTTGAGGCCGAAGGTGATCGGCTCGGCGTGCACACCGTGGGTCCGGCCCACCATGACCGTCTTGGCGTGAGCCGTGGCGAGTTGCTCGAGCACGGCGATCAAGCCGTCGAGTGCCGCCAGTACGTGATCGAGCGATTCGACGAGCTGAAGCGCGAACGCCGTGTCCACCACGTCGGACGACGTGAGCCCGTGATGGATGAAGCGCCCTTCGGGCCCCACGGTCTCGGCGACCTGGGTGACGAACGCGATGACGTCGTGGGCGACTTCCGCTTCGATCGCCTCGATCCGCGCCGGATCCACGCGCGCCTTGCGGCGAATCGTGGCCACTGCCCGCGCCGGTACGTCGCCACGCTGGGCGAGCACTTCCAGCGACGCGAGCTCGACCCGTAGCCAGCGCTCGTACTTCCCCTGGTCGGACCAGATCTGGCCCAGCTCGGGACGCGTGTAGCGCGGGATCATGCTGCCGGATCGAGAATCGAGCGATGCGGACGGGAAGCCCAGGATGTACCGCGCCTAACGCACTGCGGCAACCCGTTCTTCGTGGCGACGGACCGGCGCCGGTGCGCGCAACACGGCATCGCGAAGCGCGCGGTGTGGGTGCCTGCCATCGAGATTCTCGACGATTCCGTTCGGGACTTTCTCATGGTCGATGGCTCGACCGGATGGTAAGAACCGTCGCCCCGATCCAACTGGAGGTCTCGAGATGCGAATCCGCCGACTCCTCGCCTGCCTGCCGTGCCTCGCGCTCGCGACGCCCCTCGCGGGATGCGGTAGCTCCGGCGGCGGGAGCGACGACTCCGACAACCGGCCACCGGTCGCCGTCGCAGGCGTCGACCTCGCGATCGCGACCGGCGGCAGCATCCAGCTCGATGGCACCGCATCGAACGATCCCGACGGCGATCCGATCACGTTCCAATGGACGATGACCGCCCGCCCCGAGGGCAGCACGGCGGCGCTCGTCGACGGCAATGCACCACGACCGATCCTCACCGCCGACCGCGACGGCGACTACACGATCGCGCTGGTGGTGTCCGACGGGCGTACCTCGAGCTCGGCCGACGAGGTGGTGGTCACGGCGACGCCGGCCAACGCGCGCCCGATCGCACGCGCCGGTGCGGATCGGACCGTCGAGCTCGGCAGCGTCGTTCCCCTCGATGCCACCGAATCGAGCGACTCCGACGGCGATCCGCTGTCCGTCGCGTGGACGCTGGTATCGAAACCCGAGGGTAGCGACGCCGGACTGAAGGATCCCACATCGGCACGGACCGTGTTCGTGGCCGATACCCTCGGCGAGTTCCAGGTGTCGCTGGTCGTGAGCGACGGCATCGCGGCCAGCGATCCGGACGACGTCACGATCACGGTGGTGGACACCAACGTGCCACCGATCGCAGCCGCAGGCGCGGACCAGTCCGTGGCGGTCGGCACCGTGGTGACGATCGACGGGAGCGCGAGCACCGACGCCGACGGCGACCCGCTCGAGTTCCAGTGGTCGATCGTGTCGAAGCCCGCGGGCAGCGTCGCCGGAATCCAGGACCCCGCTGCGGCGGCGTCACTCTTCGTGGCCGACACCGAGGGCGCGTTCGTGATCCAGCTCATCGTCCACGATGGGCACGTCCCCAGCGCCGCCGACGTGATGGTCGTGACCGCGTCCGCCCAGAACGTCTCGCCGACTGCACGCGCCGGTTCGGACCAGCAGGTGAACCCCGGCGACACGGTGATCCTCGATGGCAGCGCGAGCAGCGATCCCGACGACGGCCCACTCTCGTTCGTGTGGAGCTTCGTGTCCGTGCCGAATGGCAGCTCCGCGACACTGACGCAGTCGGCGTCAGCACGACCGAGCTTCGTGGCGGACGTCGCCGGGACCTACGTCGTTCGGTTGATCGTGAACGACGGGATCGTCACGAGCGCTGCGGACACGGTCACGGTCACGGCCGCCACCAACGCCAGCAGCGGCTGCGCCGACCCGGGCTCGACGCTCCTCTGCGATTCGCTCGACGGATCCACGTCCGGCAAGCGCGATGGCGGCCAGTTCGTGGACGGAGGCTGGACGCCAGGCTGGAACGTCGTCTGGGACCTCGGGATCACGCTCTCCGAAGGCGCTTTCTCGGCAGACCTCGACAACTGGGACACCTACCACTCGAGCTCGCAGCACCACTACGAGAAGCAACCGGTGCTGAGCATGTACCAGGAGCCCCACGGGGATAACCACGCCGCCGATGCCCACGGCACCTCGCTCTGGAGCATCTGGACCGGTGAGGTCTTCAACGATCTGTTCAAGTTCTGGTCGACCACGCGTGGCTACGACGAGAGCATCGAGACGCGACATTCCCCGCCCGAAGGCCGCCTCGATCCGACCGTGACCCACCACGTCCGCGTGGAATTTCCGCGCGACGGCAACGCGACGGTGTTTCTCGACGGGCGTACGGTCGTGACCCACGACCATCCCCGCGCCTTCCAGCTCCGCTACGTCTTCGTGGGGTCCGACAACAGCGGCTCGAATTACGGCCCGCAGTCGGGTCTGATCTACAAGAACATCAAGGTCTGGGGCAGCACCAGCGGTGGCCGGCAGGTGGCGCTCAACCTCTCCGTGACGGATGGCCGAGTGCGGGCCGAGGAGGTCCCGCTGCCGCGCGTGGGCCGCGGCCTTCTCGATTGGCTGCGACCGAGCTGGGCCGGCTCGCGTGGCGCAGGCAGCTTGGCGCGCGTCAGCGCAATTCGCGAGGCTGAGCCGCGTTCGTGACTTCGATCGCCGTCACTCGAGCATCGTCGCAGGTCCACACGCCGACACTCGGCAGCTCGCCGCGCTGACAGGCGCGGAAGAGCTCGGGCGCCCTGCGCTTCGACACCGTGCGCTCGTGCACGCCGGAGGCGTCACAGCCGGTGACGAGCGCGTGCCCCTTGCGAATCCGCGGGCGGCCGACGAGGCGAGTCGCGCCAGCCGGCCGTCGCGGCGGCGAGCGCCGATCGAGCACCAGGAAGCTCACGGGCAAACTGCGCAGGTCGAGGCCGAGCTCGCGACTCGCCCGCGCCCAATGAGCGCTGGTGAACACTTCTGCAGGCGTCGGCGCGAACTGATGGCACCAGTCGCGCTCGTGGCCGGGTGCCGCGAGCCCACACGGCTCCCCATGCGTGCACGGTGCCACCGGATGCAGCTCACCGCGCAACCTCTCGCGAATCTCGACCAGCGTCGCGCTCGCGGTCGGCGTGCCCGACTCGACCCAGATCGTCGCGGTGGCGCATCGCACCAGCGAGACGAGCTCGGCTCGCGCGGTGCTCGAAAGCTCGGAAAGCACGTGGCTCACGAGCAACGTGCCGACGGGAGCTGAGGAATCGAGACCGCTCGCGACGGCTAGCTCGGGGTGCTCGGCGCCGAGCCGCGTGCTCGCGAAACGCACGGCGAGCGCCGAACGATCGACGAGCCGCACCGATCGGGCGCGGAAGGAAGCGCAGAACGCGCGTGTCGCGATCCCAGTGCCCGATCCCCAGTCGACCACCACTCCATCGGGCGCGGCCCAGCCGAGCTCAGCGAGCTGGCCGAGCGCGAACTCCCACTTCCAGCGGATCCGTGCACCGAGTGTGGCGTCGTAGTCCGCGAGCAAGCCCTCGTCGGACCAGTAATCCGATCGCCCGGCGCTGCCATCGAGAAACGCCGCGCGCAATCGGCGCAGCCGCTCCCAGTCGATGCGCTCCTGCATGCGCGATCAGCCGCGCTCGGGATCGACGCGTTCCCGAGCGAGAAGCGTATCCAGCGCTTGATGCTCGATGACGAACATCCGTTTCAGCTCGCGGATACGTTCACGCGCCTCGGTCGAAGCAAAGGCGGGCCACCTGCGGATACCCGCGATCATCCGATTCTTCGGCGTGTGCTCGGAGCCGACGAACTCGATCACGCGGGTCTCGTAGCCGGCCCATTCCAGGTGGAGCGCCCGCAACGCGTCGGTCGCCCACTCCGCGAGTTGCTCCTTCATCAGACCGTGGCGCAGCACGCGTGCCAGCGCTTGGGGCTCGCCCATGTGCGGTCGCAGCTCGCGATGGCAACAGGGTGCCACCACGATGAGCCGCGCCCCGGTGTCGATGCCCCGCACGATGGCGTCGTCGGTGGCCGTATCGCAGGCGTGGAGAGCGATGAGCACGTCGAGTCGCTCGATCGGCACCGCGCCAATCTCGCCGCCAACGAACGAAAGCCCCTCGGCCTCGACCGCGCGGGCCGCGCGCTCTGCTCCCGCAGCCAGCTCCGCGCGCTCCTCCACGCCCACGACCTGTGCATCGAGCCCGAGCACGCGGCGGAAGAGGTGCCAGGCACCGAACGTGAGGTAGCCCTTGCCCGAGCCCATGTCGGCGACCATCGGCGACACGCCGTCGAAGGAGTCGCAATCGCGGACCAGGTGCGAAAGGATCTCCACGTAGCGATCGATCTGCGCGTACTTGTCCGAGCGCGAGGGTTTCACCCGGCCGCCCGAATCCACGATGCCGAGCGCCGCGAGCCAGGGTGTGGCGCTCTCGTCGAGGAGCGACCGCTTGCGCCGATCGTGCGCTGTCGATGGCAACGCGCGGGTCGCGGGTTTGTGACGCACCAGTCGCGCCCGACCTGTGGCGTCGACGTGAATCTGCCAATCGCGCGTGGTGGTCGCGAGGAGCGCGGAGCGGAACTGGCTGGGCACGCGCCCGAACACCCACGCGGAAACGTCTGCGAGCGGCACGTTCTCGGTCACGTCGCGACGCGCGAAGCGCACGGTGAAGGACACCACCGAACCACGCGCGAGCTCCACCCGTCGGCCGATCACGCGCTCCGGCACGGCGTCGTCACGCTCGACAGGCGAAGAGAGCGTGAGCCGCACGAGCGTCCCGTCGGCGAGGCTCTCGATCAGTCGCTGGCGAAACGCGTCGAGGGCTTGCATCGCATGGCCCAGGCGCGGATGGATCGAGGCGGCGAGCCGAACTCACCCGGAGAGGTCGGCACTGCCGCGCCCGTCGATCTCAGCTCCCCGTGTGGCCGAAACCGCCTGCTCCACGCGCGGTCTCGCTCACGTCGTCCACCTCGACGAGCGCCGCGCGCACCACCGGCGCCAGCACGGCTTGCGCGATGCGCATGCCGGGCGTGATCTCGACGGGCTCGGCGCCGGCGTTGAGCAGGATCACCTGCACCTCGCCGCGATAGTCGCTGTCGATGGTGCCCGGGCTGTTGGGCAGCGTGATGCCGTGGTTGAGCGCCAGCCCCGAGCGCGGGCGCACTTGCAGCTCGTAGCCCGCGGGGATCTCGAAGGCGTAGCCGCTCGGGATCGCCCGTCGCTCGCCTGGCGCGAGCGACACGGGCGCATCCACGTCCGCGCCGAGATCCATGCCCGCCGCTCCCGCCGTCATGTAGCGCGGAAGCGGCGCGCGACAGGACGGCCGGACGCGCCGGATTCGCACCGGCACCGTCCCGGCCGCCACCTCCGGATCAGGCGTCGCCACCTTCTCCGGACTCCGCCATCGCCTCCTTGCGGCTCAAGCGGATCTTTCCCTGGCGGTCTATGTCCAGGACCTTCACCAGCATCTTGTCGCCTTCCTTGCAGATCTCGGTGACGGTCTGCACGCGATGGGGCGCGAGCTGGGAGATGTGAACCAGCCCGTCGATGCCCGGCAGGATCTCCACGAACGCACCGAAGTCCATGATCCGGCGCACGGTGCCGTGGTAGATCTTGCCGATCTCCGCTTCCTGGGTGTGTGCCTTGATCTTCTGGATCGCCGCCTCGGCGGTGGCGGTGTCGGCGGCGAAGATCTTCACGGTGCCGTCGTTCTCGATCTCGAGCACGGCGCCGGTGTCGTCCTGGATCTTGCGGATGTTGCGGCCACCTGGGCCGATGACGTCCTTGATGCGCTCGGGCGGGATGCTGATCGAGGTGATGCGCGGCGCGTACGGCGAGATGGCCTCGCGCGGCGCCGACAGCTCGCCGGTCATCTTCCTCAAGATGTGGATGCGGCCCTCGCGGGCCTGCTCCAGCGCCTTGCCCATGATCGCCTTGTCGACGCCGTCGCACTTGATGTCCATCTGCACCGCGGTGATGCCCTTGCCGGTGCCGGCGACCTTGAAGTCCATGTCCCCGAGATGATCCTCGTCACCGAGGATGTCGGAGAGGATCAGGAACTCGCCCTCTTCCTTCACCAGGCCCATCGCGATGCCCGCAACCGGCGCCGAGATCGGCACGCCCGCGTCCATCATCGAGAGGCAGCCACCGCACACCGTGGCCATCGACGAGGAGCCGTTCGACTCGAGCACCTCGGACACGATGCGGATCGTGTAGGGGAAATCGTCCTCGGGGGGGATGACCGCCACCAGTGCTCGCTCCGCCAGCGCGCCGTGACCGATCTCGCGCCGCGACGGTCCGCGGATCGGGCGGACCTCACCGACGCTGAACGGCGGGAACTTGTAGTGGAGCATGAAACGCTTGAAGGATTCGCCGGAGAGCGCCTCGACACGCTGCTCGTCGCGCGACGAGCCGAGGGTGCTGATGGCGAGCGCCTGGGTCTCGCCGCGGGTGAAGAGTGCCGAGCCGTGCGTGCGCGGCAGCAGCGCGACCTCGCAGGAGATGGGGCGGATGTCCGTCAGCCCACGGCCGTCGAGGCGCGTCTTCTCGTCGCGCATGAACTTCCGCACCACTTGGTACTTGAGCTCGTCGAGCTCCGCCTTGATCTCTTTCTCGCGCTCCGGGAACTGCGCCGCGAGCGCCTCGAGCACCGACTTCTTCACGGCGCTGAAGCGCTCCGAGCGCTCTTGCTTGCCGGGGACGCGCACCGCCTCCATGTAGCCCGGCGTGGCGACCGCCTGCACCCGCGCCACCAGCGCCTCGTCACGCGCGGCCGGCACGAACTCGCGAACCGCCTTGCCTGCAGCGGCGCGAAGCTGATCCTGCATGTCGAGCAGTGCCTGCAGCGCGTCCTGGGCGAAGAAGAGCGCGTCGAGCACGACCCCTTCGGGGACTTCCTTGCCGCCGCCCTCGACCATCGTGATGCCGTTGCGGCCGCCAGCCACGGCGATGTTGAGGTCGCTCTCGCCGAGCTTGGTGAGCTTGGGGTTGAGCACGAGCTGGCCGTTGATCCGACCCACGCGCACACCCGCCACGGGGCCCTGGAACGGGATGCCCGAGAGCATGAGCGCGGCCGACGTGCCGACCAGCGCGACCGTATCCGGATCGTTGTCCTTGTCCGCGGAGAGCACGGTGCAGTGCACCTGGATCTCGAAGTTGTAGCCCTCGGGGAAGAGCGGGCGGACCGGACGGTCGATGAGCCGCGCGGTCAGGATTTCCTTCTCGGTGGGGCGGCCTTCGCGCTTGAAGAAGCCGCCCGGGATCTTGCCTGCGGCGTACGTCATCTCGCGGTAATCGACGGTGAGCGGCAGGAAGTCCACACCGGGCTTCGCGTCCTTCGCACCCACCACGGCCACCAGCACCATCGTGTCGCCGTAGCGGCACAGCACCGAGCCGTCCGACTGCTTGGCGAGGCGTCCGGTCTCGATCGAGAACGTGCGACCGGCGAGGTCGAGCTCGAAACGGTGAATCATGATGAAACGCTCCTCGGTCGAGCCCCAGGCCGAATCGGCCGGGCTCGCGAAACGAGGCGAGACGCGGAGCGAGGAACTTCCTCACGCGCGACGCAGCCGGATCTACGGCCGGATCGCGCGTGAGCACGCTCCTCACTCCGAACGCTTCGCCTCACGGTAGACGAACGCGAGGCGCATGCGGATGTCCCCGCACACGCCTCGTAGGCCGGGACCGCGTCCGGCACACACCGGACGACGTCCCATCGCCCCGGCGACCGGCCGGGGTCGAGGTCCACCGGCATCCTTACTTCCGGATGCCGAGCTGGCTGATGACTTCGCGATAGCGCTCGGGCCGAGTGCGCTTCAGGTACTCGAGGTGCCGGCGCCGCTGACCCACGAGCTTGAGCAGGCCACGGCGCGAGCCGTGATCCTTGGCGTGAGCCTTGAAATGGTTGTTGAGGTGGTTGATCCGCTCACTCAGGAGCGCGATCTGCACTTCCGGGGAACCCGTGTCCTTCTCGTGGACGCGGAAGCGCTCGATGACGTCTTGCTTCTTGGCCTTCTCGAGACTCATGTGCCCAATCCTCGCGAACGCTGCCGCCCGTCCCGGCCTGGCGGGACAAGCATTTCTCGTTCCAATTTTAGCTAGTTGCGCCGGACAGTAACACACGCCCGCAATGCCTGGCTATGGCGCCCGAGGACGCGCCTCGAGCCGCCTCAGCCCCCGGGTGTGCCAACGATCGCGAGAACCTCTTGCATCTCCCGCGGCGTGATTTCGCCTTGGATGTGGCGAAGCACCGTGCCGTCGGCGGCGAGGACGAAGGACTGGGGGATGAAGCGAAAGGTCAGCGCCAGCCCCTCGAAGAGCTCGTCGGGGGTGCCGGTGAAGACGGCGGATTCGTAAGGGATGCCGTGCTCGCCGGCGAAGTCGGCGACCTCGCGCGCGACCTGCTCTGCCGGCCCTGGGTTTTCGAAGCGATCCCAAGACACGCCCACGAAATCCACGACGCCGGCGAGGCGCTCGGCGAGCTCGACGAGCCGCGGCAGCTCGTCCACGCACGGCGGGCACCACGTCGCCCAGTGGTTGACGATGCGCGGCTTGCCGTCGGGCGCCGACACGCGACGAACGGTGTCGAGGTCCGCGGGATAGCAGCGCGGCTCGGTGCGCGGTCGCAGCGGGGAAACCGGTTCGGGTACGGCCGTCCGTGTGATCGGCGGCGCGCCAGGCGGCGGTGGAGCGGCCGGCGACGGCGCAGTTTCGGTTCCACGCAGGCGGTCGCGAAGCGAGCGAAGTCGGTTCAGCACGGCGTCGTTCCTGTCGAGCGTGGACGGCTGGGCCGCAACCCCTACCTGCGACTCGGTGCGAGGCCCCACGCGGCGAGGTGGCGATCGCTCACCGCCTCGACGGTGAGATGACCGAGCCCCGCTGCATCGAGCTGGGCGCGCACCTCGTCGATCTCGTACGCCGCCACGAGCGATGCGAAGAAGTCCTGCTGCAGCACGGGCGACGCATCACCGGCGTAAAGCGCGACGAAGCGCTCGGCGGTCGCCAAGTCGGGCGGGCGCATCAGATCCATCACGAAGATCGGCGCACCGGGGCGAGCGGCCGCGACGGCCTGCGACCAGAGCACCGCGGGCTCGCGCAGATGGTGCAGCATGCTGTTCGAGATCACCGCATCGAAGCTCGCGCTCGGCAATGCGTCGCTCGGCAAGAAGAGCTCGCGAAGCGTGACGCGCGATCCCGCGGGATGGGATGCAACGCGGCGCGCGCCTTCTGCGAGCATCGCCCGCGAGCCGTCGATCCCGAGCACGCGCGTCGCCGGATAGTTGCGGGCGAAGCGTGTGGTCACATCCGCGGGCCCGCAACCCAGATCGAGGACCTCGCCTGCGCTGAAGCGAGGAAAGCGCTCGCCGAAGTGGCGCACGAATGCCTCGTGCGGCTCGGAGAAATCGGCGGCCGAGTAAGCACGGGCTTGCTCGGCCTCGCTCATCAGCTCGGACTCGGGAACGCGGATCATGGCGTGGTCCAGTTGGTGTGTGGAATGC
>CAYVDO010000035.1:0-18823 GCA_964450125.1 uncultured bacterium
CGTTTTAATCCCACGAACTTCCGCGTCTTCGGGCCCGACGAAACCGCGTCCAACCGCTTGGGTGCCGTGTTCGAAGCGACTCAGCGCACCTGGCTCGCCGATCGCCTGCCCGAAGACGATCAGGGCGGCGACCTGTCACCGGACGGCCGGGTGATGGAGATCCTGAGCGAGCACACCTGCCTGGGCTGGCTCGAAGGCTACGTGCTCACCGGCCGCCACGGGCTCTTCTCGACCTACGAAGCGTTCGCCCACATCATCGACTCGATGTTCAACCAGCACGCCAAGTGGCTGCACGTCACCAAGAAGCACATCCCGTGGCGCGCGCCGATCGCTTCGGTGAACATCCTCTTGAGCTCGCACGTGTGGCGCCAGGACCACAACGGATTCTCACACCAGGACCCGGGCTTCATCGATCACGTCGTCAACAAGAAGGCCGACGTGATCCGTGTGTACCTGCCGCCCGACACCAACACGCTCTTGGTGGTAGCCGACCGCTGCTTGCGCAGCCACGACTTCGTGAACGTGATCGTGGCCGGCAAGCAGCCGGCGCTTCAGTGGCTCGACATGGACGCAGCCATCAAGCATTGCGCCGCGGGGATCGGCATCTGGGATTGGGCGAGCAACGACGCGGGCGGCGAGCCCGACGTGGTGCTCGCGTGCGCCGGCGATGTCCCCACGCTCGAGACGCTGGCGGCGGTGGACTTGCTCCGGCAGCACCTTCCCGAGCTCAAGATCCGCGTGGTCAACGTGGTGGACCTGATGACGCTGCAACCGCGCGAGGAGCACCCGCACGGGCTCTCGAACGCCGACTTCGACACCATCTTCACCACCGACAAGCCGATCATCTTCGCCTTCCACGGCTACCCGTGGTTGATTCACCGGCTCACCTATCGCCGCACCAACCACAAGAACCTGCACGTGCGCGGCTACAAGGAAGAAGGCACGACCACCACACCCTTCGACATGGTGGTGCGCAACGACCTCGACCGCTTCCATCTCGTGGCCGACGTCATCGATCGCGTGCCCAAGCTGGGCTCGATCGCCGCTTATGCGAAACAGGCCATTCGCGATCGCCTCACCGAGCACCGCGAGCACATCGCCCGCGTCGGTGACGATCTCCCCTCGGTCAAGGAGTGGCGCTGGCCGGCATGAGGCTCGTCTTCTTTCGTCACGGAATCGCACGACGCTTCCTCGGGGGTCTGTTCCAGACCCCCGCCCCGCCAAGAACGCGGTCTTGGCGGGGCCCCACCCCCAAGCCGGCTCGGCAAGCGAGCCGCCTCGCCTACCGGCGAGGGCCGAGCCGCACGGGGATCGCGTGAGGCTCGTCTTCTTTCGACACGGAATCGCGCACGATCGGGCGGCGCCTGATTGTCCGCCCGATCCGGAGCGCGCGCTCACGCCCAAGGGAATCGAACGCACCACGCTCTCCGCGCAGGGCCTGCGCGCGCTCGGCGTCGAGCCGGCACTCATCCTGACCAGTCCCTACACGCGCGCGCTTCAGACCGCACGCATCGCCGCGCACGAGCTGGGCGTTCGCTCGGATCACATCCACGAGAGCGATTCGCTCCTCCCCGAGGCCGAGCCGAAGGCGCTCTTCTCGCTGCTGGCCCGAGAGAAAGCCGGCGAGATCCTGTGCGTCGGGCATGCGCCCAACCTGGACCGCGTGCTGGCCTACGCCGTCGGAGCCAGCGATGCACGGTTGACCGAGATCAAGAAGGCCGGGGCCGCGCGAGTCGAGCTCTTCGTGCCGGGGCGTGCCGGCGGCACGCTCGTGTGGCTACTCAATCCGAAGGCGCTGCGTGCACTCGCCACCAAGTCCGACTGACCCGAACCATCGCGCGCTCAGCGCGCGATCCGAGGCAGTACCGCGACGGTGGCGGTGAGCTTCGAGACCAGCTCGCGCTTCTCCGCCCCGAGCGAGCACACCGCGGCGTCGACGACGCTGAATCGCCGCCCCGGTTTCAGGACCTCGGCCCGGCACACGAGCGGCGCGTGCGGTGCCGCGCGCAGCAGGTGGATCTGGAACTCGATCGTGAGCACGTATTCGTCGTCGGCCACCAACGTCGCCGCGGCCGCGCCCGCGGTGTGGTCGGCCAAGGTCGAATGCACGCCGGCGTGCACCACGCCGTTCTGCTGAAGGTGGCGCGGTCCGACTTCGAGTCGGGTCTCGCACCATCCGGGTCCGACGTCCACGAGCTCGATCCCGAGCTCGCGCACGAAGCCCGCCATCGCGAAGACCTGCTGCACCTGCTCCCGGTAGCCGGCGTTCCGTACGTCCACGGTTCCTCCTCGGTCTCTCGAACCACACCCGAAGGGACGTGAGGATACCGCGGCTCGACTCCGCAACCGCATCGTGCCACGGTATGACTGACTAGTCAGTCATTTTTGGAGGTCGCGCGATGCCCAATCCGACGACATCCGTCCCTCGTGCCGTTACCTCACCCGCTCGGGTGGCGAGCCTGATCCTCGTCGCCGCATGCTCGACTGCCGGGCCGCCGACCGCCGCGACCGACGATCCTCTGGGCGCGACCACCCGCGTGGTGGCGACGCGGCTCGGCCCGATCGTGATTCACGAAGCCGGCGTCGGGGCGCCGCTGGTGCTTCTCCACGCGATCGGTCACGATCACCGCGACTTCGACGCGATCGCACCGCGACTGGCGACGCACGGGCGCGTGCTCGCCGTGGATTGGCCCGGGCACGGCGATTCGCCCATGCCAGCGCAACCGGACTCGGTCCGCGCCACCGATTTCGCCGACGCTCTCGAAGAGCTATCCGCATCCCTCGACGTTGGTGCCGCGACCTATCCCGGCAACTCCGTGGGCGGCTTTGCGGCGGCGCGCCTCGCAGCACGCCACCCCGATCGCGTCGCAGCGCTGATCCTCGTCGACCCGGGTGGATTCGGCGAGCTCGGCTGGCTGGATCGCACGTTCTGCCGGCTCAAGGGAAGCGAGACCGTCACGAGCTGGCTGTGGAACGCCTTTCCCGAGCACTACCTGGTGGTGCGGAACGCCGCCGTGCTCGAGATTCTCGATCACGTGCGCGCTGCCGAATCGCCCGCCGCCATTCGCCTTCAGGCCGCCGTGTGGCGAAGCTTCCTGGAACCGGCACACGACCTACGCGCCGAGGCGCCGTCGATCCGCGCCCGCACGCTCTTCGCCTGGGGCGATCGCGATCCGGTGCTGCCTGTCGAGGACGGTGAACGCGCCACTGTGCTCATCTCCGGCGCGCGGATGATTCCTTTCGACACCGGCCACATGCCCTTCGCCGAAGCGCCCGAGGCGTTCCTGGCCGCCATCGAGCCGTTCCTCGAAGCGCGGTCATGAGGGGTGCACGCGGCGAGCGAACCCGACGAGCTCTGATCGATGCCGCCCTCGGGCTCTTCGCGCGCTCGGGACTCGCGGCCGTGACCATCGACGCCGTCGTCGCCGCGGCCGGTGTGGCCAAGGGCACTTTCTACGTCCACTTCCGCGACCGCGACGCGTTTCTGTGCGAGATCCATCGCGAGTTCCACGATCGCCTCGTGGCCGAGGTCGCGCGTCGCGGCACGCCTCACGAGCCGGGGATCGAGCGGCTCTGGCACGGGATCGTCGCCTATCTCGACGGTTGCCTGACCGAGCGCGCTTGCAAGGCGCTCTTGTTCGACGCGCGCGCCGAGAGCTCGCTCGGCGCAGAGGTGGTGCGCCGCAACGACCAGATGGGCGAGCGGGTCGCCCGCGAGCTTCGCGCCGCGGGATGCCGCACTCCACGTCCCACGGCGCGGCTCGTGGTGGCCATGACCGCCGAGGTCGCATTCGAGGAGATGCGCGGCGCAGGCAAGAAGCCGGCGCTACGCGCTGCGCTCCGCTCGATCGTCCGCGAATTGACCTAGCACGAAGATGAACATGTATTGCATATATTTTGTCGAGATATTACCATGAGGCGTGAGAGACGCCATGAGCACCACGATCCTCACCGCCTGGGCCGCCGCAGCCGTGCTATTCGCGCTGGCGTGGGCACGGCAGCGCATCACACGGGACGCGAGCAGCGTCGATGTGCTCTGGACGCTCACGATCGGCGCTCTGGTGGCGCTCCACGCGATCGTGTTGCCAGGAGATCCCGCGCGACGAGCGCTGGTGGCAGTGCTCACCGCAGGATGGGCTGCGCGCCTCGGTAGCCATCTACTTCGCGACCGCGTCCTCGCCCACGTCGGCGAGGACGGCCGCTACGCCAGGATGCGGAAGGCCTGGGGCGCCGCTGCGCAGCCTCGTTTCTTCGTGCTGTACCAGGTGCAGGCCGCGCTCGCCGTTCTCTTCTCCATCCCACCGCTCGCGGCGATGGGCGCCGCCCCGCTCGACGGCTGGTGCTGGGCCGGGCTAGCGCTCGCCATCGCCTCGGTGACGAGCGAGAGCATCGCCGACGAGCAGCTTCGCCGCTTCCGCCGCGAGCCCACGAACGCGGGCAAGACCTGCCGCGCCGGGCTCTGGGGCTACTCACGCCATCCCAACTACTTCTTCGAATGGCTCCACTGGTGGAGCTACGTGCTCGTCGGCCGCGGCGCCGCCCTCACCTGGTTGGGACCCGTCCTCATGCTCGTCTTTCTGTTTCGCGTGACGGGCATTCCCCACACCGAGGCACAAGCGATCCGCAGCCGCGGCGAGGACTACCGGGACTACCAGCGAACCACCGCCGCGTTCGTCCCTTGGTTTCCCCGTCGCGGACGCTGAAGGCGGCTGGCGGCGGCGGTTGGTGGCACACTGCGGAGTCAGGAAGCGAGTTGCACCATGAAGCGAGCAGCAGGGATCGTCGTCGCGAGTTGGTTGGCCGCCGCCACGGCATCCGGAGCGCCCTCCATCTCCGACGGGCAACCGAACGCCACCCGCGCGTTCCAGGGCCTTGCCTACGATCGGAAGAGCGGCGACTTCCTCTACACCGAAGAGCACGAGCAGCTCTGGGACGGATCACGCCTGGTGTCGGCGCGCGTCACGTATCGCGCACCGAACGGCACCGTGATGGCCACCAAGACCCTCGACTTCGCCAACGGCTCGGAGCGGCCGACGTTCCGCATGGACGACTCCCGCGACGGCTACGTCGAGGGCGTGAGCGTGCGATCGACGGAGATCGAGCTCTTCCAGCGCGACAAGCGCGACGCCGAGCTCGAGCGCGCCACGATGCCGCGCCCTGCCGAGCTGGTCGTGGACGCAGGCTTCAACTACTTCATGCGCAACCACTGGGACGCCATCGCCCGTGGCGAGACCCTGGCATTCGACTTCGCCGCCCCGACACGCCTCGACACCTACCGCTTCCAGGCGCGGCGCGTCGGGGAGCGCGACCTCGCCGGACGCCCGGCCATGGTGGTGGCGGTCGAGCTGGCCACACCGCTCGTGCGCTGGCTTCTCGACCCGATCACGCTGACCTACGACCGCGAGACCCACGAGCTCCTCGAATGGCAGGGGATCTCGAACCTCGACGACGACAGCGACCAGCCCTTCGACGCGCGCATCGTGTTCCCGCGCGGCGAGGGTGGCGTGCCGGACACTCGCGCCGCCGAGGCCCGGCGCGTCACCGCGAGCGGCGGCTGAATGCCGGCAGTGCGAGGCTGCGCGACTCTCGGCCTCGCGACGTGGCTCGCCGGCCTGGCGTTCGGCGCGCTGCCCGCGTGCTCGATCCCCGAGACGCCCGCGGCGCTCGCGGCGGAAGAGCCGGACGTGCGCTCGCTCTACGCGCCGCACCGGCGCGGTGCGGCGTTCTTCAACCCCTGGTCCGAGATGACCACGGGCTTCACGGATCTGCTGCGCTGGAAGCTCTCGGTCAACGACTTCGCCGACGCCAAGCAGCGCGCGCCGTCGGTGCCTTCGGTGCCCAACGACGGCTCGACGCTGCTCGCCGATCTGGAGGACCCGTCGGTCACCTGGATCGGCCACGCCACGGCACTCGTCGAAGACGAAGGCGATGTGTGGCTCACCGACCCGATGTTCTCGACCTCGATCTTCGGGTTTCGCAAACGCCTCCATCCGCCGGGGATACCCCTCGATCGCATCCCAGCGCCCAAGTTCGTGGTGGTGAGCCACAACCACTACGACCACCTCGACGCTCCCACCATCGAGTCTCTGCCTGCGGGCACCGTCATGGTCGTGCCGCTCGGTCTCGCCGACTGGATGCACGACGAAGGCCGCGAGCACGTGGTGGAGCTGGATTGGTGGCAGAGCACCCTCGTCGGCGACTGGACGATCACGTGCCTGCCGTCGCAGCACTGGAGCCTGCGCTCGATCGACAGAAACGAGACGCTGTGGGCGTCGTGGCTCGTCGAGGGCCACGGCCGCCGCTACTACTTCGCGGGGGATACCGGCTATTTCCCGGGCTTCGCCGAGTACGGCCGGCGCTTCGGTCCCATCGACGTGGCACTCTTGCCCATCGGCGCCTACGCGCCGCGCTGGTTCATGGCGTACCAGCACATGGATCCGGCGCAGGCGCTCACGGCCTTCGAAGAGCTGGGGGCACGCTGGATGGTGCCCATCCATTGGGGCACCTTCGATCTCTCCGACGAGCCGATGGACGAGCCGCCGCGCGAGCTGGCACGCGCCGCGGCGCCGCACCCCGAGCTCGCCGAGCGAATCAAGGTCCTCGCGATAGGCGAGACGTTCCACCTGCCGAACGGATGAACGCGAGCATCTCGGGAGCCGCCACGCGATCGTCGCGGCTCAAGGTGAGCACGATGCGTTCGTGGCTGCCGGCGGGGATGCCGAGCAGCTTGGTGCTCGCGCCCGCGCCGGCCAGCGCATCCGCGAAGAGCTTGGCCTGGCGCTTGAGCGCCTCGGTCTCGCCGTCCGCATAGAGCACCAGCGCGGGCGGCGCATCGGCGCGCACGAGACGGATCGGCGACGAGCGCTCCTTCCAGTCCACGTCCGACTCGCCGCGACGGAAGCGCGCCTCGTAGTAGTCGAGGTCCGTGCCGAGGTCGTAGGTCTTCTCGTCCGACACGTCGTAGGCGGCGCCGCTCACGGCGATGAGCCCGCGAATCGCCGTCGCTGGCACTCCCACTGTTTCGAGCTTGGCGCGATCGAGGGTCACCCAGGCCGCGAGATGCGCACCCGCCGAGTGTCCCGAGAGGAAGATCGCGTCCGGGTCAGCACCGTAGTTCGCGGCATGGGCGTGCACCCAGGCCACCGCGTGCGCCACGTCGTCGACCTGGTCCTCCAACGTGAACTTCGGCATGAGGCGGTAGTTGATCACCGCGGTGGCGATGCCGTGCCCGGCGAAGAACCGCCCGATGTTGCCGTACACGTCGTGCCCACCTGGCGCCAGCGACTTGTCGCCGGTGCGCCAGCCGCCGCCATGAACGAACACGAGCACCGGCGGCCGCTCGACCGAGGGTGCCGGCAAGAAGAGATCCAGCTCGTGCTTCACGGGATCGGCGTCCGCGTCCGAGCGGTACGCGAGAGCTCGGAGCACCTGATTCGGCGGCAGCTCCGCTTGCTCGTAGAAGAACGGAATTCCCACCCGGTACACCAGGTGCGAGCACCCCGCGCTCAGGAGGCCGATCCACGTCATCGCCAGAACCAGTCCAATCCGTCTGAGCATCGTCATTCCCCGACCGAGCGCCAACCGCCCCACGTGACGACTGCAATCTTTACGTCCACTGACACGCCACGGTTTGCAGCGTCACGCTCGCCTCGATTCGCGTTCCTCGACGATCGAGGCGGCCACGCGCACGGCGTGGAGCATGAGCGGCTCCAACGACTTTCTTCCGTACAACGTCGACCAGCAGTTCCTGCTTCCGCCGGACCTTCGTGAGTGGCTTCCCGAAGGCCACGTCGCCCGGTTCGTTCTGGACGTCGTCGACCAGATGGACCTGGGTGACATCCTCGAGCGCTACCGCCGCGAGGATCCCCGCGGGCGTTCGGCGTACGACCCCAAGATGCTGGTGGCGTTGCTCGTGTACGCGTACTGCGTGGGTCGTCCATCGTCTCGCAAGATCGAGAAGGCGGACGGAAAGTCGGGCACATCCGCCCTTCCGAGGCTTTTCTCCGACAGGCTCCTGGCGCGAGCAGGAGAGTCGATCGGGCGCTGCCGGCGAGCCTGTGACGACCGCGGGAGGCTCGATCACGCTCGAATCGGCGCCATCCCGCCTGCCGTGTACGCATTCGTCGCGAGACTCGCAAGCAGCTGGCGCGCCGCGCTGCGTGACCCGCCTGCACGCTCAGCCGTCACGTCGCATCTGCGGACGTTTCGGCTTCGTCGCGCAGCAACTTGCGGTACAGCGTTTTCGGGTCGATCCCCAGAAGCTCGGCGGCCCGCTTTCGGTGTCCGCCAGTCCGGCGCAGTGCGCGTTCGATGTGCATCCTTTCCACCTGCTCGAGGGTCGCGAAGGGCTCCTCGTCAGCGTCGGGCGCTCGCCCCGGTGCACAGGGGATCTCGAACGAGGGCCCGCCCGTCACGGCCCGTGCGCCGAGGACGGCGCTCGGCAAGCTCTCGCGCTTCACCTCGCTGCCCGTCGTCAGCGCGACCGCGTACTCGATGACGTTTTGCAGCTCGCGTACGTTTCCGGGCCAGCGATGGGCGCACAGCGCGTCCACCGCTTCAGGTGCCAGCGAGACTACCTGGCTGCGACCCAAGCGCGTCGCGGCCTGCTTGACGAACGCCATCGCCAGCAGCGGGACATCCTCGACGCGGTCGCGCAACGGCGGCAGCTCGAGGCGGATCACGTTGAGACGAAAGTAGAGATCCTGTCGCAGCGCACCGGTGCGCAGCGCTTCGTCGAGATCCTGGTTCGATGCGGCGATCACGCGCACGTCGATCGGGATCGGCTGTGTCGTGCCGACGGGCACCACCTCTCGCTCCTGCAAGACGCGCAACAGCTTGACCTGCGCGGAGGTCGGCATCTCGGTGACTTCGTCCAGAAAGAGCGTCCCGCCGCTGGCGTCGCGGAAATACCCGGCCTTGTCCGACGTCGCGCCCGTGAACGAGCCCCGGGCGTGCCCGAACAGCTCGCTCTCGAAGATCTCGCGAACGATCGCAGCGCAGTTGACGGCGACGAACGGCCCGTTGGCGCGGCTGGAGCGAGCGTGCAACGTCCGCGCGAGCACTTCCTTACCCGTGCCACTCTCACCCGTGATCATCACCGTCGAGTTGGTCGGCGCAAACTGATCGATCAGCTGGTAGAGCGCCTGCATCACGGGTGCTTTCCCATAGAGCCGGCCGAGGTGGTGCCGCTCGCTGAGCTTGTGACGCAGGACTTGGATTTCCTGCGCCATCGCTCGCCGCTCCAGCGCTTTGCCGACGGTGAGCGAGAACTCGTCCAGATCGAAAGGCTTGAGCAAGAAGTCGAGCGCGCCTTGTTTCATCGCTTCGATCGCATTCTGCACCGTCCCATGCGCGGTCATCACGATCACCTCGACGTCCGGCTGGCGGCTCTTCACGCCCCGCAGCACTTCAATCCCTTGCATCCCAGGCAGCCGGAGGTCGGTGATCACCAAGTCGAAGCGACCGAGGTCGAGAAGCTCCAAGGCGGACTCACCATCGCCCGCGTCCTCGATGTGGTACCCCTGCCGCTCGAGGATGCGCCGGCACAGCGAGCGCACCGGTGCGTCATCGTCGACCACGAGGATGCGCGACGTGTTCGCAACGGGCGTCCATTCGGCGCTCATGTCTCCCCCTCCGTCGAGCCAGGGCGGGCAAGGGCAAGTCGCCTCGCGCGCCCCAACTCCCACGAGTCAAACTGCCCGAAAGCGTCGGCCCGCCACAACCCGGCTGACGCAAATATACGAAACCACTCGGGAAGACATCCTACTGGGATTGGCGTGTGGCTTGCTCAACCTAGGCGTGAACGAACCGGTTGTCGCTTGCCACTTCGATCCAGCGCTCACCAGGGAGGGACCCCGATGCCGACCAAACCGAAAGCCAAGATCCTGATCGTGGATGGAATGAATGCGTCGCGACGCCTGCTTGCGCGCCACTTGGCCCACCACGGCTACCAAGTCATCGAGGCACCCGACCCCGCCATGGGACGCGAGATGGCCGTCGTGAACCTCCCCGATCTCGTGATCACGGACGTGCGTTTCAACGGGACGGAAGGGGTGTCGCTGATCCAGGCGCTTCGCAGCGTCTCCGCCTTGGATGCCACGCCGATTCTGATTGCGTCGCCTGTCGAGGACGATGCGACCGTGGTGGCGGCCCTGCATGCCGGCGCCAACGACTACGTGGTCAAGCCGGTGGCGTTCTCGGTGCTGAAGGCGCGCGTCGCGACCCAGTTGCGCGGCAAGGCGATCCTCGACGAGATCAAGCGCCGGCGCAGCGAGAGCGAGATGCTGCTGGCGACCCTCCACGAGGTCACCGAGTCGAGCAGCTTGGAGGAGGTCCTCTTCCGTCTCACGCAGCGTCTTGGACGCCTGATGACGGCATCGCGCTGCTCGATCATCACCGTGAGCGAACGTCGCCGCACGGGAATCATCGCGGCGTCGATGGAGGATCCTCGCGCGCGCGGAGTGCACCTCGACCTCAGTCGCTACCCCGAGATCATCGAAGCCGTGCACTCGAAGAGCGCGGTGGTGGTCGACGACGAGTCCCACCCGGAGCTGCGGGCCGAGCTCGGCGAAGTGTTCCGGATAAAACAGCTCGCGTCGATCTTGACCGTCCCCGTGACCTTCCGCGACGAGATCCTGGGAGTCTTGACGATGCACGTGCGCGAAGGCGAGCCCGCGCTCACCGATGATCACGTCCAGTTCGTGAAGCTGGTCGCGTGCGCCATCGGAGGCATCGTCCGAACCGCTGGTCGGCTGGAAGGCTTGGCGCCGGCCGCACCGGAACGGCCGAAGCTCACCGTGGTAGCCAGCGCGGCGTGACCAGGATCCCGTCGGCGGACGCCTCGCACCGCGGCGGGCTCCTCGCTGCACCCTTCCGTGCGGGCCGGACCCAGACTGCCGTCCCGGGGGAGGTGACTTGCGCCGGACCGTCCCAAGCCGGCTCGCGTTGCTCGCTGATCGCGCCTTTGGCGTAGCCCGGAGCACCGTCGACGGTCGACTCCCGACAAGCTCCCCGAGCTGTCCGGTCCAACGCTGCTCGCGGCTGACCGAGCGGCGGTCGCGGCCCGTCGTCGCCCATGGCACCCACGCCCGTGCCGATGCCCCAGCGAGCCTCGTGTCACCACCTCGTATCCGCGCTTCTCACCTGCGCCCACCGCCGGCCGGGGGCGCCGGGAAGATGTCTGGATAGAGTTCCGCGGCGCACGCGGGGCACAACCCATGGGTGAACTCGGCCTCCGAGTGCTCCCGAACGTAGGCCTCGATCTGGGTCCAGTATCCATCATCCTCGCGAATCCGCTTGCACGACGAGCAGATCGGCAGCAGCCCACTCAGCGCCTTCACGTCGGCGAGGGCCGCGTGAAGCTCGCCGATCAGACGCTCGCGCTCGGCCTCCACGCGAGCTCGCTCGCTCACGTCGCGAGACACGCCGATGACCCCGCGAACCAATGGGTCATCGACCCGGATGGCGCCGGTTCCCTCGAGAGCCACCCAGGTTCCGTTCTTGTGCCTGCAGCGAAATCGCTCGGGCGCGGACTTGACCGACTCGTCGAGCGTCCCGGCGAGCGCGCTCTCGAACGACGACACGAGAGCAGGGAGATCGTCCGGATGGATGAGGCGAAACAGCTGCGTGCCTGCCAGCTCCTCGGGCTCGTAGCCGAGCACCCGGGTCACCGCCGGGCTCGCGTAGCGAACCACGCCATCGGGCTCGAGCACCGTGATGATATCCGAGGCTTGCTCGACGAGTGCCCGGAAGTAGGCCTCGCTCCTGGCGAGCTTCTCCTCGGCAAGACGCCGATCGGTCACGTCTCGGGAGTTCACGACCACACCGCCGATCGCCGGATCATCGAGCAGGTTGTGCCCGACGGCCTGCAGATAGCGCCACGAGCCGTCCTTGTGGGCGTGGCGAAACTCGATGGAATCGCGTGCACCGGGCTCGACCGCTCTCGATGCAAACAGAGTTGCAACCGCGGGCGCGTCGTCTGGATGGATGAGCTCGAGCGCCGTGCGGCCGATCAGCTCCTCCGGGCTCCAGCCGAGCACGCGCTTCACGGACGGGCTCAGAAAGCGCTGCACACCGTCGGCATCGAGCACCGTGATGACGTCCAAGGCGTTCTCGATGAGCGCCTGGAAGCGCGTCGTGGCTTGCGTGAGCTCCGCTTCGAGCCGAACACGGTCCGTGACGTCGCGCGCCACGCCGACCAGGCCGGTCACCCGCCCACCCGCGTCGCGAAGCGGGGACTTCACGGTGTTCAGAACCCTGTTGGCCCCGTCGCACCGCGTGGCGGGCTCGCGCTCCACCGCCTGCGTGGTCCCCGTCTCGACCACCACGGCATCGGTCGCCAGATAGCCGTCGGTGTTCTCCGACGGGTTGTGCTCCGCATCGACGAGTCCCTGCACCTGCGTTGGCTCGAGTCCGAAGAAGTCGCAAAATGCCCGGTTCGCCCACTGGAGCCGGGAATTCCGGTCCTTGACGAACACCAGGTCGGTGATGGTGTCGAGCGTCTGGCGGTAGCGCAGCTCCGACTCCTCGAGTGATCGTGCCAGTTCTCTCGAACGGACCTCGGCATGCTTGGCCTCCGAGATGTCCTGGATCGTCGACAGATAGTGGAGAGGCGCCCCGGCCCGGTCGCGCAGCAGCGTCACGCTGAGCAGTACCCAGATGGTCTCGCCATCGCAACGGATGTAGCGCTTTTCGATCTGATAACGAGGGATGTCACCCCTGAGCAATCGCGTTGCGAGAGCGACGTCCTTCTCGGTGTCCTGAGGATGCGTGATGTCGACGAAGGTCCGGGCCAGGAGATCCGCTTCCGAGTACCCGGTGATCTGAACCAGAACCGCGTTCACCCGCAGGAACCGGAAGTCCTGGCCCACGATCGCCATACCCACGGGACTGTCGTCGAATACCGCGCGCATCCACTCGTCCACGGGCGCACCTCGACGCGATTCGCGCAGCCGTCGGGGATGACGGCCCGACCGCTAGGTCAGCACGAATCATGCCGCGCGACTAGCGGAGCCTCGTTCGAAGACCCGCCGTTGCGATCGAGCACCTCACGGACGGTCGCCAAGATCACCGCGGGCGGCGCTGGCTTCTGCAAGAAGGTGCCCCGCCTCGCGAGCATGGCGCTGCGCACCAGCTCTTCGTCGGCGTAGCCCGACAGGAAGATCACAGGCAGGTCCGGTCGCATCGCGTGGATCCGCTCGGCGAGCAACCTGCCGTTCATCGCCGGCATCACCACGTCGGTGATCAGCAAATCGACCGGCTGGCCCACGCGAGCCACCACCGACAAGGCCTCGTCGGGGCCGGACACGTCGAGCACGCGATAGCCCGCGCTGCGCAAGATCTGCGACACGACGGCACGGACCGTGTCGTCGTCTTCGACGACCAGCACCCACTCACTGCCGCGTGGAAAACCAGCCCCGGACGGTTTCGCCGGCGCATCGGCTTCGAACGCCCGGTCCGCTGCTGGCAGATGGACCGCGAAGCTGGTGCCACGGCCCACGACCGATCGCACCTCGATGAAGCCGCCCGCTTTGTGGACGATGGCGTACACGGTCGACAGCCCCAGTCCGGTCCCTTTGCCCGCCTCCTTGGTGGTGAAGAATGGCTCGAACATCCGAGCCCGTACGGCGTCCGAGATTCCACAACCCGAATCCTCCACTCGTATCCGCACGAACGCGCCTGCGCGTATGCCCGGGTGTAGCTCAACCAGCTCCGGCCCGACCTGGGCCAAGGAGGCTTCGATGCGCAACGTCCCCCCGTCGGGCATCGCATCCCGGGCGTTGACCACCAGATTCACCACGACCTGCTCGAGTTGCCCTGGGTCCGCCAAGACGGAAGGGAGCCCGCTCGCGAGGTCGGTGGTGAAGCGAATGTGCTCCCCGATCAACCGGCGCAACATCTTCTCCAGATCG
This sequence comes from uncultured bacterium, assembly GCA_964450125.1. Taxonomy (GTDB): domain Bacteria; phylum JADJOY01; class JADJOY01; order JADJOY01; family JADJOY01; genus JADJOY01. The sequence goes on from CAYVDO010000035.1 coordinate 13,911, forward strand.
GCGAGCAGGGTTCGGACGTCGATGACCCGCTCGGCAATCACTTGCTGGCGACTGAACACGAGAAGCTGTCGCGTGAGGTCGGCTGCGCGGCGGCCGGCGGCGATCACCTGCGCCAGCGACGGGGCGGCCGGGTGGCCTGCGCCCAGAGTCGCATTGGCCAGCTCCGAGAAGCCCAGAATCGCGCTCAGCAGGTTGTTGAAGTCGTGGGCGACCCCACCGGCGAGCAGCCCCACGGCCTCCATCTTCTGCGCCACCGCGAGTTGATCCTGCACTTCCCGGAGCCGCACCTCGGCGAGCTTGCGGGCGGTCACGTCCTCCTTCACCGCGATGAAGTGGGTGACGTTGCCGTGCTCGTCACGCAAGGCCGAGATCGCGGCATCTTCCCAGTAGAGCTCACCGTTCTTCTTGCGGTTGTGAAACTCGCCCCGCCACTCGCCGCCCGCTCGGAGGGTCGCCCAGAGGTGCTCGTAGCCATCCGCTGGCATCTCGCCGGACTTGAGGATGCGCGGGTTCTGGCCGATCACTTCCTCGGCGGAATAGCCCGTGACTTCACGGAACTTGCGGTTGACGTACTCGATCGTGCCGCAGCGGTCGGTGATCATCACCAAGACGGGGCTCTGCTCGACGGCTCGCGAGAGCTTGGAGATCTCGACCTGGGCGGCACGGTGGGCACTCTCGTCCTCGAACACCCCCAGCACGTACCGCGCCTCGCCCGACCTGCTGCGGATCAGCGTGAGCATGCCGCGAATCGGCACCCCGGCTCCGTCCCGACGCCGGAACCCAGCCTCGAACTCGATGCGTTCGAGATCCCCGGAGCGAAGCCGGTCGAGCAGCGCGGCGCGCTTCCCGAGCTCGTTGCGCTGCCAGATGCGTTCCGGTTCGACGCCCACCAGCTCCTCCGGGGCGTAGCCGAGCATCCGCGCGAGCGCCGGATTCACCGCGCACAGCACCTGCGAGTTGGCGTCGGTCAGGCCGATTCCCATCGGAGCGTGCTCGAACACGGAGAGGAAGCGCGCAGAGCTCTCCTGGGTGGCACGTAGCGACTCGCGAAGCCGCGCCTCGGTCACGCCCAGATCCTGGCGATCGAGCAGCCTCTCGACTCCGTGACCGAGATCGAGCGCGAGCTCGTCGAGGAGCTCGAGGTCGTCGGTCTGAAACGCATCGAGCTTGGCTGCATGAATGGAGAGCACTCCCACCACTTGTTCGCGAACCACCAGCGGGAACGACGCCGCGCTGCGGTGACCTAGCGCGCGCAGCCGTTCGTGCCATGGCGCCATGCTCGGCTCGCCGAGCACGTCACCGCTCACCGCCCGCCGCCCGGTGCGGACCGCTTGGCCCGAAAGTCCGTTGCCTAGCGGCGAGTCGTCACATCGAATCGGGCAGGTATCGGTACCGTTCCGCGCGTCCCTCACCGCTCCCGCCGCGGCGAAGGGGACGAGCACACCAGCCAGCGGGTCCACGAGTCCCACCCATGCCATCGCGTATTCGCCGGCATCGACCAGGATGTTGCACGCGCATTCGAGGAACGACTGCCGATCGACGGCAGCGACCATGGCGCGGTTGATCATCGACAGCGTCCGGAGCACCCGGTTGAGGTGGCGGATGCGCTCTTCGTGCGCGTGTCGTTCCGTCAGCTCCCGGACCACAGCCATGGTCAGGCGAACGCCGCCTTGCTCGAAGCCGCGGGTGCTCAGCTCCACCGGGAACGGTACGCCACTCTTGTTGACGTGGACGCTGTCGACGACCTGGCCCACCCGCGTCCAGGTCGATGCGCCGTCCGTCACCGAGTCGGTCCAATAGCCGGCTGCGCGCAGGTCCCTGACCGCGAGGCCGCGCAGCTCGGCAGCGGTGTACCCGTAGAGCTCCTCCGCGCGGCGATTGGCCTCGAGCACCCGACCGCGCTCGTCGGCGAGGAAGATCGCATCGTTCGCCTGATCGAGGAACGCCGCCAACCGGATCTCGCTACCCGCGACGCGGTTCTCCATCGCGTTCCAGCGTGACCTCGCCCGCAGCAGCCAGACGCTCCCGAGGGCGAGGAATCCCAGCAGCGCGAGCGCGAGCTGCGCCGCGGCCAACCACAGGGGCTGCGAGATCTGCCTGAGCGCCTCGCTCTCGTCGATCTTGGAGATCAGCCCCCACGGTGCGTTCTTCAGCTGCCGAGTGACGCTTAACACCGCTACATCGCGGTAGTCCTGGAACCGACCGAACACGGCCCTACCCGCAAGTGCCTCGGCTGCCGCGAACCGAGGTCGATCGAGGGGGACGTGCACCGAGCCGGGCGACCCAGGGATGTGGCGCAACGGCGACAGGTACACGGCTTGGTTACCACGCCGCTCGACGAGCACGGTTTCGCCACTGGTCGTCCCGAACAGCGAGCGCGCCAGGTATGGGTAGAGCCAGCGATCCGCGCGCACCACGAGCGTCACCGCGCCAACCACCGATCGTGCGCCGGCGTTCGTGCCCTCGCCCGGCGCGAAGACCGGCTCGGCGAACACGATCACCGCGGTTTCAGAGGGTGTCGCGAGCTGCTGCTCGACGACTCCCCGGCCGAGGTCGGCGGCGCGCCGTGCCAGCGCCGCGCAGCCATCGCACTCGCCCGCGGTGTCGGGGCGCACGGCGAGCTCTCGCAAGTTGCGATCGAACACGCGAACGGCCGAGTCGGGATCCACGCGCGACGCGCTCGCCAGCACCGCCGCCAAGTGACGGGTGACATCCCCCTGCGCGCTGCTCAGCGCGGCGCTGGTCGCCGGAAACGCGGCGATCAGTCGCGCGTGTCCTGCCTGATCCGCGATCCAGTGGTCGACGGCGCTGATTCGGTCATCGGCGGCGATGGAAAGCTGACGCTCCCAGGCACCGAGCGCTTGCTGCCGCTCGGAGCGGATCGCTCGAAACGTGGTGATGGCGAGCATCGCGCAGGCCAGCGCCACGAACCATGGGAGCTGCGGCAGCACGCGCCGGTGCAGCGCGGCCCTGAGCGGCTGCGCGTCCACCGAAGACGCATCGTACCCACCGGACATATCGTCCATCGCTGTGACGAGCCGTACGAGTTGCCTGAAAATACCGAATATCCGCAAACAGTTTACCTAGTTTCTTCGGGGAGTGAACGACGCGGCGCGTAACTGCGCCGTGGGGACGGGCTGCTCACTGTAACCGCCAGCGGCTTGCCAAGAACTTGTTGCCCGGCAGATACGCAAGAATCGCGGCGACCTGGTCGTAGTGGACTTGCGCGCCACCTCCGATATCCAAGTCATTACCCACCAGCGCGCCCCAAAAATCCACCGCCCCTTTGGGGGTCACACCTGCGAAGGGCGAGTAAAGGCAACCGGTCGGCCCAGCGCTCCCGCTCATCACGACCGCGCCAGGCGAGCTCGAGAAGAGATCTCGAGCCAAGTGGTGTGGATGCTGTCGTTCACGAAGCCGCCGCCAGTGATCGCGAACGCTCCCGGACCGGCGTGATGGATACGGATCGGACCGGTCATCTGGAGCGCCGCGTGGCCGCCGAGGGTGAAGCTGGTGAAGTCGTAGTCGCCCGGCGGCAACGCGCACGAGTCGCTGCCCTTCATCGCGAGCTGGGTCCCGCTCGCGTAGGGTGCGCACGGACCGAGCCGGGCGTTGTCGTTCGCGCGCGAGGCGTTCGCGACCTTGGTGTTCACGTCGTAGAGGGTGCAAACGTCGTGGCACGGAGACGGGCGCGGACTGAGATTCGCGCCCCCACCCCAGGCGTTCGAGCCGCCGGCTCGTACGTCACCCGCGGCGGTTCCCTTGCCGGAGATCGCCCCGGCTTACGCGGCCGAACAGCGCAGCCAGAGGTTCTGCAACGGAGTGCTCCTCGCGATGCGCACCGAGCAAGCGATCGGCGCCTACCGACGTGTCGCTCCAGGAGCTGTTCGACCTGGCACGACTCATACCCTGAATACCGCGCTCAGCCGCGGTACGAGACGTGCAGGGCTGACGCGAGAGCGACACACGGAGGGAGCCCATGGAAGAGCCAGCAAGCTGCTGGCGAGCCGTGGCGAGCTCGACCGGTGATGCGGGAGCTGCCGATGCCGGGCTGGTCGCGCACGGATCCGACGGGGTCGAAGGTTGGCGAGAGATCAACCAGCGGAGCGCGCGGGCACAGCGCCCGCGCTTCGGGCGCAAAGCCCGGGTGAGTTGTCCTGGCTCGGATGCCGGGGCGGAAAGTCGAGGCAGACGATGACGGCAAGGCGCGCGCTCGAACGGGTGCTGTACGTGGATGACGAGGCCGATCTGCGGGAGATCGCGCGGTTGTCACTCGCGACCATCGGCGGCCTCGAGGTGGACACCGCTGCGTCGGGGACCGATGCCCTCGCGTTGGCTGGCACCATCCGGCCGGACCTGGTGATCCTCGACGTGATGATGCCGGGGATGGACGGGCCGACCACCCTCGGCAAGCTCAGAGAGGTGTTCGGGAGCTCGCCAGTTCCGACGGTTTTCCTCACGGCACGCTCGGAAGCGAGCGAGCTGACGCGCCTGCGCGCCCTGGGCGCCGTCGAGGTGATCACGAAACCATTCGATCCGATGGACTTGGCCGAACGCGTGCGGGCCATCTGGGGTCAGCTCGATGCGTGAGACCGCCACGTCGATCCAAAGCAAGCTTCAGCTCTTGCGCCGAACCTACGCCTCCCAGCTTCCTGCCAAGGCCGAGGAGCTGAACCGTCAGCTCGCGGCGTGGCGGTGCGGAACACCCGAGGCGGCGGAACAGCTTTGCAGGCTTGCGCACAATCTCGCCGGCTCGGGCGCCACCTACGGGTTCCGCGCGATCAGCGACTCCGCACGCCCACTCGAGGAGCAGCTTCGCCACCTCGCGGGCGTACCCGCCGCGCACGCAGAGCTGGAAATGCCCGACGTGACGGCGCGAGCCGGAGTGCTCGAGGCGGCGCTGCAGGCGGCGA
>CAYVDO010000035.1:18833-31547 GCA_964450125.1 uncultured bacterium
CCGGACGGGAAGGCCGTGCCGTCCAGCCCGTCCTTGCCCGGGCGCGCGCCGGTGTGCTCGTGGCGGCGATTCCGGGGGCGCTCGCGGTGTGGGTTGGCCCGCCCGCGACCGAGCCGCCGGTGGCACCTTCCGAGCTAGCGCAAGCCAAGGCGCCGCTCAGACCGGGGCTCGAAGCACCGCGTAACGAGCGGGCCGGAGGCCGGGCGCGCGTGGTGCTATTGGAGCCGGACACGAAGGCGGCGGAGGAGCTCGGGGCCCAGCTCGCGCCGTTCGGGTACGACACACAGGTCGCCGCCACCGTGGAGCAAGCGGCGGCGGCTTACGCGGCGGGCCGCGCCGTCGCCATGCTGGTTAGCGTCGCAGGGAACGATTCGCCGGCCGAGGCTCTCGCGCAACTCTCGCAGTCGACCTCGGCGCGTCACGAACGCATTCCGATGCTGGTACTGTCGAGCCGCTCGGATCTGACGGCTCGGCTCGACGCGGTGCGTGGCGGATCGCTGGGTTTTCTCCCCCGGCCAGTGGACGCCATCCGTCTGGTGGAGTTTCTCGACCGCCTGGTGCCTGGCGCCGCCGAAAGGCCCTACCGGGTGCTGATCGTCGACGATGACGAGATGCTGGCTCTGGCGTACGCTCGGATCCTCTCGGACGTGGGCTTCGAGACACTCACCTGCCTGGGAGCCGGTGACGTGCTCCACTCGCTCGCCGAGGCCCGCCCGGACGTCATCGTGATGGACATGTACATGCCGGACTGCTCCGGACCGGAGCTCGCGCAGGTGATCCGCCAGGACGAGACGTACGCAGACGTTCCGATCGTGTTCCTGTCGGTCGAATCCAACATCGACCGGCAGCTCGACGCGCTACGGATCGGCGGCGACGAGTTCCTGACCAAGCCGATCGAGCCGATACACCTCATCGGCTCGATCACGGCGCGGGCGCGCCGAGCGCGGGCGGTGCGAAGTCTACTCATCCGAGATCCGCTCACGGGTCTCGCCAATCACACCTGGACTCGCCTCACGCTGGAGGACGAGCTGGCGCGCGCGGCGCGCCTCGGCACGCCGGTCTCGTTCGCGATGCTCGACATCGACCATTTCAAAGCGGTGAATGATGCATTCGGCCATCCCTCGGGAGACCGAGTGCTGCGTGGACTGGCGCGGCTCCTGCTGCAGCGCCTGCGCAGGACCGACCTCGCGGGGCGCATGGGAGGCGAGGAGTTCGGGCTGGTGCTCCCCAACGCGCCCGCTGCAGCGGCTGCGCGCGTGGTGGATGAGGTCCGCAGCTGCTTCGCGCACCTCGCGCACCAAGCGTCGACCGGCGAGTTCGAGGTAACGCTGAGCGCCGGCATCGCCGACTTTCCGTCCGTGCGTGGCGTCGACCAGCTCATCGACGCGGCCGACCAGGCGCTCTACCGCGCCAAAGCGGGCGGCCGCAATCGGGTCGAAGTGCACCGCGCGGCACCGTCCGAGCCCGTCGACGTCGGTGCATGCACGTGAGCGATGATTCGACGGACGACCCGGCACCCGGGCGCACGATCCTGAGCGTCGACGACGACCCCGACATCAGCGCGCTGCTGCGCGTGCTGCTCGAGAGCGACGGTTATCGGGTGTTGTGCGCCGGAAGCGGCGCCGAAGCCCTGAACCTCGTGGCCAGTGAGCGGCCAGACCTGATCCTGCTCGACGTGGACATGCCCGAGATGAACGGGTTCGAGGTCTGTGCCCGATTTCAGGAGATGCCAGCCCTGCAGTACGTGCCGGTGATCTTCGCCACCGCACGTCGAGAGGAGCAGGACAAAGCCAGCGCCTTCGCGGTGGGTGCCGCCGCGTACCTAAGCAAGCCGATCGACCCGGATGCGCTCATGAGCGAGGTCCGGGCGCAGCTCGAAACCCAGGACCGCTGGGAGACGCTGCGCCGCCACGAGGCGGCGCCGGACAAAGCGCGCGCGCCGGCACCCTTGCGATCCGGTGACCCGTCCGAGCTCGGAACGCTCGGCCCCGATGCCTTCGACCGCTTTCAGGCGCAGCTAGCCAAGCGGCTCAAGCTGAGCCCCGGGCGAGTGGCCCTCGTGACCGCGACCTCGGGCCCCGAGCTCTACACCCTGCCGGCACGGATCGCCGTGAGCGCCGCCGATCTGGCGCGCGAGATCGCTGCGTTCTTGCGCGTGCCGTTCCTCGAACAGATCGACAAGAAGGCACTCAAGATCGGTGTCTTGCCGACCGCCTACTGCAAGTCCCACGGCGTGGCGGTTCTCACCGATCCGGACCAGCACCAAGTATTCGTGCTCGCCAATCCGTTCGACTGGGAGCTGGTGGAGAACATCCGGATCGTCGCGAGAGGCGAGCCGGTCCGGTTCTGCATCGCACCACCCGAGGTCATCGCCGCGCTCGCACCGCAGGGCGTTGCACAGCACGGCGGCGCACCGGCGCTGCGCCTGCCCGGCGCACCGGGCGCGCGCCGCGAAGCTGCGGCAGGGCCGGCCGAGGTGGTTCACGGCGCGGTCGACGAGAACGCAGGGCCGATCGTGCAGCTCGTCCACCGCATGATCAAGGCCGCGTACGACGCGGGAGCGTCCGACATCCACGTGGAGCCGTGGGAGCAACAGGTCGTGATCCGGTTCCGGGTGGACGGCGTGCTACGGGTGTGGAACCGGCTCATGCCGGCCTCGCTGATCGCGTCGGTTGCAACGCGCATCAAGGTCATGGCGGAGCTCGACATCGCCGAGCGCCGGCTTCCGCAAGACGGTCGCATCGCGTTCAAGGACTTCTCGAGCGCCGGCCCCGACCTCGACCTGCGGGTGGCCGTCTCGCCCATGCAGCACGGCGAGAAGGTGGTCATGCGCCTGCTCGACAAGCAGCGCGCCGTGTTGCCACTCGACGCCCTCGGTTTCTCACCGCGCAACCTGGCGGTCTACCGGGAGAAGATCCGAACGCCGCATGGCCTGATCCTGCACGTCGGCCCGACCGGGTCGGGGAAATCCATGACGCTCTACGCGGCGCTGAACGAGATTCAGACCCCCGAGATCAACGTGCAGACCGCCGAGGACCCAATCGAATACACGCTCGCGGGCATCAATCAGCTCCAGGTGCAACCGGCGATGGGCCTCACCTTCGCCCGCGGCCTGCGCAGCTATCTGCGCCAGGATCCGGACGTGATCCTCGTCGGCGAGATTCGAGACCTCGAGACGGCCGAAGTCGCCATCGAGGCGGGGCTCACGGGTCACCTCGTGCTGTCGACGCTGCACACCAACGACGCCGCCTCGACCGTGCTGCGGCTCGTGGAGATGGGCATCGAGCCGTTCCTGGTGGGCTCGACGCTGCTGGTGGTGTGCGCGCAGCGGCTGGTGCGGCGGCTCTGCACCGAGTGCCGCGAGGCCTACGAGGCCACCGTCCCGGAGAAGGAGCTGGTGGGCGCACCCGCCGTCGGCCGTTGCACGCTGTTTCGCCCCAGTGGCTGCCCGCGCTGCAATGGAATCGGCTACAAGGGCCGCATCGGGGTCCACGAGGTGCTGGTGCTGACCGATGCCATGCGTCTCGCCGTGAGCCGGCGTGGCGCCACCGCCGAGCAGCTCAAGCGCATGGCCGTCGAGACCTCGGGAATGACGACGCTCTACTGGGACGCGATGGAGAAGGTCCGGCAGGGGCTGTGCTCGGTCGAGGACGTGCTCTCGAACGTGAAGCCGGACGAGTTCGACGCCCGTCCCGACTGGCTACTCCGCTCCCAGGGCATCGAGCACCGCGCCGCGTGAAAGGACGGCAGCGACGAGCCCCGCGGCTACGGGGCGGAGCGCCGGCGCGACAACCCCGAGTACGCAACCCGATCGCTACAGAGGGTTGTCGTGCGGCGCGTGCCCGCGCCGCGTCACGAGCGAAGCGACGTGACTCGGGAGTGAGCCCCGAACGGATTCATTCGGGACCGGGCGGGGGGCTCGACAACTCCCGTGGCGAAACCTCCGTCGGGAGCTGGATGAAGAACGTCGTGCCGCTGGCCGCCGAGGTGGTGAAGCCGACGTGGCCTCCCAGGTAGCGCTCGCCGAAGAGCTTCATGCTGTAGGTACCGATTCCCCGGCCCGACGCAGCCTTGGTGCTGAACGAACGCTGGAAGATGCGCAGCGCCACGTCGCGAGGGATGACACCTGGGTTGTGAACGCTGAACTGGTGCTCGGCATCGCGGCGCTCGTACCACAGGCGCACCTCGGTTCCTGGCGCACTCGATTCGAACGCGTTCTTCACCATGTTGGTGAGCACCCGGCACAACAGACCGGCATCGGTGATCAGCGCATCGTCCGGCTCGGCCGCTTCCACCGAGAATCGCTTGCCCGCGGTAACCGGGTGTGCCTCGAAGACCACGGACACCACATCCAGCACCTGCTGAACCGGGATCACGCTCAGCTCGACCGCGAGGGTGCCCGACTCGGCCTGGGTCAGCCCACGGTGGGTCTCGATCTCGGCTTCCAGACGCCTCGCCAGCGCCAGGATGCGTGACGCCACCATCGCCGGGTCTAGCCCCGAAACGCTCCCGAGGAGCTTGCTCCAACCGGTCAGTCCGCCCACGGTGTTCAGGATGTCGTGGAAAAACGTGCGCTCCAGGGCCTCGCGCCGCTTCTCGGCGCTGATGTCGTGGAGCGCCAGCACCGTGAACGAATGACCGCCCACTTCGATCGGGGTGGCGCGAACCCGCAGCTCGAGGGCCTCGACCCCGGCGTCGCGGTTCACCGACGCCAGGCATTCCCGGGTGACCGGCTCGCCGGTCGCCTGGCTGCCCAGGATCGCGAGGACGGCACCACACATTCGGCAGTGCTCCGAGGTTCCACACCCCCCCGGCCCTTCGCTCGCGTGGATGCACCGCAGTGCGTCACCCAGCCGGTCGCCGATCAGGCACGCCGTCGGCTCCAGCCCGAGCAACTGTACGAAGTCGCGATTCGCCGCGAGGATTTGGCGCCGCTGGTTGAGCACCAGCAGGTAACCATCCACGGACGCGAGCACCGCCTGGAAGAGGGGACTTGCGCTCACCTCCTCGCTCAGCCGCCGAATCTGGTCTGGCGAATCCACGGCGGCAGGGGCGAAGAGGGTGGGTAGCTCATCGATCGTTGCCGATGGTGAGCTCATGGCACGCTCCTCTCCGTGGGGGTGACAGGCGGTGCGTCCAACAACGCCCGAATCGTCGTGGCCAGCGCTTTCGGGGTGAACGGCTTTTGCAGGAATGCCACTTCCACCTGCCGGACGCCGTGACGGACCACCGCGTCGTCGGTGTACCCGGACATGAACAACACCTTGATCCCCGGTAGTGAAAGGCGAAGCGCGTCGGCCACTTGCGGCCCGCTCATGCCGGGCATGACGATGTCGCTCAGCAGCACGTCGATGGCCGCCCGGTGTTGATCGGCGACTTGCAGCGCCTGGTGCCCATCGACCGCCTCGAGGACCTCGTACCCGCACAGCTCGAGAACTCGCCGGGCCAGGAGCCGCACCTCGGGCTGATCCTCGACCACCAATACGGTCTCGGTACCACGGGGGAGAGAATTGCCCGGCGCTTCGCGCCTCACGCTCGACTCATCCGGCGCATCGAATCGTGGAAGTCGGACCTCGAAGGTGCTTCCGTGACCCACGGCAGACTCCACGTGCAGGTAGCCGCCACACTGTTCGACGATCCCGTGGACCGTGGCTAGTCCGAGCCCGGTCCCCTGGCTCCCCTTGGTGGTGAAGAACGGTTCGAAGATCCGTTCGAGGACGGCGGCGCTCATGCCGCAACCCGCATCACGCACCGCTAGCTCGACGTAGGCACCCGGCTGGACGTCACCCTCGCGGCGCGCCTGGTCTGGAGTCAGCTCCACGTTTCGCATCCGGATCGTGAGCGCCCCGCCGGTCGGCATCGCGTCTCGGGCGTTGACCACCAGGTTGAGAATCACCTGCTCGAGCTGGCCGGGGTCCGCGCGCACGGTACCGAGGCCCGCTTCGCATTCGACCGTCATCTGGATGTCCTCGCCCACCAGCCGCCGGATCATTTTCTCGAGGCTGGCCACCAGCGCCGCGAGGTCCAGCACCACGGGTTGGATGATTGCCTTGCGGCTGAACGCCAGGAGCTGGCGCGTGAGGCTCACCGCCCGCTCCCCGGCATCGACCATCTCGGCTACCGCGGCGCGGCTGGCGTCGGACTCCGGCAAGCTCCGCATGAGCAACTGGCCATACCCGTTGATCACCGTCAGCAGGTTGTTGAAATCGTGCGCCACGCCGCCCGCCAGCTTGCCAATCGCCTCCATCTTTTGCGCGTGGCGGAAGCGGTCTTCCAGTGCCTTGAGCTCCGTGATGTCGGACCACGCGCACACGACCTCCACCGGCTGGCCAAGGACGTCGCGCTGCAACCGCAGATCGCTTCGGATCCATCGGTAGTCTCCGTTGCGGTGACGGAACCGATAGCTCTGGGTCAGCGATCCAGCAGCGAACAACTGCTCTTGAATACCCCGGCGCGCATCCTCCAGATCCTCGGGGAAGACGTGATCCCGCCACCACGTCGGCTTTTCGACCTCGGCCACCGTATACCCCAGTACGGACTGGATATTCTCGCTCACCCACGTCGGCATGAGCTCGTTGCCGGCGACCGCGAGTGTCCACAGCACCGAAGGACTGGAGCTAACCACGTGATGGAGACGGTCCCTGGCCGCGAGCACCGCCTGATCGGCTCGCAATACCTCGAGATGGGTGGCGATGCGGTCGCCGACCGCCTCGAGCGCTCGAACGGTGGCGCCGGTGACCGGCTCGCGGAAGTACACCGTCAGCACGCCCACGCACCGGGCGGCAGCCTGGAGCGGCAAACCCACGAAGGCGACCAGCCCCGCGCTCCGCGCCCACGCATGGTCCGGCACATCGGGATCCGCGCGAAGATCGTTCGTAACTCGGGACCGCCGGTCAGACGCAATCCGTCCGACCTCGCTCTCGCCGGGCCGCAACGCCGTATAGGTCGCATCGTCCCGAGCGAAAGGCCCAGCGCTGGCACGATGCTCGAGCAAGTTGGCGTGGTCGTCGAGGATCCAGACCTCGGCGAGGGCCGCGTCCAAGCCGGCCACCAGAGCATCGACAGACGATTGCACCATGGACTCGACGGTCCTCGCCGATAGCAGCCCCAGCCCCACGGCTCCAGCGAGTGTCCCGAGGCGCGCGCGTTCGGCCAGTTCCTGCTCCTCACGCTTGCGCTCGGTCATGTCCTGCTTGATGGCCACGAAGGCCTCGACTTCGCCATGCTCACCACGCACCGGCGTGATGCTCTGTAGCTCTTCGTAGCAGCTGCCGTCCTTGCGGCGGTTGACCAGCTCGCCCCTCCAGGTGTGTCCGGCGAGAATGGTCTCCCAGAGCTTGCGATAGACCTCCGGCGGCTGCCGGTCCGATTTCAGGAATCTTGGATTTCTGCCTAGCGCTTCCCCGCTTTCGTACCCGGTGAGCTGAGTGAACGCGGGGTTTACCCACCGAATCGTGCCGTCACGGTCCGTGATGACGATGGCATCGGCGGCGGCGGTCATCGCTGCCACCTGCAGCCGCATCTGCGTCGCGGCACGACGCTCGGCGGCAGCCAGGCGGTAGCGTTCCACGGCGTTGGACACGGCACGTCCCAGCCGCCCCAGGCGGTCCTTGAGCAAATAGTCGTCGGCGCCCTCGCGCATCGCTTCTGCCGCGCGTTCTTCGCCGATGGTCCCCGAGACGATGATGAAGGGGGTGTCGAGCGACCGCCCGCGGACCAGGCGAACCGCCTGCAAAGCGTCGAACTGGGGCAACGAGTAGTCGGCGAGAATCAGGTCGGGTGCAGGATCGAGGTGACGCACGAAGTCTTCCTCGGTCTCGACGCGCTCCCACAACGGGTCGAGACCGGCGCGCTCGAGCTCGCGCACCACCAGCTTCGCATCGGCCTCCCGGTCCTCCAGCAGCAGCACGCGCAGTCGATTCGGCATCCCTGACCCCGCCTATTCCCTGGGCTTCCCGGGAGGTGGGCTGAGCTCGGCGGTGGCCAACTCCGGATCGGGCGGGTGGTTCAACAGCAACCAATAAAGCCCGAGGGTCCGCACCGCCTCGGAGAACTGCTCGAAGTCGATGGGCTTGACGATGTAGCTGTTCACGCCGAGTTGGTAGCTCTCCACCACATCACGCTCCTCACGCGAGGTGGTCATCACCACTACCGGTGTCAGGCGGGTGCGCGGGTCGGACTTCACCCGGCGCAGCACCTCGAGCCCGTCCACCAGGGGCAGCTTCAGATCCAGCAGGATCACCTTGGGCAGGCGATCGCTCTTGCGCTGCGAGAAGGCTCCGGTGCAGAACAGGAAATCGAGCGCTTCGGCGCCGTCACGGGCGACCTGGACGCTGTTTGCGAGCTTGTGCTTCTTGAAGGCGTGAAGCGCCAGCTTCACGTCGGCGGGGTTGTCCTCCACCAGCAGGATCTCGACCTCCGAGTCAGTCATGGGTTCGTCCTTCCTTGCGTTCGTTCAAGGTGAAGTGGAACGTGGCGCCCCGGTCGGGTGCGGCCTCGGCCCACACCCGTCCGCCATGGCGCCTCACGACTCGCTCGACGATGGCCAGCCCCACGCCTGTGCCCTCGTAGTCCTCGGCGCGGTGAAGCCGTTGGAACACTCCGAACAGCTTGCCCGCGTAACGCATGTCGAATCCGACGCCATTGTCGCGGACGAAGTAGGTCCGTTCCCCTTTCTCCTCACGACAACCGACCTCGATTCTCGCGAGCTCACGCTTGCGGGTGAACTTGAGGGCGTTCGAGAGCAAGTTCATCCACACCTGCTTGAGCAACGACGGCTCGGCCTCGCAGTCGGGAAGCTCGCCGATCACGATCTCGACCCGCCGCCCGTCGCGCTCGTGCGCCAGGGCCTCCACACACTGCTCGACAATCGGCCCCGGCGGCACGATCCCCTTGCTCAGCCCGACACGGTTGAGTCGCGAGAACGCTAGCAAGTCGTCGACCAGCCGGCCCATCTGCTGGGTTCCGGCCCGTATGTCCTGCAGATACTCCCGGACCTCGGCTGAAAGGGTCTCGCCGAAGTCCTCGACGAGGATGCGTGAGAACCCGTCCACCGCCCGCAGCGGCGCGCGCAGGTCGTGGGACACCGAGTACGAGAAGGCCTCGAGCTCGTGGTTGGCCGCTTCGAGCGCGGCCGTGCGCTCCTGAATCCGCGTTTCGAGATCGCTGTTGAGCTGGCGAAGCTCGATCTCGGCGCGACGCTGCGCATCCTCGGCGACGCGACGCTGGTGATCCATCGCGTTCAGCGTGGCGGCGGCCCACAGCGTGAACCCCGCGAAGGTCGCCGCGATCACCAGAACGTGCAGGGCCAGCCCGAACTCGGTGTCGTAGAGCCCAAGCCGTTGCCCTTCCAGCCGGAGCCACCCCAGACCGACAGGGACGATCAGGGCTGCTGGCAACAGCCGCCGTGCGATCACGGCCGCGGATCGCTCGCCGCCGAAAAGCGCCAGCAACCCCTCGCGGGGCCGGGCGCAGAGTCCGGCCACGGCCACGCCGAGGAAGCCGATCGCCGTGGGAACGGCCATCCGCGTGAAGACGGGGGTCGCGTGGAGCGCCTCGCCACCGTACAGATAGCCGACCAGTACGAACAGGCTAAGGGAGCCGATGGCCAGCGAGGCGGCATCTCGCGCCCGGCTCCCGATCAGTGTTTCGGGAAGGAGCTGGACGGATCCGATCAAGGCGAAGCACAGAGCCGTGCTTGGCGCCATCCGGCCGGGGATCGAGGTCCCAACGGCTCCCGGCGCCTCGGCGAAGAGCAACTGGTCGAGACCCACGTCTGCACCCAAGAGGTACTCGGCAAGTGTCAGGAGCCCGATCAAGCCAGCGCCCGCGGCGAAGAGCCGAGCCACCACTCCTGAGTGCCGCGGCGGAGGGTCCGCGGCCACGAGCAGGAATGAAACGCCGATCAGCACAAACGCCAGCGCCGTGTTGGCCTTCATCGAGACCATGCCGGGGAGTGCGCTCTCGAGCCATGCGACGTCGAAGGCTCGCCCTACCAGCACCGCCGCACCCAGCACGGTCACACCGAATGCACATCGCCGCGCGCAGCCATGAAGCCTCGTGGGGGTGGTTGCCGATGGTTGCGGCGGCGACATCGGCGCTCGAGACAGCAAGATCCACGCCGCGGCCAGAAGCAGAATCCAGGCGGGAGCAATCGCACCCGTCCGTCCCACGCTGCGCTTCGCCGGGCCGGCTGTCCCCGGGAGTCGGGGAGGTTCGTGCTGCCGTTTGGGAGCCGCTCCGATGGGGTGGCGAGCAGAGCGAGGCTGGAACGATCGTCGTTGCGTCGCCCTTTCGAGTCCGTGATCACCACGAAGCTGCCGTTCGGGCAGCGTTTCGGGCCCGCCCCCAACGCGCGGACCCGGAGCAAGCGTTCCTGGCGATCGAGGTGCACACCGATGCGAAGAGTCCCCGCATTTTCCATCTGATTACCCGCTGGACCGACAGGGCGTGGTACCGGGCCTGGCGCGGAAGTGAAGCTCACGACCGGTCCCACGCAGGAATCCCCAAGGGACTCAAGCTCGATCCGAGCCTCACCCGGCTGGTCGAGATGTTACTGAGCGAGGACGAGGCCCACCCGAACACTGGGAACGCGTTACCGCTGACGTCGCGCCGCGGTTGGCCAGGTTCCTGTCCGAGAGCACCGGTGTGTGTGTTGGTGCTGAACCGTGACGCAACGATCCAGACCTGTAACATCGGGCTCGCCCGGCTATCCGCCCGTCCCGTCGAGAAGCTCGTCGGCGAGCCTGTTAACGGAGTCGTCACCGACGCCGACGCACCCTTGCTGGCGAGCCGCCGCGAGACAGGCATTCGCCAACCCAATGAGACACTGCTGGTCCATTTCGTCGCAGCCGGCGGAAGGCCCTTCACGCTTCGTAGCGTGGTTGACGTCCATCGAGATCGTCTCGTCCTGGTTGGCGAGCCCGCCGGCGACCCAGCCGGATCCAGGCCCGAGGACTTGGCGCGAATCAACGGCGAGCTCGCCTTCCTGGTGCGGCAGCACGCCCGCCAAACAAAAGCGCTTGCGGACGCACGCGCCCAGCTCGCCCGCACGCTAAGGCACCGACCGGCAATGAGAGCGATCCGTCTCGGCCTGGCGGCATCTTGCGGGGGGCACAAGCCCGCGACCTGCGTCGCCATCGGACGCACCGTCCCAATCCGAAGGCACGAGGCCCCACGAGCCGGCCCGCGCCGTGCGCTCGAAGCCGCTCGAACCGAAGAAGCCGGCTGCAGTTGATTTGCGCCAGCGGGTTCGCAGACTGCCGGGCTCCCCTCTCGGTCTGGCAGCTCGTGGACGACATCGGAAAGCAGGTGGGTGAAGCGCCCGGCGAGCGCAACGCGCCCGGCGGGTACACGTTGCGCGTAGACCACCACGAGCGGGTGGTCTCGGTGCCGGTCATCGCAGCGACGTTCTTCTTGGTGCTCGGCGGCGCCGGCGCGTGGGTGCCGTTCTTCGGGCTCTACCTGAAACGCATCGGATACAGCGGCACGGCGCTCGGGCTCTTGCTCGCGGCGATGACGCTGGCGCGGGTGCTCTGCGCGCCGTTCTGGACGGCGCTGGCCGATCGCTTCCGGAGTGGCGAGCGGGTGCTGGTGCTCACGAGCTTCGTGTCGATCCTGGGCGCGATGGGGGCGATCTGGCTCGAGCCACCGACGTTCGCACTGGCGGTGCTGCTGGTGATTTTCGCTGGCGCGCGCGGGCCGATCGGTCCGCTCCTCGACGCGGAGACGATTCTGGCGCTCGAGCGGCGCGGCCTCGACGCACGGCATTACGGGCGGATCCGCTTGTGGGGCTCGGTGGGATTTCTGGCGCTGGGCGTCATGGGTGGGTGGGTGGCGGATCTCCATCCGCGGGCGCCACTCGACCTCGCCATCGCGGTGTGGATCGCAGGCGCGTTTCTCACCCTCGCCTTCCCGCGCGGTCCGATCGCCAAGCCGGTGCCGATCTGGGAAGCCTTCAGCACGCTGGCGCGTGAGCCCTTCTTCCGGCCGTTCGTCGCGGCGGTGGTGCTGCACGGCTTCGCGCTGGTGATCTGGGACAACCTGATCGCGATCCACGTCACGTCGATCGGACTCTCTTCGCGCTGGACGGGTGCGGCGCTCGGAGTGGCGATGACGACCGAGATCGCGCTCATGTGGCTCGGCCAGAAGCTGCTCGCGCGCATCGACCCGTTCCGCGTGCTGGTCATGGCGATGGGGCTCGGCGCGTTGCGCTGGGTGGCGACCGCCAGCACGCGCAGCCCGTTGGTGCTGCTGGCCGCGCAGGCGTCGCACGGCGTGGTGTTCGGAGCGTTCTGGATTGCCTCCGTCGAGATCTTGCGACTCAAGGCACCCGAACACATTCGTGCGACGGCACAGGGCGTTCTCGCCGTGGGGGCTTACGGCATGGGCGCGATCGTGGCCGGCGCCGCCATTGCCGTGGCGCTCGAGCACATCGGCACCGACGGGCTGCTCTACATGTCCGCGCTCGGCTCGCTCACGGCGGCGCTCCTGGCCCTGGTTGCGGACCGCGCGACGCGGCCTTGAGCATGCGACCGCGCACGGAGCCTGTCGGGAAATGTGCTTCGCACCTGGACAGGCGCCTAGCCTGCATCCTTCCCGAACGTCGCGCTGCGGCCGCGACGAAGCGCGGCCCTCCACCGATGGAGGGCACGGGGCCCGCGGCCCCTGCTCCGTCGGCGCCGACGCGCTGTCGCGGGCACGAGCGAACGGCAC
>CAYVDO010000036.1:0-7277 GCA_964450125.1 uncultured bacterium
GCCCCGGCTCGACGGCGCCGGTGGTGAACGCATGGGCCTTGCGCGCGACCAGCATCTGCCGGAGTAGCGTCGCGGGGTAGAGCGCCCGGACCGGGCGGTCGGCGGCGAGATTGCGGGCCTCACCCGGATCGGCCGCCAGATCGTAGAGCTCCACGTCGGCCTCCCGGCCGTCATCGATGAATTTCCAGGTGCCGTCGAGGATCGCCTGGCGATGCCAGCTCTCGATGCTGCGCGCCGTGAGCGGGCGGGCGGGCGGCTCCTCGCCGCCGAGGATCGCCGGCGAGAGGTCCACGCCGTCGAGCGTGGGCGCCGGTGCGCTTGCAGCGCCTGCGTCCGCGGCACCGCTCGCGAGCGCCACCAGGGTGGGGAAGAGATCGACGGTGGAAACGGGGGTGCGCACCACGCGCGGCGGCAGCGACCACGCGCGCGGCGGGACGATCACCAGCGGCACGCGGATCATCTCCTCGTAGACCGTGGTGTTGTGGAAGATCCGGCCGTGCTCGCCGAACGCTTCGCCGTGGTCGGCGGTCACGACGAGCAGCGTGTCGTCGCCCATGCCTGTGTCATCGAGTGCCTTCACCAGCGCGGCCAGGCCGTCGTCGGCGTAACGGAAGTTCTCGTCGTAGCGATCGCGCGCGAAGGCGAGCTCCCAGCCCACGAGGTTCACGCGGATGCGCGGTGCGATCGAGCTCCACGTGGCGATGAGCGTCGCAGGATCGGAGTCGCCGAGGAACATTCCGCGATAGGGCGGCGGTGCGAGGTAGGGGTGATGCGGCGGCACCTGGTGCTGGTAAACGAACGCCGGACCCGAGGGATCGCGCGCCAGGAACTCGAGCGCCAGGTCGTTGAGCGTGGCCGGGATCTGCGAGCGCGGCCGCGGCACCTCGGGATCCATCACCGTGGTCTTGTCGCGAAAGACCTCGTGTACTTCGTCGAACTCGCGCAAGCCGCCGAAGCCGGTGGAGGCGTTGGGATTCCCCACGATCGCGATGCTGCGGGCGCCGTGTCGGCGCAGCGCACCGGGGAGCGTGGGGACGCTTTCCCCGAGCTTGGTCTCGCGCACCACGACGCCGCTTCGCTCGGGATAGAGGCCGGTGAGGATCGCGGCGGTGGACGCGATCGTGTACGAGGAGGCGCCGTAGGCGCGTTCGAAGCGCACTCCGCGGGAGGCGAGCTGCTCGAGGAACGGCGTGGTCTGGCGCGCGTAACCGTAAGCGCTCGAATGCAGCGCCGAAGCGGCGTCGAGGATCACCAGGATCACGCGCTTGGGAGGGCTCGGTGGTCGGATCGGCGCGCGAGGCGCAGCGGCATGCGGAGCGCCATGCCCCGGTGTCGTGAACGTCGGCTGTTCGACGTGGACGATCGCGTTCCGATCACCAACCACACGAACCTCGACGACACCGACCGACTCCGCTGAGGGTGGGACCGCGGCTTCGATCACGCGCGGCTCAGACGAGGGTGTGGCCTCGTCGAGCAAGGCGCGCTGCGGCTCGTGGTCGCGCAGCACGGAGACCGCGACGCGCGCGGATCCGTTGCCGCCCGACTCCTGGCTCACGTGGGCCGTGAACGTGCCGCGACCGAGCTCGGCCATGGGGAACCACAGTGCCGCGGGTGGATGGAGGATCCACGCGCGCTCGCGACGTTCGACCCGAGGCGGACCCGCGCTGTCGCTCGCCTCGCCGCTGCGCACCAGCGCGATGCGCGTGATCCGCGCGGCGAGAGTGCGCGGGTCTTGCGAGCGCGGGTCCACATCGACTGGGCGCGTGACGCGTGCCCATTCGAGATCGAGGTCGCCGTCGCCGATCGGGAGTGCGTCGGCGGGAACGTCGAGGGACACGGTCTGCGTGCCACGCGTCAGCGTGAGGGGCGCTTGCGTGAGCGGCGTGCCGGCGACGCGGATCACGAGTGTCTGCGCTAGGCCCGGTGGCATCGGCGCAGGCGTCAGCGTGACCTCGATTCGGCGTGCTGCTGGGTCGAGCAGACGCACGCGCAGCCGGGCATGCGTGGCGGTCACCCACACGCCAGCGCGCCCGGCCTCCACGCCAGGATCACCGAAGCCCTCCACCAACTCGATCGCCTCGCGGGACGGGCGCGGGCTGTCGGCGTCGGACGCGTCCCAAACGACTCGCTCGCCGACGACCTCGACCAGCGTCTCCGGCGCGCCCAGGTCGAGGGTGCGCGCCGGCCCCCGGTCACAAGCAACCACGAGCGCGAATAGTGCGCCCCACGTCGAACGGTGAGCACCTCGCCTGATCGTCACGGCACCGTTCGATTGCGCTGGGCGAGGGCGAAAGCCGCTCGCTCGGCAAGCCTTGCCGCCCTCAGCACCCGCCTGCACGCCGAAACCCCGTCCGCGAGCCGCCTACATCCCCGTCGCGTGGTAGCCCGCGTCCACGTGCAGCACCTCGCCGGTGATCCCGGTCCCGAGCGGCCCGAGCAGCGCCAGCGCCGCCGCCCCGACCTCGTCGGCGGTGACGTTCCGCTTGAGGAGCGCTCGCTCCTCGTGGTGATGAAGCATGTCGCGAAACCCGTGGATGCCGGCGGCGGCGAGGGTCTTGATCGGTCCTGCGCTGATTGCGTTCACGCGAATGCCGCGCGGCCCCAAATCCTGGGCCAGGTAGCGAACGGCCGCCTCGAGAGCGGCCTTCGCGACTCCCATCACGTTGTAGTGGGGTAGGGCTTTCTCGGCGCCGTAATACGACAGCGTGAGGATGCTGCCGCCGCCGCGACCTTCGAAGAGCGGCAGCGCCGCGCGCGTGAGCGCCACCAGCGAGTAGACGCTGATGTCCAGGGCTGCGCGGAATCCCTCGCGATCGGTGGTCACGAAGTCGCCGGTGAGATCCTCACGGCGCGCATGCGCCACCGAGTGCACCAGCACGTCGAGCCCGCCCAGCGTTTCGCGAACGCGCGCGAACGCGGCGTCGATCGCACCATCGTCGGCGACGTCACAGGGTGCCACCAGCGCGGCGGAGATGCTCTCGGCCAGCGGTCGCACGCGCTTCTCCAGCACGTCACCTTGGTAGGTGAGGGCGATCTCGGCGCCCTCGTCGGCGAGTCGCTTCGCGATCGCCCAGGCAATCGAGCGCTCGTTCGCGACTCCCACCACCAGCGCCTTCTTCCCCTGCATGCTCGCCATCTCGTGTTCACTCCCGTCGTTCGCCGGTGAGCTGCACCACCACGTCGCGCTGCCGGGGGCGATTGTCGAAGTCGATGAGGACGATCTGCTGCCAGGTGCCGAGCAACAGCTCGCCGTCGGAGAACGGCACGGTCACCGAGCAACCGAGGAGCGCCGCGCGCACGTGCGAGTGACCGTTGCCGTCGTGCCAGGTGTCCTCGTGGTGGTAGTGCGCGTCGCGCGGCGCCAGTCGCTCGAAGAGCGCTGGCACGTCCCGCACGAGACCCGGCTCGTACTCGAGGGTGGTGACGCCCGCCGTGGAGCCGCTCACGAAGACCAGCGCCTGCCCATGCTGAAACCGGTGGAGAGTCACCAGGCTGCGGACCGAGTCGGTGAGATCACGGATCTCGGACTCGCCGCGGGTCGAGATCCGGATGTGGTCGGTTACGATCGCCATGAGCCCCTGGATCCGCAGCGCTTCGCGCCGCGGCCGGCCGAGTGTATCCCGGTCGACGCAGGGATCCTGCCCCCCGAACCGTAGGTTGGCAGGCAAGAATCCCGGAAAACTGACGCGTCGAAGTCGTGACGCTGACAATTTGGGACGACTGTCGGCGCCGCACGCCACAAATGCCCGAAATATTCCGGGCCCTTCGGGTGGAGCCCAGATTGCAGGGGGAGTCGATCACCTGGGCAAGTAGCCGTGCGCGGCGGGCGTCCTCGCTTGACGGACAGGGGGGCGGGGTTCTTAATCGCGCACGACTCGGGGCCCACTCGACAATCGCGGGCGTGCTCGGCCGTACCCGCAACGGAGCTTTGGTGCCATGTCCAAAACCCTAGGACCGTTGCTGCTGCAGGCCGGCATCATGAGCTCAGCCGAGCTCGAGGCGAGTCTCGACGAGGCCCGCAAGCGGCGCATCACGCTCTTCGAGCTGATCATCCACGAGAAGCGGGTCTCGGAAGAATCCCTGGCGGAGACGCTATCCAAGTGGCTCAACCTGCCGCAGATCCGCCTCGCCAGCGCCACCGTCGACCCCAAGGCGCTGCGCGCCGTGAGCGAGGAGATGGCGCGCAAGCACAGCGCCATGCCGGTCAAAGTGGAGCGGAACTCGTTGGTGGTGGCGATGTCCGATCCCTCGGATTTCAACGCCATCCAGGAGATCGGCTTCGCGTCCGGCTTGAGCGTGCGGCCGGTTGTCGCGAGCCGAAGCGAAGTGCTGGACGCCATCGACCGCTACTACACCACCGAGGACAAGCTCCACGATTTCCTGAGCAACGTCACCGACGCCACCGACCTCAACTTCGTGTCCGAGGCACCCGCGGGAGTCGATCTCGACGGCATGGACGCGCGCGAGGCGGCGCAGCTCGCGCCGGTCGTGCGGATGGTCAACCTGCTGATCCAGGACGCCATCAAGAGCGGCGCCTCCGACGTCCACGTCGAGCCCGGGCTCAACAACCTGCAGGTGCGGTTGCGCGTCGACGGCGTGCTGCGCGACTACATGCAGGTGCCCAAGTGGCTGCACGCGGCGGTGACCTCGCGCCTCAAGATTCTCGCCGACCTCGACATCGCCGAGCGTCGGCTGCCGCAAGACGGCCGCATCAAGGCACAGTTCCAGGGCAAGTCGCTCGACATTCGCGTTTCCACCTTGCCGACCCATTTCGGCGAGAAGGTGGTGATGCGCGTCCTCGGCACCAACCAAATCCCGACTTTCCGCGCCATGGGCCTGACTGACGAGCAGTGTGGCGTGCTCGAGGGCGCGCTCAACCAACCGCAGGGAATGATCTTGGTGACCGGCCCCACGGGCTCTGGCAAGACGACGGGGCTCTACTCGATGCTCACCAAGCGCAAGAGCCCCGAGGTGAACATCGTCACCGTCGAGGACCCGATCGAGTACCAGCTCGGCGGGATCACCCAGGTGCAGGTCAACACCAAGACCGGCCTCACGTTCCCCAAGGTGCTGCGCTCGGTGCTGCGCCAGGACCCTGACGTGATCCTGGTGGGCGAGATTCGCGATCTCGAAACCGCCGAGATCGCGTTTCGCGCCGCCATGACCGGTCACTTGGTGTTGAGCACGGTCCACACCAACAGCGCGCTCGCGACCGTCACGCGCTTGCTCGATCTCGGCGTGGATCCGGTGCTGTTCACCTCGTCGGTCCAGCTCATCGTCGCCCAGCGTCTGGCGCGGCGCATCTGCATGCGCTGCAAGGAGGCGTACACGCCCGCGCCAGACGTGCTCGCGAAGCTACGACTCGAAGGCGTAGCCGCCACGTTCTATCGCGGCCGTGGTTGCGCGGCGTGCGGGCGGACCGGCTATGCGGGCCGCGTCGGTATCTTCGAGATGGTGCGCATGACGCCGAAGCTCAAGGACCTGATCCAGCGCAAGGCCACGGAGGCCGAGCTGCGCAAGGCGGCGGTCGCCACCGGCACGCGCTTTCTCGCCGACGACGCCATGGAGAAGCTCAAACAGGGCGTCACTTCACCGGATGAAGTGCTGCGGGTGATCCAGTTCGACGAAGACGACATGGTGCGCTGCCCTGAGTGCGCCGCGTTCATCCACCTCGATTTCTCGACGTGCCCATACTGCTTGCACTCGCTCAAGGAGCTCTGCGAGGGCTGCGGCCAAGAGCTCAAGCTGGAATGGCGCGTGTGCCCGTACTGCAACGCGCGCAAGCACGCGGTCACCACCGACGCACTGGATCGCCCGCGCACCGGACCGATTCGCAGGCGCACCGCGACACCGATGCCCCGCTCGACGGGGGGCGCAGGTGCCGCCGCGGCGCGATGGGAGGGTGGCGGGGGCATCGGTGTCGCCGGTGGCGTGGATCTGGGGGCGCCCATCGTGACCGAGTGGGCCATGCCGCGAACGGCACCGCGAACCGCGCCACGCGCTCGCCCTGCGGCAACGGTGAAGCGGCCCAACGTGTTGGTGGTCGACCACGATCCCGGGATCTTGCAGGGAATCGAGGCTGCCCTCTCGACGCTGCCCATCGGCGTCGACGTGATGGCGATGCCGAGCGCCGAGGACGCACTCGCTTCCGTGAGCGAGCGCCTACCCGACCTGGTGATCACCGAAGTTGGGCTCGCGGGCATGGACGGCTTCGAGCTCTGCCGTCATCTGCGTGAAGACATCCGTACCGCGTTCGTGCCGGTGGTGATGCTCGCCAATCCCGGGGAGGAGCAGGCGCGTTCGAAGGGTTACCACGTCGGTGCGGACGACTACGTCTCCAAGCCGTTCTCGAGCGAGGACCTGAACTCGCGCGTGCTGCGGCTGCTCAGGCGCACCTATGGCATCTGAGGTCGGGGCGGAAGCCGTGAAGGACTACTACGCCATTCTCGGCGTGGAGCGCAGCGCGTCCGCTCAGTCCATCAAGGCTGCCTATCGCCGGCTGGCGCGTGCGCACCATCCCGACTTCGTCACCCATCAGGGCGACGCGATCCGAGCGCAGGCTTCGGTGCGCATGGCCGAGCTCAACGAGGCCTACGACATTCTCTCGAACTCGGACGCGCGGCGCGCGTACGACGAAAGCTGGCAGCAGTTCTCCGTGAACGGCTCGAGCGTCACCGCACGTCCGTCGGTGATCGTGACTCCCGAGGATTTGGAGATCGCTGCCGTCCTCGAGGCACGGACCCGGCCACGGCCGACCGATCGCGTGACGGGCAGCGTCGTCACGGCGTTCGCCAAGCGGCTTTGCCAGGAGCTGATCGAGAGTCGGCGTGGCTTGGTGTGGAAGCGCAACGACCGGGATGGTTTCAACTGGTCGCTCGCGGCGACTGCCTGGCCCGCGCGCTTCTGGGTGCACATGCGCGCCGTGGAAACGCTCGACCCGGGCGTGGCCGAGCGATACATCGAGCATGCCGACAGCGCCGTGCGCGCCAGCAAGCGGCTGGTGGGTCGTGACTCGTCGCTCTTCGTGCTGGCCTTCTATCGACTCGAGGAGCCCGATCAAGTCACGATGATGTGCCGCCGCTTCCGTGACGAGGCGGCCAAGCTCGTCGGCAGCGGCGGCGACGTGAACCTGGCGCTGATCGATGTGGTCCACGCGCGCATGCTGCCATACGGCCCGTCGCCCGCGGATTCGCGCTTTGCCGAGGTGATCCGCTCGATTGGGTTCAATCTCGGGCGAGGTAGTCAGCACTGAATTGTTTGCGGGGGGCTGTTCCAGC
>CAYVDO010000036.1:7377-31427 GCA_964450125.1 uncultured bacterium
CCCCCGCCCATCGCGGCGAAGCCGCGCTGGGTCCCACCCCCAAGTCGCTTCGCTTTGCTCGCGGCTCGCCTTCCGGCTCGCGGAAGGGCGGACGGCGCGCGTGGAGACCTGTACGCCGATCGGTCTTCGCGGTGCGCGATCGTGGGCTGTTCCAGCCCCCCGCCCATCGCGGCGAAGCCGCGCTGGGTCCCACCCCCAAGTCGCTTCGCTTCGCTCGCGGCACAGGCGAGCCTCAGGTTCCGTAGGGTGGAGCCCAATGACCATTCACGAGTTGGATCGATCCGACCGCCGACGCAAGGCGCTTGCGGGCGGCCTCACTTGTCCCTGGCCGGCTTCTGCTCAGCTGTTGCCACCGCCCGCGTCTCGCGACTCCGCCGCTCGCCAGCGGCCGTTCACCCCTCGGGCGTGTGACAGACGGCTTCGATGTTGTTGCCGTCGGGGTCGAATACGAAGGCGCCGTAGTAATTCGGGTGGTAGTGAGGCCGTAGGCCGGGTGCCCCGTTGTCTTTGCCCCCGGCGACGAGCGCCGCGGCGTGAAACGCGTTCACCGTCGCACGATCGGGACTGGCGAATGCGACGTGGAGCTTCTTGGTCGCGTCGCCCTGTGCAATCCAGAAGTCGGGCTTTCCGCCAGCGCCGAGGCCGACGACGGTGCCGAACTCCATCACCACGCCGTAGCCGAGCGGCGCCAGGGCCTGCACGTAGAACGCCTTCGACTTGGCGACATCCGAGACCTCGAGCCCGATGTGATCGATCATGACGAGCGCTCCTTCTCTGCGCGCGAGGTTGGCCCAGCAGCCACGAACATAGCGGTAGGGTCCGGGTCGTGGCGCTCGAGGACGATCCACTCTCGATCCGGCGGGTGATTCGCCGCAAGCAGGAGGCACGACCGATCTCGTTGCGCTCGTGGCGGGCTGCGCTGCGCCGAGCGTCCGGCGTGCGATCCGTCCCTCGCGGCGCATCGGCGCCGCCGGGCCTCGCGTTCCAGACTGGCGACCCGGAACTGCGAGACGCGGAGGGAAGCTGGTGGCCCGCGTTCCGCTGGCTTGAGCCCGGCGAGATCGCGGTCGTCACCAACGCCGAGCTGGCGCTCGCGCGTACGCTCGGAACACTCGACGAGCAGCCGATCGTCCGCACCGCGCGAAGTCTGGCCGCGAAGCTCCGTGCCGAAGTCGTCGAGGAACAGGGAACGTGCGACGAAATCGGCTTCGGCGTGGGCGAGTGGCTTCGTCCGGTGTCGCGCGAGCGGCTCTGCTTCATCCTGCGAGATCCGATCTTTCGATTCGAGTGCCGACCAGGAGCGCCGCCAATCGCGCGCGACGAGTGGCGCGCGGTCGTCGAGCGCGTTCCCACGCTTCGATGGCTCGACGAATCTCTCGAGCGAGGCGTATGGCGCTGCGGGGCGGCTCTCCGGAATCCAGGAAGCCATCCGCACGAAGGGCGGCGCTTTCAATGGTGCCGCGGCACGGTCGTGATCCAGCGCGTGGCGATTCCTTAGGCTCTTTGGTGTCGCGGTGAACGGGGCCCGGACTCGATCTCGGCGCGCTGCCGTTGCGTGGCGGCGGCTTTGGACGCCGAGATCCGCACGCCGGAAGGGTGGATGCCCCATTGGGCCGTGCAGCGCGCCGAGCGCAGGCCCGGTCTTGCGCGTCGCGGCGCCGCGCGACAGCCTAAGCGCCCCTGTGGAACGGAGTAGGCGGTGAACGAGAGCGACGGGATGATTCCCGAGTGGGCGCCGCAAAGCGGTGTCATGGTGACGTGGCCGCACGATCGCACGGACTGGCGCGCCGATCTCGCGGCGGTCGATGCGTGCTTCGCGCGCATCGCCCGCGAGGTCACTCGCCACGAGACGCTGGTCGCGGTGTGTCGCGACGCCGAGCACGTCGAGCTGGTGCGCACGTTGGTCGGCGCGGCGGGCGGCGATCCGCTGCGTCTCAACTGCTGGGTCGCGCCCTCGAACGACACCTGGGCGCGCGACCACGGTCCGATCGCCGTGCGCCGCAACGGCGATGTTCGTCTGCTCGATTTCCGCTTCAACGGCTGGGGCGGGAAGTACCCCGCGGATCTCGACGATCGCATCACACGCACCATCCACGAGCAAGGAGCCTTCGGCCGCACGCCGCTCGAGCCCGTCGATCTGGTGCTCGAAGGCGGGAGCCTGGAGGTCGACGGTCGCGGCTCGCTGCTCACGACCTCGCGTTGCTTGCTGGCACCCACGCGCAATCCCGGCATGGACCGCGCTACCGTCGAGGCTCGGCTGCGAGCCCATCTCGGCGTCGACCGGGTGCTCTGGCTCGAGCACGGCGGTCTCGACGGTGACGACACCGACGGCCACGTGGACACGCTGGCGCGCTTCACGGACCCGCACACGATCGCGTACCAGGCGTGCGACGATCGCAGCGATTCCCACTTCGACGATCTCGCGGCGATGGCCGACGAGCTGGCGAACCTTCGCGACGCAGACGGCCGTGCCTACTACCTCGAACCGCTGCCGTGGCCGCGCGCCGCGTACGATGCCGGCAGCGGTCGTCGCCTGCCCGCGACATACGCCAACTTCCTGATCGTGAACGGCGCGGTGCTGGTGCCGGCCTACGGCGGGCCTGCCGACGAGCAAGCACGACTGGTGCTCGGACGCTGCTTTCCCGACCGTGAGATCGTGCCCATCGACTGTCGCCCGCTGATCCGCGGCTTCGGCAGCCTGCACTGCGTCACGATGCAGATCCCCGCCGGCGTGGTGCCGGCGCGTAAGAGCGAGCCATGAGCACGCGCCGCAAGCTCTCGATCGGTGTCGTCCAGCACCCGTGCAGCGTGGATCGCGAGCGCAACCTCGCCACGAGCCTCGATGGCATCCGTGAGGCCGCACGCCGCGGCGCCAAGCTCGTGTGCCTGCCGGAGCTCCACGCGAGCCTCTACTTCTGTCAGACCGAGGACACGCGCGCTTTCGATCTCGCCGAGCCGATCCCCGGTCCCACCGTCGAGCGGGTGGCGGCGGTGGCGGGGGAGCTGGGCGTGGTGGTGGTGGCGTCGATCTTCGAGCGCCGCGCCGCGGGGCTCTACCACAACACCGCCGTGGTGCTCGACGCGGACGGCTCGATCGCCGGGCGCTATCGCAAGATGCACATCCCAGACGATCCCGGGTACTACGAGAAGTTCTATTTCGCGCCTGGCGATCTGGGATTCGAGCCCATCTCCACCTCACTCGGCCGGCTCGGCGTGCTGGTGTGCTGGGACCAGTGGTATCCGGAAGCGGCGCGGCTCATGGCGCTCGCCGGCGCCGAGCTGCTCGTCTATCCCACCGCCATCGGCTGGTCGTCCGAGGACGATCCCGCCGATCAAGAGCGCCAGCGCGAAGCGTGGATCACGATCCAGCGGGCGCACGCCGTCGCCAACGGTGTCCCAGTGGTGGCGTGCAATCGGACGGGGTACGAGGGCGATCCCTCGGGTGCCACCGGCGGGCTCCAGTTCTGGGGATCGAGCTTCGTCGCAGGGCCGCAGGGCGAGGTCCTGGATCAAGCGAGTCCCGATCATTCGCAGGTGCTGGTCGTCGAGGTCGATCTGGCCCACGGCGAGGACGTGCGGCGGATCTGGCCTTTCCTGCGCGATCGTCGCATCGATGCATACGCGGAGCTCACGCGCCGTTTCCGCGACTGAGCGGGCGCTGCGAACGGCGCCCGCGCACAGGCTGCGGGTAGCGCGGCCTCCACTCACGCGGCCATGGGGAGCGCGCGCCGATCGTCGTCGTTGCGCTCGGCGTGGGCGCGGATCCCCTCGAGCATGCCCGCGAACACCACACCGTGGAGCGGCAACACGGCGTACCAGTAGGCGAGGCCCCCGAGGCCGCGGGGCTGGAAGCGAGCGGTTTGCGTGAGCCGCGAACGGCCTGCGCCATCGGCCTCGATCGTGAACTCGAGCGAGGCCTCTCCGGGTAGCTTCATCTCGGCGCGCAGCTCGAGACGCCGTTCGGGCACGACGTCGGTGACGCGCCAGAAGTCGAGGGCCTCGCCGTACGCGACGTTCTCGGGGTCGCGCCGGCCGCGCCGAAGTCCAGGACCGCCGACGAGCCGGTCCATCGCTCCCCGCAGCCGCCACAGCCAGTCGGCAGCGTAGTAGCCGTGCCCTCCGCCCACGCGGCACACCGAGCGGAAGACCGCCGCCGGCGCTGCGCCGATCGACGTCGAACGGCGATCCACGAACAGCGTGCCACCCGCCCAGTCGGGATCACCGGGTACGGCGCCGGCGTCGGACCAGCTCGTCTCCACGCGCCGTTCGGCGATTCGATCGAGTGCCGCGGAGATCGCCTCGTCGATGCCGAGGAGTCGCGCAGGCATCAGTCGTGCGGCGCGATCGTCGCGGCACACCACGCGATTGTGCAGCCCCTCGGCGAGCGGGCGTGCGATGCGGTGACTGAGCGGCGTCACCAGGTGGATCCAGAGCGAGCTCAGCCGGGGCGTGAGCACCGGCACCGGCAGGATCACGCGTTTCGAGAGCCCGAGGTTCCGCGCCATGAGCTGCATGAGGTCGCGATAGCTCCGGACCTCGGGTCCTCCGATGTCCAGGGTTTGGCCGGCGGCCTCGGGAACGTCGAGGCATCGCACCAGGTACTCGAGGACGTTGCGCACCGCGATCGGCTGGCACTCGGTGTGAACCCACCGCGGCGTGATCATCACCGGCAGCCGCTCGACGAGGTAGCGCAGGATCTCGAACGACGCCGAGCCCGAGCCGATGATCATCGCCGCACGGAACACGGTCACCGGCACGGGCCCGGAGGCGAGCACGCGTTCCACCTCCCGGCGCGACGAGAGATGCTCGCTCAATCCCGGACCGGTCTCGCCGAGGCCGCCCAGGTAGACGATGCGCGCGAGCCCGGCACGCGCAGCGCTGCGGGAGAAGGCGCGCGCCAGCGTCTGATCGACGTGTGCGTACTCGCCCCCGGCAGCCAGCATCGAGTGGACCAGGTAGTAGGCGCTCGCGCAGCCGGACATCGCGTGGAAGAGCGCGTGTGGATCGCCGACGTCGCCGGAAACGATCTCCACCTGGGGGTGCGCGGACCAGGAGCGCCCGGCGAGCTTGCGCGGATCGCGGGCCAAGCAGCGCACCCGGTAGCCGGCTTCGAGCAGTCGCGGCACGAGCCGGCCGCCGATGTAGCCCGTGGCGCCGGTGACGAGGATCGGTCGGGAATCGCGAAGCGGGGTCGGCGGGTGGCTCGGCACGGCGGCTCCTTGCTGCTGGCGTCTTTGAATCGTTACAAAATATATACAAAATATCTACGTCGTGCAATATCCGGGCTCGCGAGCCAGGCGGGACCTGCGTTGGAGAACTGCTCGTGACCTCCGTCGTCGCGGCGCTGCTGATCGGTGCTTGACGGGCGCGCACGAGCGATGGTGGGCTCCAGCGCTTCCAACCCGATGACGGGACCGCTTCGCCCCCGCATGCCGCCCATCTCGACCCCGCTGGATTCCTCCACTTCGGCCTCGGTGCGCGAGCGCGCCATGCGGCTGCGCAGCTCGCGCTGCTTCGAGCGTCTCGCCGACGATGACGCGGCCAAGCTGGTGCGCGAGGCGCGCATCCAGCGCCTCGCCGAAGGCGATCGCCTGTGGCGCGCCGGCGCACCGGGCGCGGGCTTCGCCCTCGTGCAGCAGGGGCTGGTGTTGATCTCGGCGCCGCGGGCCGACGGCGAGCGTGCGGTGCTCGGCCTCTTCGGCCCCGGCGAATGCGTGGGGCTCGCCGCCGCGCTCGACGGATCCGAGTATCCGGCGGACGCGATCGCGTTCACCAAGACCGTCGAGGTGCTGTGGATTCCTGCCGCGGCACTTCGTCTGCTCGCGGCTGCGAGTCCCGGTGTGGCGCGCGCAACGCAGCAGGCGTTGCTCGCGCACACCAAGGCGCTGCGCGTGAAGATCGAGATCTTGTCGGCCGGGAAGGTGCCGGCACGGGTGGCGTCGCTGTTGCTGCATCTGGCCGAACGCGTCGGGACGTCGGCGGCGGACGGTAGCATCCGGCTCGAGCTGCCGGTGTCGCGACAGGCGATGGCGGAGCTGGTGTCGGCGCGGATCGAGACCGTGATCCGGTGTCTCACTCGTTGGAAGCGCGACGGCGTCCTCGATTCGGACCACGACGGATTCACGCTTCGGGATCCCGAGGTCTTGCGTCGCGCGCGCGGCGAGATCGACGTCTCCGCTCGCGATCTCGCCCCGCGTCTGCGCCGTGGTGACTGACAATTCTCATTGGTGATCCGTAGGTATGCCCGTACCTTGATCGCGTGAGCGAGGCGGGCTGGACCCGCCTCGCACGAGAGCGAGGATCGGGATGCTCACCAAGTCGCAAGCGCGCACGTTCTTCCTGGTGGGGACGGGGCTCTGCGCGGTGGCCTTCGTGGGGCTCACCGTGGACACCTTTCGTCGCCTGCCGGCGCAGACCCACGCGGACCAGATCACGGCCGAGGTGGTGCGCGGCAAGGCGATCTGGGAATCCAGCAATTGCATGGGGTGCCATACGATTTTCGGCGAAGGGGCGTACTACGCCCCCGAGCTCACCAAGGTTTACGAGCGCCGCGGCGAGGTGTTCATCCAGAGCCAGCTTCGCGATCCCGAGAAGATGTTTCCCGGGCAGCGCAAGATGACCAACTACCACTTCGACGAAGGTCAGATCGCGGACCTGGTGGCGTTCCTGAAGTGGGCCGGCACGGTGGACCTGAACGGCTTCCCCGCGCAGCCGAAGCTCGCAGTGGGCGTCGCGCCAGCCGTGGCTGCCGCATCGATCGCTTCCCGACCGCTGGTCTTCAACCAGATTTGCGTCGCCTGTCACTCGCTGGGGGGCGCGGGCGGCGCGGTGGGACCGGCGCTCGACGGCGTCGGCAATCGGCGCGACGCCGCCTTCCTCGAGAGCTGGATATCGAATCCAACGGCGGTGAAGCCGGACACCAAGATGCCCAAGCTGCCGCTCACCCAGGAGCAGATCGACGAGCTGGTTGCGTTTCTCGCCAACCAGAGGGGATGAAACGATGCGATTCCAGTCCCAGCGTGTCGCGTGGTGGTTCTTCGCCACCTCGATGCTGTTGCTTTCGCTTCAGCTCGTCTACGGCTTCATCATGGCGTTCGCCCACGCCGGCTACGACGTGCTGCACGCCTGGATCCCCTTCAACGCCGCGCGTGCCGTCCACACCAATCTGCTGGTGATGTGGCTCTTGAGCGGCTTCATGGGTGCCGCGTACTTCATCATTCCCGACGAGTCGGGGCGTGAGCTCGCGTGGCCGAAGCTCGCCTACGTACAGCTCGGGGCGTTCGTGGCGGTGGGTGTGACGGCGATCATCGGCTACCACTTCGGCTGGTGGGAGGGACGGAAGTTCCTGGAGATCCCGCGCCCCCTCGACTACCTGGTGGTGGTCGACGTGCTGCTCTTCATCGCCAACATCGGCATGACGGTGTGGAACGGAAAGCGCTTCACGACCACCAGCCTGGTGCTCTTCTTCGGGCTCTTGATGGCGGCGTTGCTGTACTTGCCCGGGATGATCCCCACCACCAACCAGACCGTCGACAGCTACTGGCGCTGGTGGGTGGTCCATCTGTGGGTGGAAGGCGTGTGGGAGCTGATCATGGGAGGAATCCTCGCCTACCTGCTCATCAAGCTCACCGGTGTGGATCGCGAGCTGGTCGAGAAGTGGCTCTACGTGATCGTCGGCTTCACGTTCCTCTCGGGGGTGCTCGGCACCGGGCACCACTACTACTGGATCGGCACCCCTCGCTATTGGCTGATGGTGGGCGGGGTCTTCTCGGCGCTCGAGCCCATCGCATTCCTCGGTATGGCGATCTACGCGATCTCGATGGCCAAGCGCGGCGGGCGCACCCAGACCAACCGCGTGGCGTTGTCGTGGAGCGTGGGCTGCGCGGTGATGAGCTTCGTGGGCGCCGGGTTCCTGGGCTTCGCGCACACCCTTCCGCAGGTGAATCTCTACACCCACGGCACGCTGATCACGGCGATGCACGGTCACATGGCGTTCTGGGGTGCCTACGCGATGTTGGTGCTGGCGATCATCGCCTACACGTTGCCGTTGCTCACCGGACGCGAGCAGGTCGACTCCGCACCTTCGGTCTTCGCATTCTGGACGTCGAACATCGGCATGATCGCGATGACGCTGGCCTTCGCCGTGGCAGGCGTGGTGCAAGTGACGTTGGAGCGACGCGCAGGCATGGATTTCATGGCGGTTCAGACCGAGATCCAGATCCACTTCGTCGGCCTCATCCTGGCCGCGTCGCTCTTCACGCTGGGGATCGGGGCCTTCGTCTGGACGTTCCTTCGCAGTGGCCTGCCGGTGGGACGCGTCTCGCCGCAGTCGGCGTCGGACGAGGAGCCTGCACACGAGCCGCGTCTGGGGCGTGCCGTGAGCCATGCCTGACCCCATCCCGAACGGGGCGGGTGGCGCACCGTGGTATCGACCTGTCGGCGACGAGGTCGAAACCTTTCGCTCCGCGTGCCGTGCCGGCTTGCCGGTGCTGCTCAAGGGACCGACTGGCTGCGGCAAGTCCCGCTTGGTCGAGGCGATGGCCCACGAGCTGGGTCGCCCGCTCGTGACCGTGGCGTGCAACGACGAGACCAGCGCTGCGGATCTGCTGGGACGCTGGCTGGTGAAGGGCGGCGACACCATCTGGCAGGACGGTCCCGTGACGCGGGCCGTGCGCAGCGCTGCGGTGCTCTACCTCGACGAGGTCGCCGAAGCCCGCGAGGACGTGATCGTGGTGCTGCATCCGCTCGCCGACCATCGGCGCGAGCTGCTCATCGATCGCCGCGACGAGCGGTTGGTTGCGCCGCCTGGATTTCAGTTGGTGGTGAGCTTCAACCCCGGCTACCGCAAGGGGCTCAAGGATCTCAAACCCTCCACCCGCCAGCGGTTCGTGGGCATCGCCATGGACTACCCGCCCGCCTCCGTCGAGGAGGAAGTGGTGCGCGTGGAGGCCGGCTGCGAGGCGGGCACCGCGCGACGGCTGGTGGCGCTGGCGCGCAAGGTGCGATCGCTCGACGAGCTGGCGTTGCCGGAGACGGTGTCCACTCGCTTGCTGGTGGCGGCCGGTCGCTTGATCGGTGCGGGACTGCCGCCGCGCGTGGCGTGTGACGTGGCGCTCGTCCAGCCGCTCACCGACGACGCCGAAACCGTACGCGCGTTGCGGGATCTGGCGAGCCTCGCGTTCTGAGCCGCGAGCGCTCCGTCGCGGCCGGTGTCCAAGCATGTCGTGGGACGAAGCGCTCTTCGGTTGGGTGTCGCGGGGGATGCGGGGCTGGCTTGAACGCCCCGATCCCGAACGCGTGAGGCGGCGATCTCTCGCGGAGCCGTTGCTGCCGCGGCTGCGACTGATCGCGGCTGCCGTGGCTGGACGTGAATTGGACGTGGCTCTCGTTCCCGACGAGGGCGGCGCCGGCAGTGGCGTGGTGCTGCTGCCGGTCGAGCTGGCGATGGCTGCGGATCCCGAAGCGAACGAACGGCTATTCATCTTGCGCGCGGCGTTTGGTGGCGCGGTGGTGCGCGCTGGGCTTTCTGCCAGCGACGATGGCGACGTGGAGTTGCTCGCGAGGGTGGGCGAGCTCGAGGCGCAACTGCGTGACGAGCTTCCCGGCTGGGGCGAGGCACGGGATGCGCTGGTGCCGGTCTTGTTGGCCGGGCGTCCGGCGCCGGGCTCGCTCGAGGCGGGCAGGGCGGTGTTGGAGGCCGTGGTGCAGGCGCGGCTCGGCGTCGATCGCGACACGCTGCTGCGTGAGCTGTTGCCAACCCAGCACTCGGCGTTCGACGCGCTCCTCGGCGGTCGTGCGCTGGATCCGACCGTTCGAGGAATGCGCGTGGCTCCCGTTCCTCTTTGGGGGCGGTTGCTCACGCCGCGCGCTGCGTCCCGAGCCGTGCCGCGGGGCGATGGGGATGCAAGCCAGCCACAGTCCGGCGCCACCGAGCGCCGCGGCCGGCCGCGGCGTCCGCCCCGGCGTCGCAGCCTGGAGACGCGGGAGGAGCAGGAGAATCCGCTCACCCACAGCTTCGAGAAGGTGCACACGGCCGAGGACTACCAGGGCGGCAGCAAGCGGGCCGACGGCGCCGACGAGCTCGATACTCAGCACGCGGCACTCGAGGAGCTGGATCTCGACTCGGTCGTGGTCTCGGCCACGCCCACCCAATCGGTCTACCAAGCCGACGCGCTCTTCCTGGGCAGCGCCGCGGAAGGCGCGCACGCGTCGGGTGGGCTCAGCTACGACGAGTGGGACGGATCGCGACGGCGCTACTTGTCGCGCTACTGCCGACTGTCGGTGGTTCGCCCAGCCGCGAACGCGGCGGCGGGGGCGGCGCTGCGCCACCGCGTGAGCCACGAGCAGCGACGGGCAATCGAGCAGCTCCGTCGCGAGCTCGCGCGCCTCGAGACCGCGCTGCGCTGGCGCACCCGCCAGCCGGATGGACCCGAGGTGGACATCGACTCGGTGGTCGAGCGGGAAGCGTCACTCGCCGCCGGCCACGAAGGGCCCGATCGACTCTACGTATCGCGGCGCCGGCGCGGCCACGAGCTGGCGGTGTTGCTGCTGCTCGACGCGAGCATGTCCACCGACGGTTGGGTGCGCGATCGCCGCGTGCTCGACACCGAGCGCGACGCCGCGGTGGTGGTGGCAGCCGCCCTCGAAGGCTGGGTGGACGAGCTCGCGATCGCCGCGTTCATGAGCTTCTCCCACGACGACTGCCGCTTCGTGGCGTTGAAGGGCTTCACCGAGCCGTGGCCCACCGGGCTCGCGCGCCTCGCGACGGTGGAGCCGGCGGGCTACACACGTATCGGCCCCGCGCTGCGCCACGGCACGGAGCTGCTCGGTCGCTGCGCCGCGCGACGCAAGCTGTTGCTCTTGCTCACCGACGGAAAACCGACCGACACCGACCGCTACGAAGGCCGTCACGGCGAAGGCGACGTGCGCCAGGCGATCCGCGAGGCGCGGCGGCTGGGTGTGGACGTCTTCGCATTCGCAGTCGATCCGCGGGCGCGCAAGCAGCTCCCCGCGATGTTCGGTCACTCGAACTTCGCGGGGCTGGAATCACC
Organism: uncultured bacterium; assembly: GCA_964450125.1. Taxonomy (GTDB): domain Bacteria; phylum JADJOY01; class JADJOY01; order JADJOY01; family JADJOY01; genus JADJOY01. The sequence continues at coordinate 18,429 of CAYVDO010000036.1, forward strand.
GGAGAAGCTAGCCGGCGCTGCCACCGATCTGTGTGCGCGGCTGCGCGCCTGAGGCGCGGCGCGCTCGTCAGGCGAACGGATAGAAGAGCAGCGCGCTCAGCAACAGCCCGGCGACGATCGCGAACGCGCCACCCGCTTTCCACCAGCGCGGTGGCTCACCGTCTGCGTCGTGCTCCGGTCGCCCCGCGAGGACCTGGAAGAAACCCACCAGCACCGCCGGTGGTTCGACGAGCAAGGCCTTGGGCTCGTACACGCCGCAGCGAAGCGAGAAGTGCTCGGTGACCGCGATGAGCGCGCCGACGCCGATCAAGAGCGCGCCGGTGACGCGCGGATCCACGCCGCTCGCCTCGAGCGTCGTGCGGCGCTCGGCGATCTCGGTGTCGAAGAAGACACGCTCGGCGTCGGTCACGAGCTGGCCGAAGGTCGAGATGGCGTACTGGACGCGAAGCTGCGACTGGCTCGAGCCGTGGCGACGGATCGCGACCTTCACCACCGCCTGCCAGTCGTCGGGCGCGGTGGCCATCATCGTCTCGAGCTTGTTGCTGCGCTGGCAGACGAGTGGGTTGCCGCCGTCGAGGGTCTTGAACCCAGCGGCCGCCAGGAATCCCGACACACGTTGGCGTGCGTCGTTGGGCGAGAGCGAAGCGACCAACGTGCGGTCGAGCTCCTTGGGGGACCTCCGCCGCTCACGCGGAAATGGATACACGGGCGTTCCGAAAGGGTGCATACGGCCGCCCGCTGCTGCAAGTGGCCTCGTCACGCAGCGGCTGGTCATCTGCGCAGTGAGCAGGGCGCACGTCGTGGTATGGGATGGCGCGTGGGGGGCGCATGCGGCTCACGGTTCACGAGCAGACGATCATCGACGCACCGGTCGAGCGGGTGTGGCGGGTGCTCGCCGACCCCGCGCGGCGCGGTGAGTGGAACGAGAAGATCGTGCGGGTGGAGCGGGTCTCGAGCGCCGCAGCGCGCGTCGGCGACCGCTACCGAGTGCGCTATCGATTGGGCCGCCACGAGCGCGCGATGGAAGCGGAGGTCGTCGCGTGCGAAGCACCCCGGGTGCTGGCGGTGTGCGAGCGCCCGACGGCAGGTGCCGATCCGCGATGCGCGGTCGTGCTCACGTGGCGAGTGGAGAACGCGGCGCGCGGGACTCGCATCTCGCAGGTCGTCGACATCACCGATGCACCGATGCCGTGGCCGGTGAAGCTCTTGATGTGGGTGATCTCGCGGATCGGCAAGCCGCAGGGGGCCACGGTCGTCGAGACCTTGGGGGAGCTGGTGCTGACGGACCCGTAGTCGTGTCGAGGTTTGGCGCGGTTCGTGATTCCGCGCCGGCGAAGCATCGTCGGCGGTGTTCGGCATCTGCACGCGACCGAGCCCGCGTGTTCGATTCTCGAATGCACGGCACTCGGCGCGCGCGTGGCGCGTCGCCGAGATACCGCGGATCGTGTGGTTTTCCGCAGCTCGCGGCGGTGGCCTCGCGCTTGCTAGAAACACCGTCTGAGGCGGATGTCGTCGGGCACGAGGGCGAGCGTCGATCGCGGGAGTGCGGCGCTCGGCTCGGCCTGCGATTGCGCCTCGATGGAGGTGGCTCGTGGGTGTGATGATGCAAGCCTTCTACTGGGATTGCCCGGGGCGCGAAGCGCGTGACCGACGGTGGTGGAGCTTCGTCGAGAGCAAGATCCCGGACCTCGCCCAGGTGGGGTTCTCGGCCCTCTGGCTACCACCGGCCAGCAAAGGGATGAACGCTTCGGGGATGGGTTACGACGCGTACGACTACTACGACCTCGGCGAGCACTCACAGAAAGGTGCCGTGGAGACCTGGTTCGGCTCACGGGGCGACCTGGAATCGCTGATCCGCACGGCGCACCACTGCCAACTGCAGGTCTACGCCGACGTGGTGTTCAATCACTCGGGGGGAGCGGATTCCCAGGAAGTGAATCCGCTCACCGGTCAGAGCCGCTGGACGAAGTTCACGCCCGCGAGCGGCAAGTTCCCTCGCGGCTGGAACAGCTTTCATCCCTCCGAGTACGAGTCGTGGGACGACGATCACTACGGCGACTTCCCCGATCTCTGTCACCGCAATCCCGACGTCTTTCGAGAGCTGATGCAACTGGGGCGATGGCTGGTCGAGGACATCGGCTTCGACGGTTTCCGGTACGACTTCGTCAAGGGCTACGGCTACCGGGGACGCGGCTCGTGGTTGATCACGGCGCTCCAGGAGTTCCGGTACCGGCGAGCGGCTGCTTCCCATTTCAAGCCGTTCGGGGTGGTCGAGTACTGGGAGGAGGGCGATGCACGACCGATCGCCGAGTACCTCGCCGGCGCCAACTTCTGGAGCGACAACCCGGTGGCCGCGTTCGACTTTCCGCTGAGGAATCGGTTGAGCCGGCTTTGCGATCAATTCGGTTTCGACCTGCGCGAGCTCAGGCGCGATGGAACCTTGCACACCGCGCTGCCGCATCAGGCCGTGACGTTCGTCGAGAACCACGACATCGCGCGCGATCGTCCGATCGTGAACGACAAGCTGCTCGCGTACGCCTACATCCTGACGCACGAGGGCTATCCGTGCGTCTTCTGGCACGACTATTTCAACTACGACCTCGCCCAGCCAGGTGACCGAAGTGGCATCGCGGCGTTGGTTCGTGTCCACGAGAGCCACGCCCACGGCTCCGTCGAAGTGCTTCATGCCGACGACACGCTCTACGTGATGCAGCGCACCGGTCTCGATGGCCGAGGCGGCTTGGTGTTCGTGCTCAACAACTCGGGCGAAGGCTGGCGGGGCGCGCGCGTGCGCACGGCGTATCGGCGCGCTCACTTCGAGCCGTTGGCGTTTCGTGGCCGCGCCGATACGGGAGTACCGCACGCGAAGGACACCGACCACGAGGGTTGGTGCGATTTCTGGGCGCCCCAACGCGGCTACGCCGTGTATGCGCGAAGCTGAGCCGGCGGCGCGCCGTCAGAAACGCTTCTCGACCTCGCTCTGGAGGTCCTCGGTGCAACGCTCGGCGGTCAGCCCTTCCTTCGTCACGCGCACGGTCGTTGCGTCGCCGTCGGTGCGGGTCTTGGCGGCGCCGGCGCTCCACGTGCCCGCGACGTCGCAGTCGATCTCGAGGGAACGCGTCCCGGGAGGCACGACGATGCGGACCGCGTAGGGCCCCACCAGTCCGAGGATGGTGCCGGTCCGCTCATCACTCCTATCGAGACGTCCGTAGCTCGTGAGCGCTTGCTCGGCGGCGCGGAAGATCGCCGTCGAGTCGGACTCGAAGTAGCGGGCGCTGAGCGAGTGGTGCTGGCTGCCGGCGCCCGCCGCGCAGCCGGCCAACACGGCGAGGCCCGCCAGGGACTGCGATGATCGCGCGACGGAGCGGCGGCGATTCATGGTGTCACTCCTTCGCTCATGCCTCGGCTGAGGGCACCCGAGGAGAGATCGGCGGCGAAGCCCGTGCCGACCAGCGCATCGTCCCACGCGTCACTTCCGTAGAGGTATTTGTCGAACCACATCGTTGCATACTTCACGCTCAGGCGATGCTGTTCCGCGTAGCTCGTGGTGGGCGGGCAATCCACCGGCACCAAGTCGAACACGATGGGACCGGCGAGGGTGGCGAGGTCTTCGTTGACGTAGCCGATGTGGTTGCCGCCGCGAATCTCGAGGTATTGCTTGGCGGCCGGAACGGAGTCGTAGTAGCCGAGCGGCCCGGCGGCGGGGACCAAGCAGTCTTCGGATCCGCGCTGGATCTGCGTGGGTGCGGTGATGTCCGCGCTGGCGGCGAGGGTGTCTGCGAACAGGAACGCGCCGAGATCGTTCCAACCGGGGGCGAGCGCGACCACGGCGCGGAAGCGTGCGTCGCTGCCGGCGATCTCCAGTGCGCCTGCGCCGCCCATCGACAAGCCGATGGCGCCGAGGCGCGTCTCGTCCACCTGGCCGGCGAGGGGTGAGCTCGGATCGCCGGACTCTTCGAGTACGAACGACGCGCCGTGGCCGAAGCCGTGCGCCCATTCGGTCGGGTCGGGGAGCCACGGATTGGGCGGGGTCACGCCCAGGACGACGTAGCCGTGGCTCGCGAGATGCGTCGACAGCCACGCCATCATCGGTGCGCTGGCGGAGAAACCGTTGAGCAGCACCACCGTCGGCCACGGTGCCGTTGCGCCATGCGTGGACGGCACGAACGCGGTGGCGTGGAAGATCCCGAATGCCGGATCGTCGAACGTGTGAGCGAAGGTCGCGTAGGAGAGCGTGCCAGGCTGCTCGGGGTCGCTCGGCACGAATGCACGCTCGGCATCGCGCGATGAAGCCTCGCCGCCGCACGCGCCGAGCGTGACGGTGGCGGTGAGCAATCCAGCCACGACGGCAAGGCTGGCCGTGCTCCTCACTTCAGGATCAGCTCGCGGCCGATCTTCGCACCCAGAATCTCGCGGATCTCGCCGCGCTGGGTCGCCTGCTCGTCGGCCTTGGCCATCGAGCCGGCGTGCTTCTCGATCACCGCGCGGCTCTTGGCGTCGAAGCCGTCGAGGGCCGCCATGTTCTTGTAGGTGATCTCGAGCATCACATCCCAATCGTCGCGGTTCGCGGCACTCGAGCTCACGATTCTGTAGCCGAGCACGAGCCCTTCCTTCTTGAGCGCTTCGTTGACGGATTTCCAATCGGTGGCGAGAAACTTCATGTACTGATCGAATCCGCCGGGATTGATGCGAACGTACGTTTGTGCGACGACCGCACCCTCGCTGTAGACGGGATCGTCGGCACTGCCGACCGCGGCGAATCCGAGAACCAGGACGGTGACGAGCAGGCTGCGTCGAAGCGTGTGAGGCATGGTGGAGCTCCTTTCGACGCGACCTTACAGCAGGTTCCCGTCGAGCTCGCAAAGAAAAAAGCCGCCGCGCGGGTTCGCCGCCCTCGATCAGCCGCGCGCGAGCCCGAGCAGGAGGCTCGCGAGCATCGCGCCGTCGATGGTTGCTGCATCACTTGCCGACGATGCGAGCGCCGATCATCGGCGCCTGGTCGGTTTGCCGCGGCGGACGAGCCCCGCCTTGCGGATTCGTGCGACGCGATCGATCCAATTTCTGGCCGCGGATCGAGCACCTGGCTGGCCCCACGTCGATCGCACGGCGCGGGAAGCCCGGAACGTGAGTCGCGCCGAACGCCAACGCCCGCAGCGCGATGGCGGCGGCTGGCGGCAACCACGATCGAGCGGGTGCTGGAGCACACCGCGGTACACCGCCTCCCCGATGGGCGCGTTCCGAAGCGCGAACGCGAAGGTTGCGGCGACGTCTGGCGGTGACCACGCAGCGCTCGGTTTCCCGATCGCCCATCGTCGACGGACGATGGCCGCCGAGCGGGTCGTTCACGGTGGCGGCTCGCGCGTTGTCAGGGAGGGCTCGAGCCGGCACAATCGCCGAGCACGAGCGAGCGAGGGCGAGGATGAGAGGACGAGCGAGCCGAACCGCGGAGGTCACGGCGTTCATGCGGGCGTCGGACCAGCGCCGTGCCGCCGACAGGCGCATCGTCGACGATCCGTACGCGCGCTTCTTCCTGGGGCCGTGGCTGCGGGGTGCGCTCGCGAGCCTCGAGCGCACCGGCCGCCTGGGCGAGCAGAGCGAGCGGCTCTTCCCGAACCTGACGACCTACGTCCTCACTCGCCATCGTTTCATCGACGATTGCCTCGCCGCGGCGCTGGCTCGGGGACGGGTCGATCAGCTCGTGTTGCTCGGCGCCGGCTACGACACCCGGGCGTATCGCTTCGCCGAGCCACTCGCTGGACGAGCGACGTTCGAGGTCGACTACCCGGCCACCGGCGATCGCAAGCAACGGCTCGTGAAGCGCAGGGCGGACGAGCTGCCGGGTGCTCGCGTGGTCCGCGTGCCCATCGACTTCCAGGCCCAAGCGCTCGGTGAACGCCTCGTCAGCGAAGGTTTTCGGCGCGGAGCGCGCACGTTCTGGGTATGGGAGGGCGTCGCGCCCTACCTCACGCGCGCCGCCGTGAAAGCGACGCTCGCGACCATCCGCGAGCTCAGCGCGGCCGGCTCGGAGCTGGCGATGGATTATTGGTTCCTGCTCGACTCACCTGCGGCGATCGCCACCGCCGTGCGCATGTCGTCGCAGCTGTTGTCGATCTTGGGTGAGCCGGTCACCTTCGGGCTCGATCCCGACGACGCGCCCGACTTCATGCGGCGCGCGGGCTTCCGCACGGTGGATCTCGCGCTTCCCGCCGATCTCGAGGCGCGCTACGTCCGCGACGGCCGTCGCGTGTATCCGGCCGATTACCTCCTCCACGCACGCACGCGTTGAAGGGCTTCGACATGCGCAGGCTGGCACGCCCGGTGGTCTCGCTGGTGGTTCTGCTCGGCCTCGCGCTCGCGGCTGGCTGCTCGGGGTCGGACGGGGAGGGTGCGTCCGCGGACGGCGCCGTGTACGCGGGACTCGATCGGCTGGGCACGTATCCGGTGGGAGTGCGCACGCTCGGTCTCACGGACGAGTCGCGTCCCGACGACGAGTTCTCGAAGGGCCCACGCTTTCTCGAGACCGAGATCTGGTACCCCGCCGCCGAGTCGGCGCGCGGCGCCGCCACCGCTCCCGGGACCGACTTCATCCCGCTCCCGCTCAGAGCGATCGCGCCGCTTCTCACGATTCGCGGCCACCACATCTTCGACTTCGAAACCCACGCGGTGCGTGACGCTGCCGTCGCTCCAGGACGCTTCCCGCTGGTGGTGTTCTCCCACGGCCACCAGGCGGTGCGCTTTCAGAGCTTCACGCTGTGTGAGCACCTCGCGAGCCACGGCTTCGTGGTGGCCGCGCCCGACCACATCGGTAACGCGGCGATCACCGAGCGCGCCGACGGCTCGCTGGCGCTTTTCGCGGACGCGTTCGGCGTGCCCGCCCTCGAGCGCCGCATCGGCGACATGCGCTTCGTGATCTCGACGGTCTTCGATCTCGGTGCCGCAGGGAGTGGCTCGTTCCTGGATGGCGCCGTCGACGCGTCGCGAGGCGTGGGCATCACGGGACACTCTTTCGGCGGTGCCACCACCGTCGCCACGGCTGCCGTGGACTCGCGGATTCGCGCCGCCGCGCCGATGGCGGCGGCGGTGTTCGAGGATCGCATGCCGCCGCTCGCGGTGCCGTCGCTCACCTGGGTCGGCGGCGAGGATCGCAGCGTGGGCTTGGAAGCCAACGCCGCGATGCGTGCGATCTCGGATGCTTCGGCGGCGCCGCGCGCGTTCGCCAACCTGCGCGACGCGGGCCACTTCACGTTCTCGGATGCCTGCGTGCTCTTGCCGGGTTTCTTCGGATCCGACGGCTGCGGCGAGGGCTCGCGCTTCGCCGATGGGTCGCCGTTCACGTTCATCGGTCACGACGAATCGTGGGCGATTCTCGATGCCACAACCACGGCGCTCTTTCTCGCCGCGCTCACCGACGACGCGGATGCGGCAAAGCTCCTCCGGCGCAATCCCGCAGGCGCCGAGGTCGACTATTCCGCCACTGGCTGGTGAGCGCATGCGTGGTCATGCAGCTCGTGCCCATCGAATGCGACGACGACCCGCGCGTCGCCGACTATCGCGAGCTCGGTGATGGGGCGCGGATGCGCTCCAGGGGTATCTTCGTCGCCGAGGGGCGCTTCGTGGTCGCGCGTCTGCTGGCTTCACCGCGCTTTGCCGTGCGCTCGCTCCTCGTCACCGAGACGGCGGCGCGGGCGCTGGGCGATGCGATCGCCGCGGCGACGCGCGACGCCCCGGTTTACGTGGCGACGAAGTCGTTGCTGCGCAAAGTGACGGGCTTTCACTTTCACCAAGGCTGCTTGGCGCTCGGTGAGCGCCCCCGCGAGCCGACGGGCCTCGCTGAGATCCGCTCCTGCGTCAGCCCGTGGGTGGTGATGGAGGGTGTCACTCACGCCGACAACGTGGGCGCCATCTTCCGGAATGCCGCGGCGTTCGGTGCCGGTGCCGTGCTCCTCGACCCCGCGACCGTCGATCCGCTCTATCGCGAATCGATCCGAGTCTCGATGGCGGCGACACTGCGGGTGCCGTTCGCGCGCGCGGTAGACTGGCCCGCCGACCTGGCGCGAGTACGCGCCGCCGGATTCACGCTCGCAGCACTCACGCCGCGGACGGATGCCACGCCGATCGATTCACTGCCTGCGCTGGCGCGGGTGGCCTGGCTGGTTGGAGCCGAGGGCGAGGGCTTGAGCGAAGCGGCAATCGCGACAGCGGACCTGCGGGTGCGCATCCCCATCGCTGAGGGCGTGGACAGCCTCAACGTCGCAGCCGCCACCGCGATCGCGCTCTTCGCGACGGCGCGACGCGGCTTCACACCCGCCGGGTGACGTCCCGCGGACGCTGTATCTAGGGCGCGGGACGCGCCGAGCCACTACATCTCGCGTTCGCTTGCAACGCCGTGGCAAGGGCGTATGCTGAAAATATGTTCACCACGTGCATGCTGATCCGCCGGGGCGGATGTCGATGAGCGTCACCGCCGACATTCGGCCGGCCGAACCCGCCGTGCGCTGGTGGCAGTGTCGCCCAGTGGAGGTGATGGCGCGCGGCGCGCGCATGGGCTCGATCATCCTCGACGTGCGGGGGCGCCGCCCTTGGCTGGCGTCGCGTCAGCTCGGGCCTGCGGCCGTCACTGCGTTGCGCGAGCTGGCCCGCATCACGGGCGTGGCGATCTACGCGTACTGCGTGATGCCCGACCACGTTCACCTGGTGATCGGCGCTTCGGCTCGCTGTGACTTGCGCGCGTTCGCGTTGCGCTTCAAGCGCCGCGTCGAGCGAGCGGCTTGGGCCGCGGGGCTGCGCGAGCGGCTTTTCGAGGTGAGCTTCCGAGGTCACGTGGTGCGCCACCCGACACAGCTTCGGTTCGTGATGAACGAGGTGCTCGAGAACCCGGTACGCCGCGGGCTCGTGCGGGACTGGAAGGAGTATCCGTACGCCGGCTCGCTCGAGCTCGAGGTCTGACCGAGCGCTGCGCAAATCCCGTGCGCCCAGGCTCGCCGCGTCGCCGATTCGGGAACGGTTCAGCGAGCGCCAGCTCGAACGCTCAGGCGGCGCGCACGTTCGAGGTCGCGCCTTTGGGGTGCTGCAGGGTGCCGAGCTCGAGATCGCCGAAGTTGAAGCTCGGCTCGATGCCACGGAAGAGCCACCACGCGGTGAACTCGGACGAGGTCACGGTGTTCGGGAACTCGGCGTTGCGCATCGATGGTCCGGCGATCGTCTTCTCCTGCACCATCGACAGGTACTGATCCACGCTGGACTCTTGGGTGTTGCCGTTGAGCACCACCTCCACGCCGAGATTCTTGGCGTAGCGGCGCACGGCGTTGATGCGCGAATGCTCGGGGGCGTAGTTGTCGACACCCACACCGTTCTCACTCGACACCAAGATGCCCTCGGGAGTGTTCGCCACCAGCGAGTGGTTGCCGCGGGTATGCCCTGGCGTGCGCAACAGCGCGATCCCCTGGCCGAGCTTCACGTCGCCGTCCAAGAGCACCACGCGTTCGGGGTCGATGCCGCGGGTTCCGTCCGGGCAATACCAATCCGCCTGCGAGGGAAGTAGCCCCTGCGCGGACTCCCACTCCTCGCGCATGATGAGCAGCTTGGCGTTGGGGAAGACCGGATTGCGTCCTTCGCCGCCCAGCCAATTGCGCAAGTCCTGGGTGTGGAGGTGGTCGTACGAGAGATAGTCCACATCTGCTGGCGAGAGCCCGATGCGCTCGAGCCACTCGGTGACGGCCGGCCCCTGGGGTGCCACCAGCATCTGCGCCGCGGACTTCACGAGGCCCTCGGCACTCCACTCACCCACCTTGCCCTTCATCTTGGCGAGCTTCCCGGCACCGAGGCGCTTGAAGTAGCGAGTCTCGGCGTTGGCGAGGACGTCGCTGGGCGAGAAGAGCAGCGTCTTGATCCCGTCGGCGGCCTTGAACTGGACGACGTAGAGGCGGTTGACGATGTGCAGCACCGGGCTCGCCACCGGAAGCTGCGCGTACACGTTGGCGAACGCGAATCGCACCGGGTAAGGCACGCGAACCAGCTCGCAGGTCTTGTAGAAGAGCACTTGCCCGTCGGCGAGCAGCTTCTCCCGAAAGGTGTGAGCGGCCTTGCGGATCGCTTCCAGGCGATTCCGCGGCACGCTGGACGAGCGCACGCCGCGGAACGACTCGACCGGTTTGAACGCGGGCGCGGGATCGACGGAACGAGTGGAGCGCTTGGCCATCGCGAGTTCCTCCGTGAGTCGGGGGGGCGCGCGGCAATCTGGCACCACTTGCGCCGCCGACAAAGCGACGACCGGGCTCGGTACGGATTGCGTCCCGCTCAGACCGCGAGCGCGGCGGCTGCGCGCTCGAACTCGTCGGGCCGCACGTAGATCAGGTAGCCGAAGCTCCCGCTGCCGTCGCTCACGCCGCTCGCCGCGTAGACGTTCACGTCCGCTGCGAAGAGCTTCTCGTGAATGGCCGCCAGCGCACCCAGCTCGTCGTCGCCGCGGACCAAGAGCGCCGGGTGCGGTCCGTCGAGGGCGATGTTCGCCGCCTTCGCCGCATGCGTGAGGGCGCCATCGTCCTCGGGAAAGATCGTGAGCTGGGCCCGTTCCGGCCCCACCGGAACGGCGGTGAACGCGAGCAGATCGACTCCCGACGTGGCGAGCTGGGAAAGCAGCCGGTACGCCTCGCCAGGTTGGTCGCGCACCGTCGTGTTGTAGTAATCCACACGCCGTACTCGGATCGGCATGGCCACACCTCCCGTGTGGGTGAGCTCACCCGCTTTGCGGACGAAAGTGCAACCGTCGGGCCCCCGAGGTCCCGACTCCGTCGAGCTGGGCGATGTCGCCACCGGCCGAGCCAACTCGTGACTCCGGTGCGAGTTTCCATGGCGCACATCGGCGCGGCGCGCTGCGTGCGTCGGACGGCAGCGAGCGCGCGGTTACGGTCGGGTGCCGCGGGCAGTGCGGCGGTTGCGTCGTGGTAGCGGAGCAAGCGGTGGCGATCTCACCCGTGGACGTCGTGCACGAGGACGACGAGCTCCTGGTGGTGCGCAAGCCCGCCGGTCTCGTCTGTCACCCCACCAAGGGAGATGCGTGGTCGAGCTTGGTGGGGCGGCTGCGCCTGTATCTGGGAGACGAGGCGCGCGCCCATCTCGTGAATCGCCTGGATCGCGAGTCCAGCGGCCTGGTGATCGTGGCCAAGACGAGCACCGCGGCGCGCCTGCTCGGCAAGGCGATCGAGGTCCGTGTCATCGACAAGCACTACCTCGCGATCGTTCACGGGCACGTCGCGGTCGAGCGGGTGGTCGTGGACGCGCCACTCGGCCGCGACGAGTCGAGCATCGTCGGCATCCGCGATCGTGTGCGCCCCGATGGCGCCCCCGCGCTCACCGAGGTCGAAGTCGAGCGCCGCTTCGAGAACGCATTCGGCGCGTTCACGTTGCTTCGTGTGCAGCCCCGCAGCGGTCGCAAGCACCAGATTCGCATCCACTTGGCCCACCTCGGCCATCCGATCGTCGGCGACAAGATCTACGGCCCCGACCCCGACTTCTACCTGGCGCTCATCGAGGGCCGGCTCGACGAACGGATGCGCCAGGCGTTGATCCTGCCCTGGCACGCGCTGCACGCGTCGCGGCTCGCGTTCGTGTGGCGGGGCGAGCAGCGCACCTTCGCCGCAGCACCGGAGCCCGGATTCGTGGCGTTCGCGGAGTGCGGTGAGGCTCCGAGCCCTGCAGACTGGCCCGTGACCGCGCTCGGCGATCGCGCCCACGCCGGTCCGCGCGCCGTGCGCTGAGCCGCTCGGCGGCGAGCGCGCCGGATCCAGCCGCCACGGCGCGAAGCGGTGGTGCCAGCCCTTCCGGTCGGCAGGGGCGGCAGTGTTACGATCGTTCGTCATTTCCGCGAATCCCGAGTGAACGTTCGGTAGCGGCTGCTGGTGCCAGCCGAGAGAGGAGTGCCCGGTGATGAGTCTCGCGAGCTTGCGTCGATCGGCCGCTGTGGTGTCCTTCCTAGTCGTGAGCGCCACGACGGCGTCCGCCGCCAGCGTGTGCAACGGCGCCGCGTCGCTTTGCGCCAAGCGTTACGACGAGGTCGCGTATCCCACCACCCACAACGCGTTCGCCAACGCCGCGCACGGGTTCGTCTTCAATCGCAATCAGACCTACGACATGACCCGCCAGATGCAGGACGGCATCCGCGGCCTGATGCTCGACGCGCACCCGTATCTGGGCACGGTCTACCTCTGCCACGGCGAGAATCTGTGCGCGCTCGGCAACGAGTCGCTGGCCGACGGTCTCGTGGAGATCAAGACCTTCCTCGATTCTCACCCCGAGGACGTCGTCACGATCATCTTCGAGAGCTACGTGACGGCGGCGGACATCGCCACGGTCTTCCAACAGGTGGGGCTGCTCGATCCGGCGAATCCTGCAGGTGACTACCTGTATCGCTACACGGGCGGCGCGTGGCCGACGCTCGGCGCGATGGTCGACGCCGGCAAGCAGCTCGTGGTGTTCAGCGACGTCGACGAGCAGTCGAGCTACGCCTGGTACCACTACCTCTGGTCGTCGCTGGTGTTCGAGACGCCGTACAGCGCGGCCACGGTCAACGACTTCACGTGCGCCGACAACCGCGGTTCTCCCAACAACGACCTCTTCATCCTCAACCACTTCCTCACGGGCGCCCTCGGTGCGTCGCCCACACTCGCTGCGCAGGCCAACGCCAATCCCTTGTTCGTGAATCGTGCTCTGGAATGCCAGAGCGACTATGGGCGCATTCCGAACTACCCGACCGTCGACTACTACGAGCTCGGCGCCATCTTCGACGTCACGGCGACACTGAACGGCACTGCAGCCGCTTGCAGCGACCACGACGGAGACGGCTACGGCAGCCCGGGCTCGGCAGCGGCTTTGTCGGCGGCGCTTTTGCGGTCGCGAGCCAGCGCAAGCTCCTTGCGCACGGTCTCGAGGATTTTCACGAGGGTTTCCTCGTGCTCGCGCACGTAAGGTTCCGCGGGCATCTCGGGCAGGGCTGTTTGCGCG
>CAYVDO010000037.1:0-31363 GCA_964450125.1 uncultured bacterium
GCACCAGCACTTCCCACGAGGAAGGGTGCGATCGGTTCTGGAGCGTCTCCACCAAGGCGATTCTCGGCGAAGGTGGTCGAGTGAGGGCGCTGCGTACCGTCGAGCTCGACTGGATATCGAGTGGCAACGGTGGGCCACCCAGGCCTGTCGAGCGCGCTGGCAGCGAGCGCGAATGGCCGGCCGACCTGGTGCTGCTCGCGATGGGCTTCTTGGGGCCCGAGCCGGACGGTGTCGTCGCCCAGCTCGGTGTCGAGCTCGACGGGCGCGGCAACGCCAAGTCGGACGCGAGCTACATGACCAACGTGCCGGGCGTGTTCGCCGCGGGCGACCTGCGCCGCGGTCAATCGCTGGTGGTGTGGGCGATCTCGGAAGGACGCGAGGCCGCGCACCACGTCGACAAATGGCTCATGGGCCGCTCCGAGCTGCCGCTCAAGGGCGGCATCGATCTGCCGCGGGTGTGAGCACACCCACGGCACGATCGAGGATCCATCGAATTCATGGGACCGCCTCCTGGCGGTCCATGCTCGGTGACGGACGGGCGTGACGTGACGAGCGTGCTTCCGCCCACCGCACGCGTTCGCGATCGCGCGCTGGCGCGATTCGCGCGGCGCCATCCGTGGATCTACAAGAGCGACGTCGAGCGCGTGGAAGGTGCCGCTGCCGGCGACGTGGTCGCGGTGCGGGACGCGCGCGGGCGATTCCTGGCACGGGCGCTCTTCAGCGATCACTCGGAGATCGCACTCCGGGTGGTGAGCTGGGACGACGTGCCCGTGGACGACGCGTTCTGGACACGCGCGTTCGACGAGGCGCTTGCATTTCGCGCTTCGGTGGCGCCTGGAGTCGAGTCGCTGCGCTTCGTCCACGGCGAGGCCGACGGTTTCCCGGGGCTCGTGGTCGATCGCTTCGCCGACGTGGTTTCCATCCAGACACTCACCCAAGGTGCCGATCGACGAAAGGCGCTCTGGGTAGACCTCATCGCGTCGCGGCTGCGCCCGCGCACGATCATCGAGCGAAACGACAGCCGTGTGCGCGCCTTCGAGGGCTTGCCCGCGATCGCCGGTGTCCTCACCGGTGAGGAGCCCGGCGAGGTCGAGATCGTCCAAGGGCCGGTGCGTCTCGGCGTGCTGCCGCTGGTCGGCCAGAAGACCGGTGCGTTCCTCGACCAGCGCGAGAACCGCGAGGCAGCGGCGCGCTGGGCGAGCGGTTCGGTGCTCGACGTGTTTTCCGCGGAAGGCGGTTTCGCCGTGCGCCTCGCGGCGTCGCCGTCCGTAGCGCGAGTCGCGGCGATCGAAGCCTCTGCGGCGTCGATCGAGCGGGCGTGCGCCAATGCCGCGCGCAACGGCGTGGCGGTCGAGTGGCGCGAAGCGAACGCGTTCGATGCGCTTCGTGAGCTCGTCGCGTCGCGGCGCCGTTTCGACACCGTGGTGCTCGATCCACCGGCTTTCGCCCGAAGCCGTCGCGATCTCGACGGCGCGGTACGCGGCTACAAGGAGATCAACCTGCGCGCCTTCCGTTTGCTCGGTCCAGGCGGGATTCTGGTCACGTGCACGTGCAGCCACCACGTGAGCGAAGAGCGCTTCCTCGAGATCGTGGCCGAGGCCGCAGCCGACGCGGGACGCGACGTCACGCTCCTCGAGAAGCGCGGTGCCGCCGCGGATCACCGCGTGCGCCTCTCGATTCCCGAGACGGCCTATCTGAAGTGCCTGATCCTGCGCGTCGATCGCGCCTCGACACCACTCGCCGCCCCGCGTCGTACCCGCGAACGCTGAGCTGCCCGCGGGCAGATGGGTCGCTCAGCGTCGCGACGCTCGGCGGGCTCGCTCCCGCCGCGACGGACCGACCTGTCCCCTCGCCGGGCGGGGCGTCGTACTCGACCCTGCTCATTCGGCGCTCGGGACTTTCCGGTGCTGGGGCAGATCGTCACCGAAGCGGACCCACGGCACGCCGTCTTCCGTCCATCCGTGCCAGGTGGGTGGGAATGCCTCCGGGCGATCGAGGCTCGCGGTGGTGATGTCGACGTCTTCGGGTCGTCGCGTGTGCACGTACGTGAGCGGTGTGCCGCAACGCGCGCAGAACGTCCTCTCGACGCCCGGGGACGACGCGTAGCGACTGGGCTCGCCGAGAACGAATGCGAAGGCACTGGCGGGGACGGTGATCCATGCCACCACCGGCGCGCCCGCCGCGCGGCGGCACGAGTTGCAGTGACAGATCATGCTGTTGCTGGGCGCTGCGGTGGCGCGATAGCGCACGGCGCCGCACAGGCAGCCGCCCTCGAACGTGAGCTCTGTGTCCGTGCTCATGGAACGGTGAGTCCCATCTGACGCGCCATCGCAGCGGAATCGCGCGCACCCCAGCGCTCGTGGATGCGCCCCCCCTTCATCACGAACCACTCCATGGCGACGATCTCGTAGGTCTTCCCCGTGGGCGCGTTGCCGAGGAACGTGCCCACCGACTTGCCGCGCTCGACGTAACGCACGGCGATCCGATCGTCTTCGCCGATGATCTCCTCGATGGTCAGGTGCGCGGCGACTCCCTCGTGAAGCTGACGCCAGATCGGAATCACTCTGTCGAGACCGCCGAAGCCGAGGACGCCGTAGACGATGGCGTCCGGCGTGAAGAGGTCCTTCATCACGTCCATGTCGCCGCGATTGAACGCGTCGACGTAACGGCGCACCACGCTCTTGTTCGACTCGATCGCATCGATGTTCATTCGAGATCCCCGGCCCCCTGGTCCGAACACAGGCGCATCGAAAGAATGAGCCTACTCGCAGCAGTCGCGAACGGCACGCGCCAGCGGCGCGTCGCGAGCGAAGCGAGTGACTCGGGGGTGGGGCCCCGCAGAAACCGCGCTTTCTGCGGGGCGGGGGGCTTGAAAAGCCCCTCGAGGCAACCCCGGCATGCCCGAATCGTCGGTTGCTCCGCGGCAAATCGCGGACCTATCTTACGCGCCGCGATGTCGCTCTACGATTCGATCGGGCTCACGCTGGATCCTTGGACGGATGCGGGTCGCGGCCGCGCCAGTTTCCCGATCACGCCCGCGGTTCTGAATCCGAACGAAGGCGTTCACGGCGGTGCGGTTGCGGCACTCGCCGACACCACGGCCGCGCACGCGGTGCGCAGCTTGCTCGGCGATCCGCAGGCGCTCATCTACACCGTCGAGCTCTCGCTGAGCTTCTTGCGGCCCATCGCCGGGACGCGCGTGCATGCCGAAGGCGAGGCCCTGCGTGTCGGGCGCCGGCTCGCGTTTGCCGAGGCGCGCATCCGCGACGATGCCGGCGAGCTTTGCGCCACCGCCAAGGTCACCTTTTCGATTCCATCGGCGACGAGGCGGGATGCGCGTGCTCGTTGACTCGCGCGTACCCCGAGCTTGCGTCGTGGGGGCGCTGGGCTCGAGGCCTGCGGCCTGATGTCCTTTCGATCCGATCCACCCTTTTCGAGCCACTAGCCCCAAGCCCCATGAAATACCGCCGCTTCGGTCGCACCGAGATCGCCATGCCGGTCTTTTCGTGCGGCGGCATGCGTTTCCAGCAATCGTGGACCGACGGCGTTCCGGTCACGTCCGAGAGCCAGCGGAATCTCGAGGCGATCGTCGAGCGCGCTCTCGCTCACGGCATCCATCATTTCGAGACCGCGCGCGGTTACGGCACCAGTGGCGAGCAGCTCGGCCGCGTGCTCCGCGGCATCGATCGCTCACGAGTCATCGTGCAGACCAAGGTCGGGCCCACGCCGGACGCCGCCGACTTCCGCGCCGGCGTGGAGAGAGCGTTTCGCGATCTCGGCTGCGAGCAGGTGGATCTCTTCGCCATCCACGGCATCAACGACGCCGACCGCTTCGCATGGACCTTCCGGAAAGGCGGCTGCATGGAGGTGGCGCTCGACCTCAAACGTCAGGGACGCGCCCGCTGGCTCGGCTTCTCCACCCACGCACCCTTGCCCCTGCTCCTCGACATCCTGAAGGACGGGGTCTTCGACTTCGTGAATCTGCATTGGTATTGGGTCTTCCAGCGCAACGCCCCCGCGCTCGCCGAAGCGCAGCGGCACGACATGGGAGTCTTCATCATCAGTCCCACCGACAAGGGCGGGCGTCTCTACTCGCCGAGCGCCAAGCTGCGTGAGCTGACGGCGCCGCTTTCGCCGATCGTGTTCAACGACGCATGGACGCTCTCGAGCCCGCGGGTGCACACGCTGAGCATCGGCGCCGAGCGGCCCGCCGACTTCGACGAGCACGTGAAGGCGCTCGAGTTGGTGACCGAGCAGGCGGAGATGGCGCCGCTGGTGCGCGAGGTCGACACACGGCTCAAAGCCGAGCTCGACCGCGTGCTGGGTCGCCGCTGGGTGGAGACGTGGGACGACGGGCTCCCCGAATGGCACGAAGCGCCTGGCCAGGTGAACGTGCGCGAGATCGTGCGACTTCGGAATCTCGCGCTCGCCCTCGACATGCACGAGTACGGCAAAGCTCGCTACAACCTGCTCTCACGTGGCGATCATTGGTTCCCCGGTAACCAAGCCACTGCCGCCTTGGCCCTCGATTGGGGCCGGAGCCTCCGCCACTCGCCCCATGCCGCGGCGATTCCGCGGGTTCTCGCCGAAGCGCATGCGCTGCTCCAAGGCGAGGCGGTCGAGCGCCTCGGGTCACACTGATCCGCCACGGTTCGCGCCCTGGGGCGCAACGTGCGGCGGGGCGCGGCGTCGTCGCGTCAGCCCGGAAACCTCAGGCGGGCCATGTCACCGTCACGCCCGGGAGCGAGAGGACGAAGTCGCCGCCGAGCCCCTTCGACGGTGTCTTTGCGCCGGGCTTCACGTCGCCAGCGAGCACACGTTCGGTGCACGCCAGCGCCGCGGCGACCGTGAACTGATACGTCTCGGGCGTGCGCAGCGTCATCGTGAGCTTCTTGCCTTCGGGGTCGCGCACCTCACCCCACAGGATCACCGACGAAGCGGCGCGCTCGGCGTCGCTCGGTCCCTTCACGCGCCGGGCGACTTGCCCTTTGAGGAAGCGCTGGATGGTCGCCGCGCCGAGCAGCCCGCCGAGAGGTCTGGTGGCGCGCATCTGCCAGATCATCGCCGGTGGCAGCCCGATGAACACTTCGATGTTGGGGATGCTCGTCGAGTGGAACGCCGTGGACACGTCGCCCCAGGGAATGGCCACGGCCTGATCCAGCGTGCTGCCGTCGAAGGGCACGTGAATCACCTTGTGCGCGGAACGCACTTTCACGAGCTTGCCGTCGCGGCGAACCATGCCGCCGCGCGGGATTCCCTCGATCACCGTCTTGGTGGTACCGGGGCTCAGCTTCGCGTGATCGGGCTTGAAGGCGAGCCGAAGCCGAGTGGCGGCGGGCATGCGTGCCTTGAGCATCGCCGCGAGACAATCCGACGGCACCACGTCGAAGCCCACGCCGGGCATCGCCACGATGCCGCAGTCGATCCACTTGGCGTCGTTGGCGTGAACGTGCTCGAAGACCTCGATCTCGCCGGTGATGTCGAGGTAGTGCGAGCCCGAGCTGGCGCAGGCGTCGAGCATCGGCTTGGCCGTGGCGGAGAACGGTCCCGCGCAATGGAGCACCAGGTCGACGTCGCGCAAATGGGTGGCGATGGCATCGACGCTGGCGAGCTCGAACGTGCGCGTCTCGAACCCCAGTTCCGAGCCGATCGCAACGATCGCGTTGCGATCGCGCCCCGCGAGGATCGGCGTCAGCCCGCGACGCTTCGCCTCCTCCGCGATGAGCCGTCCCGTGTACCCATTCGCGCCGTAGATCAGCCAGCGCGCACCATTCGCCCTCGTCGCCGTCGCCATGTCGCTAGTCTGCCTCGGTCGCTAAGCGAGACAAGAGCGATTCGCACCGACATGCACGCGCCCGGCGACTTCGAACGTGATCGCGCAGGCTTCGCGGGCGAACGCGTGGGGGCGGGCGCGCAGGGCCGCTCCGGATACGAACGCTCAGCTCGAGATCTCCTCGATCAAGGCTTTGAGCGCGTCGGGTAGCGGTGCGGCGCCGGTGAGCGACGCGGTGGTCACGGAGAACCCGGCGTCGACGAGCTTCCACGCGGTACGAACGGCTTCGCCGTAGCGTTGCTCGATGGCGCTGGTGATGGCGCGGGCTTCGCCGGAAGCGTCGTCCATGGTGGTGCCTCGGCTCTGCCACGCGAACCAGTATTGCTGGCCGAGCGTGAAGCCACGGCCGGTCTTGCTCGTGAGTGTCGCGAGCCAGCGTCGCTCGTCTTGGCGGACGAGTCGGCTCGGTGGCAGGCGCGCCGCCACCAGGTAGCGCAGCTCCTCGGGCTCGTCCTCGACGATCGTGCTCGGCAGCTCGTCCACGAGGGGTGATTCGGCCGCGTCGTGCAGAGCCTCGTGGCTGCCTTCGAATCGTTGACGCACTCGCGTTGCAGCGGGGTCCGCGTCGGCTGGCGGCGCAATCGGGGCCCGCGCCCGAGTCGCAAGGTCGTTCGCCTCCGGCTCGACCATCCGCGCGCGAACGCGCGTGGCCGGCCCATCGTCGGCAGTTGGGGCTGGCGCACCCGGTACGCGAGTCGCGCCCTCCTCGCCGGCCGGCGCCGCTCGGGGCACACGCGGCGCGGGAAGTCGAGTCGACGGCGACTCGCCGCTCGATACCACCACGGAGGCTGACGTACTGACCTTGCGCAGCCTCTCGACGAACTCGCCGGCGCTGTGCGGTCGTCGCTCGGGTGCCACCGAGAGCGACGTGAGCACCAGATCTTGAAGCGCGCGCGGCACCGCGGGCAGCCCGCCCGGCGCGCGAGGCGCCGCCGGGGTGGTGCGCAACCGCTCCACCACGGCGCTCACGTCGTTGCCCTTGGTGAGCGTGGCCCCCGAGAGCATCTCCCACAGGATCAGGCCGGTGGAGTAGAGGTCCGAGCGTTCGTCGAGGGCACCTCCCAGGAGCTGCTCCGGCGACATGTAGGCCGGTGTGCCGATGATGCCGCCAGTCTGCGTGAGCCTGCTGCTGGAATCGTTGGGATCCTTGGCGATGCCGAAGTCGATGATCTTCGCGTATTCGGGCGTCCCCTTGGCGAGAACGACGTTGGCCGGTTTCAGGTCACGGTGCAGCACGCCCTGTTCGTGCATCGCCCCGAGCCCACCCAAGATGCCGAGCGTCCAATCACACGCGGTCTGCCAGGGCACGCCGCTCAGGTGCGCGAGCCGCCGATCGAGCGGTTCGCCTTCCACGAAGTCCATGACGATGCACGGATAGCCGCTCTCCAGGAAGCCGTAGTCGAGCACCGACACCACGTTCGGGTGGCGCACCTTGCCCATGAGCTCGGCTTCGCGCTGGAAGCGCTCTTTCAGGCCCGCGTCTTGGGCGTCGAGCAGGAGCTTGATGGCGACGGGGAAGCCGAGCCGCTCGTGCTTTCCGACGAAGACCGAGCCCATGCCCCCGGCACCGAGGGCTCGCTCGACCAGGTAGCGATCGAGGACGCGCTGGCCGCGCTCAAGCACCGAACCGAGTTCCCGTGCGCGTCTTGAGCCGCGGCGACGGCGGCATGAGCGCCACTGGCCGATCGGGCACGATCATCTGCGTGCCGACGAGAACCTTGGGGCGCAGTGGATCACCGCTGGTGCCGTGGTCGATCACGATGCCCGCTTGCCCATCGGCGAGGGTCACGTGTGCGCCGAGCGGGATCTCGCCGGAGGCGTAGACCAGTGTTCGCACCGAGCGTTCGTCGAAGCCGTCTCCCATCTTCGCGGCCGCTTGGGCGAGCAGGTCGGCGAAGGTGAGCGCGAAGTCCACGTTGCCTGGGATGCGCCCTTTTTCCAGGTCGTAAACCAAGTGAATGAGCGCGGGTAGCCCTTCCCAATCGCGAGGATCCACCGTGGTGTGCGCGATCTCGTGAAGCAACGCGCAGACCTTGAGGCGGTGAGGCGCGATGCGGCTCGTCTTGCCGCCGGCGGGTGGCACCATCTGCGGCAGCGCGGCGCTCGCGGCCTTGGGCGTGGTGGTACCCCCGATCGCGGCGAGCCCGTGACAAGCGAGCCCGAGCGCCGCGTGCGTCGCTGCGCGCGCCGATTGCTTCTGGACGCCCAGCGCACCCATCGCGCTCAGCAGTCGGTACGTGACGCTCACCGCTCGCCGTGCCGGCGACCACTCGCCGGGTGCCACTTCGAGCGCGCGCGCCATTCCGTCGGCGCTGCGCTCGACGGCATTCTCCAGCCGCCGCACCACGGCCATACCGTGGCTCCAGTTCCACGGCATGCGATTGCGTGCAATCAGCTCTTCGGTGCGTGCCACCGCCAGCGAAAGATGCGTGGCACAGAAGATCTCGGGATCCACGTCCTCGGCGTCGCGGCCCCAGCGTGCGCTCGGCAGGTCGCGCCACGTCACGCCGCGCACGCTTGCGCTCGACGGCGCGGCCACGCCACGTGCACCCGCGGCGAGAAGATCGCCGAGGCGGATCAGCTCAGCGGCGGGCGGCGCGCTCTCGATGATGAGCTCGGTGGCGCCCATGCCGACGGCGGCGTTCACCAGCTCCTGGATCCTTCCGTACTCGTCGAAGTCGAGCGGCACCAGCGCACGATCACGAAACACCGCGCGTCCCACGAAGTGCAGCTCGATCGGCAGCCCGGCCTTCTTGATGCTCTCGGCGACGAGATTCGCGCCCTTGGCGGTGAGCGGATGATCGGCGCCGTGGGTGCCGAGGGTCTTCATCAGCAAGAAGACGTCGATCAGGAGGCCGCGTGTTCCCTGGGGATCGTGTGCGGGCATCGTGTCCTCAGGGGGCAGCGCCGCGCAGATGCACGTGCGCGCGTGAGCGGGCGCGATGGTCGAAGCTCATGGCGCGCTCGGGCTGGGCGACTTGGGCTTGTTCCCGGGTTTCCTGGTGGTGCTCGGCTTCGATGTCGATGTGCTCGGTGTGGCCGGTTTCGCGGTCCCGGCCGTGCTGGGTGCACTGGGGGTCGGCGATCCAGGCGCGGGGGTCGGCTGAGGCGCCACCGGTGCGTTCGCCTGCGTGCCCTTGATGCGCGCCAGCAGCCCGGCAAAGTCGAGCCCCTCTTTCTTCATGTACGCGAAGGCGCCGCCACCGGCGAGCAACACGATCACCACGACCGCCACCGCCACGTACACCAGCGGACTCGTGCCGCCGCCCCGTACCGACTCGAGCCATGCCTTGAGCGGCGCGGGCTCCGAGCCGTCCGTCATGCTGCGCTTGATCGCCTTGTCGAAGAGCGCGGGCTCGGCGCGCAGCGCTTGATACGCCACCAAGCGCGCTGGCGGATCGACCTTGCGATTCTTGGCGAAGGGAAGCACGAGCTTCTCGCCGTGCCCTGCAGCCATGAGCGCTTTGAGCAACGGCTCGACCGTTTGCTTGCGCCAGCCGGCGCCGTCGCGTGCCAGCGCCAGCTCGCCGAGCATCGTGATGGTCTCGGCATTGGCCGCCTTCACCAGCGCGTCCACCACCGGTTCGGCGGCGCCGTGATCCGCCTTCTCGAGAAAGGACTTCACCTCGCCGATCAGCGGCATGAGCGAGGCCGCGGGCATCGCAGCCAGCAGCGGGCCTGCCGTCTTGGCGTTGCGCAGCAGGTCGCGGGCGATGGCGGGATTGGGATCGCATCTGGGCAGCACTTGCACCAGCCCGCGTTGCGCGGGCGGCGCGAGCTTCGCCAGGTCGATGTGCTTCCACAGGCTCTTGAGGCCGATCTTCTGCGTGAGCGCGATGGCCGCGTCGAGGGCGGCGCGGTCGGCGCCGGCGCGCTCCAGGAACCCGTGCACGAAGCCCTGCGAGATGCGGCTGCGCTCGCCTGCGAGAAGCCGCTCCACCTCGGGCTTGGTGATCTCGTTGAGCCGCACGCTCGCGGCGATGGTCTCGCCGATGGGCTCGCGCTCGATGGCTGCCGAGAGCGCCACCGCGAACGGGTCCTTGCGCTGCGCCAGCTCGCCCAGCACCGCGACCAGATCGAGGTCCACGTCGTGCTTGAGGATCTGCACCACCGAGATCGAGAGCTTGCGCGGGTCGAGCGACGGGGCGAGCGCCGGGTGCGCCGCAGCGAAGTCCACCTGCGCCTTGACCCAGAACGCCGCGTCCTCGCAGCCGCGCTTGAGCTCGGCGCGCCGCGCGTCGTCCACGTCGAAGCCGTGCTCGCGGGCGCTGGCCACCAAGGCGTCCAGCGGGAGCTGGAATTCCTCGCGCAACGCCGCGGCGTCGAGATCGCGGGAGTGCACGGCGAGCGTCGAGTCGCTCAGGCTCATCGCCGCGTCGGCGCGCAGCGCGAGCAGCTCCTGCTTCGCGGTGGTGGGGTCGACGAACGCGGCGTCGAGGGCGTCGGTGAAGCTGTCCTCGCACACGCACACGAAGCCTTCCGCGCCGTCCATCCACAGCCAGTCGCGGAACGCTTCCACCGACTCCGCCTGCGGCTTCAGGTGCGCCAGCTCCTCGGCGAAGCGCATCATGTCGTTCACTTCTGGGCCGACCTCGTCGATGCGGATCTCGCGCAATCCGGCCATGAAGGCGGGCAGCACCCAGCGGCCTTCCTTGGCCTTGGGGCCGAGCGCGTCCTGGCCGTCGATGAGCAGCGACGTGCCGTCGAGGGTGAGCGTGGCGTCGGGGGATGCGAGCCAGGCGTCGATCGCTTGCCGCGCCATGCCTTCGAGATCGAAGGCGCCCTGCTGCATCGAGTGAATGAGGCCGCCCAGGGCGAGCGCGATCGGCGACGCCGCCACCGGTGCCTTGCTCGCGGTGCCGCGAGTGGTGTCCTGCGTCGTCGCCATGGTGGGAATCTCGAAGACTCCGGGTGGGCTTCGCTGGGGGAATCGAACGGAAAAAACGCCGCTCGCCGCGCATCCTACCGGCCCGTCATCGCCCGGTGCAACGCGTTCTCACGCCGCTCGGCGCGACGACGGGCGGCAGCCGTGCGAGCACGCCGGTGCCACGAGGGACGAGCGCCGTTGTTGCGATCAGACGAGCAGGCGAAGGGCGAACGGGTAGCGATACGCGTCGCCACGGGACACGGCGCGACCGGCTTGGGCGACGAGCACCGCATCGGCGACCGCCAGCGCGACCAGCAACAGCAGTCCGATGCCGACGATCGAGAGCCCGGCGCACGCCAGGCCCGCCAGCAACACGGTGATCTGGAAGTTGAGCGACTCCCGCGCTTCCGTCTCGACGCGCCGCGATTGGCCCTTGAACGAGGCCCAGATCGCTGCCGGCACGATCAGGTTGCCGAACGGAATGCCGAGAAAGACGACCAGCGTTCCAAGGTGGCACGCGGCGGCCCAGAAACGCTCGCGGCGCGCGCGATCGGCACTCATCCTACCCCGCGAGCGATCAAGTCCTCTTCGCTGAGCCCGAGGTAGTGACCGATCTCGTGGACGAGCGTGATGGCAATCTCTTCCATCAGCTCTTCGGTCGAGTGGCTGGTGAGCTCGAGGCAGCGCTGGTAGAGCACCACCACGTCCGGTGTCGAGCCCGCGTCCATCACGCTCTTCTCGGCGAGGGGCACGCCACGGAAGAGTCCGAGGATGAGCGGCGAGAGCGGCGGCGTGGAGGCGCGCAGCTCTTCGAGGGGCGGGAACTCCTCGATCTGGATGCTCACGTTTTCGAGCGCTTCGCGGATGTCGTCGGGGAGTTGCTCCAGCGTGTCGTCCACCACCGCGTCGAAATCGTCGCGACCGAGCGGTGGTACCGTGCGATAGGTCTCGTCGCGGTCGGCCGCGAGAGCGTAGAGGGCCTGTGCGTCCGCGTGGCGGCCTTCGCGTTCCGCGATCACCGCGCAAAGGAATGCGGCCTCGGCGTAGTCCGCAGGCTCGCTCGCGAGCGGCTCGAGCGCGCGCCGGGCGCCATCGAAGTCGCAGCTCTCGAAGAGCGTGGCCCCGAGCAGCGCCACGGCGCCGCGATCGTCGGGATCGAGCTCGAGCGCCTCGCGGACGTTCTCCGCAGCGCTCTCCGGATCGTCCATGCGCAGCAGGATCTCGGCGGCGAGCAGATACCCGTCGGGCTGCTCCGGCTCGTGATCGATGGCTTGCTCGCACACCGCGAGAGCCTCTTCGAGCTCGCCTTCTTCCAGATAGGCCTGCGCGTCCTCGAGGAGGCGGGACCAGGAGCTGGGACTGTTGGAATCGGTCGACATGGGAGAGGCGCGAGGCTGCCTGCGGAGTGCGAGAAACGAAAATCGTAGCGTTTGATGCGCTCCGTCTGCAACGACGGGTACGCTTCGAGCGGGATGGCCGCGGCGGAGAGGCGAACGAATCGCGTGGGCGTGATCTCGGATACGCACGGCTTGGTGCGCCCAGAGGCGATCGAAGCACTGCGGGGTTGCGAGTGCATCGTCCACGCGGGCGACGTTGGCGGTTCCGAGGTGCTGGATGCGCTGGCGCGGCTGGCGCCGGTCCACGCGATCCGCGGCAACAACGACACGGAGCGCTGGGCGCGTGCGCTGCCCGAGGAGCGCGTGGTGGAGGTGGGTGGGGTTCGGATCTACGTCATCCATGCGCTCCAGAACCTCGCCGTCGATCCGGTGGCCCGCCGGTTCGCCGTGGTCGTGGCTGGGCATTCCCATCGCCCTTCGATCGAGCGGCGCGACGGCGTGCTGTACGTGAATCCGGGGAGCGCCGGTCCGCGTCGGTTCCGCCTGCCGGTGGCGGTTGCGATCCTCGACGTGCGCGACGGCGTCGCGGGAGCAAACGTCGTAACCCTCTCGATCTGACGCGAGCCCACGACGTGTCACGGCTTGAACGCCCGCTCCGGCGCGTGCGAGCCTCTCGACCGTTCCTCACGCAGGAGGGCCCACACCGTGATTCCGGATCTCGTCGAGCGCGAAGAAACCGCCGAAGAAGCGGCCTATCGCCAGGACCTCGTGCGGTGGCTGGGCGAAAACCTGCCGCCCAAGCCGTCGTTCCACTTGCCGCAGAGCTTTTTGGAGGTGGAAAGCGCCGACCAGTGCGGGTTCCTGCGCGCCTGGCAGATGCGGCTTTACGAGGCCGGCTATCTAGGCATCGACGTGCCGCGCGCGTATGGGGGCCACGAAGGCGAGAGCTGGAAGCAGCGGATCATCGCCCAAGAGCTCATCCACGCCGCCGCCCCCACGCTTCTCAACGTGGTGGGGCTGCGCATGGCGATGCCCACGATCCTCACCCACGGCACCGAGGAGCAAAAGCAGCGCTTCGTGCAGAAGATCCTGTCCGCCGAGGAGATCTGGTGTCAGGGCTTCTCCGAGCCCAACGCCGGCAGTGACCTCGCGTCCGTGCAAACCTTCGTGAAACGCGAAGGCGAACACTGGGTGGCCAACGGTCACAAGATCTGGACCACCCTCGGCCAGTTCGCGGATTTCATGATCCTGCTCGGCCGCACCGACAAGGACGCGAGCAAGCACGGCGGGCTCTCGTACTTCCTGATGCCGATGAAGGTACCTGGCGTGGACGTCCGGCCGCTGGTCAAGATGACCCGCGAGGCCACCTTCAATCAGGTGCACATCGAAGACGTGGAGATGCCCCTCGATGCGCTCCTGGGCCAGCTCGGTCAGGGCTGGCAGGTGGCGATGACCACGCTGCTTTTCGAGCGCGGCGCCGCCGGCGGCTCGGAACGCGATCTACATGCGGCGTTCGAGGAGATGATCGCCCGTCTCACGGATCTCGCGAAGCGAACCCGGCGCGGTGGGCGCGCGCTCATCGACGACGCGATCATCCGCGACCGGCTCGCGGCGCTCGCCACCGAGGTGGAGGCGATCCGCCACCACATCACTCGCGTTCGCTACCCGGCGCTCAACGATCACCCGATGTCGATCCCGCTCATGGGGAAGCTCATGGGCAGCGAGCTGATGATGCGTTTGCACCGCCTCGGGCAAGACATCCTCGGTCCCGCGGCGCCCCAGTGGATGGATTCGCCATCGGCCGTCGACGGTGGTGCCTGGCACCTCGCTTTCGAGAACGCCTACGGACCGATCATCGGCGGCGGCACCAGCGAGATTCAGAAGAACATCGTGGGCGAGCGCGTGCTCGGATTGCCCAAGGGCTGAGCGAGGGTGAGATGACGACGACGGAAGCAAGCGCTGCGGCCGCACCGGTCACGCGATTCGTTTACGGCGACAAACAGGAGATGCTGCGCGACTCAGCGCAGAAGTTCCTGGACGCGCGCTTTTCCACGGCGCGAGTCCGCGAGCTGATGGAGACCGAGCGCGCCCACGATGCCGGTGCCTGGCGCGAGATGGCCGGTCTCGGCTGGCACGGGCTCTTGATCCCCGAGGAGCTGGGCGGTGCCGGCTTCGACGTCTTCGATCTCGGCATGTTGCTCGAAAGGATGGGCGAGGCCGTGATGCCGGGGCCTTATCTGGCGGCACAGCTCGCGACACTCGTGCTGCTCGGTGCAGCCAGCGACGCGCAGAAGGCGGCGTGGCTGCCCGGGATCGCGAGCGGTGAAACGATTCCGGCGCTTGCGCTCTTCGAGAAAGATGCCGGTTGGGCCACGGCGGCCGGCGGGCTCAAGGCGAAGCCCGCGGGGAAGGCCGACGGTAGCGCCGGCTTCTCGCTCTCTGGCACCAAGCTCTACGTCCTCGACGCCCAGAATGCGACTCACTTCGTGGTGGCGGCACGCACCGGCAAGGAAACGACGCTCTTCTGGGTGGACGCGAAGAGCAACGGCATCGACGTCGTTCCCGACAAGCTCGCCGACGAGACCCGCCGCAGCGCTACGGTGTCCTTCAAGAACGTGAAGATCTCCGCGGAAGACGGAATCGGTGCGCTCGGCGGCGGCGAAGCGATTCTCGCCGAGGCCTTGCCGAGCGTGTGGTGCGCCCTCGCCGCCGAGCTGGTGGGTGCGGCCCACAAGGTCTTTCAGATCGCCGTCCACTACGCCCGTATCCGCGAGCAATTCGGTCGCCCGATCGGCAGCTTCCAGGGCATCAAGCACCGCCTCGTCGATCGCATGGTCGAGCTCGAAAACGCCCGCTCGTTGCTCCATGGCGCTCTCTGGGCGCAAGTCCACGAGCCCGCCCGCGCCGAGCGCCTGGCACGCATGGCCAAAGCCTACATCTCGGACGTCGGCCCGCAGATCGCCGACGCCGCGCTACGCACCCACGGCGGAATCGGCTTCACCTGGGAGTGCGACGTCCACCTTTACTGGAAACGTTTGCACTGGGGGCAGATGGCCTTCGGCGATGGCACCCATCATCGCCAAGCCATCGCCACCGACCTCGCGCTCACCGCCAAACCGGTCGGCGGCCCCACCCCTACGGGGATCTGATCGCCAGCCTGTATGCGACGCGGCGATCGGAGCTTGGCCCGTTCCTCGCTCACTCGGCCGCGATGATCTCCACCGCGTAAGCGGAGAGTTGCCGGTCGGCGGTGAGGATCGGCACACCCTCGATCTGCGCTTGTGCGATCAAGAGGCGATCGAACGGGTCGCGGTGATGTGCGGGCAAGGCGCCGGCTCGAAGCGCATGCCGAAACTCGATCGGCAGCTCGTCGACGCGGGTCCGCTGTGCCCATTTCGGAACGAACTCCTCCGCGGGCTCGTTGAGAACCAGCTTGCCCAGCGCGCTCTTGATCGAGATCTCGAGGGCGCTGACGGCCGAGAGCAGTACCTGATTTTCGCGGGCAGCGATGACCGCCAGCGCTTCGGGCCGAAGTCGGCTCGGCGACGAGATCCACCACAACCAAGCGTGGGTATCGAGGAGCAGCCTCACGCTTCCCAGTCCCGCAACGAGTCTTCGGAGAGCGGTGCGTCGAAATCGTCCGCGATCTCGACCAGGCCGGTGGCCAGGCCGGGCTTTCGGTCCTCGCTGGGACGGTCGTAGGGAACCAACCGGGCCAGCGGCTTTCCGGCCTTGGCGATGACGATCTCTTCTCCGGCGGCGACGCGCGCGAGGAGACGCGACAGGTGTGTCTTCGCCTCGTGGATGTTCACCTCGGTCACAGCTCAACCCCCCAACTTGTATGACTTAGTCTATAGCTAAGTCGATTATCAGCAAGCCCGGCCGGTAGCCGGATCGGGTGGGTGGCACCGTCGCGAGCACCGTCGCGAGTCTCGGCACCGTCGCGAGTCTCGCGAGTGGCGCGGTAGACCGCGTCGATCATCGTGTGCGCGTCGCTGCCCGGGGAAACGCTCACGAGCCGACGTTCTTGGCCGCCACCTCGACGCGACACATCTCGATCGGCCGCACCTCGATACCCCAGCCCAGATGCTCGTTGATGCGCGCAGCCGGATGCAGCGACGCAATCTGGATGGCCTCATTCAAGTCGCGTGCCTCGATCAGGAAGTAGCTGCCGAGCTGCTCCTTGGTTTCGGCGTACGGGCCGTCGGTGACGGTGACTTTGCCGCCGCGGGGCCTGAGGCTCACCGAGTCCTTGGTGGCGGCGAGCGAGCCAACCTCGACCAGCTTGCCGCTGCGCCGCAGCTCCTCGTCCATGGGCGAGCAGTTCTGCGCGATGGCGGCCATGTCGGCCTCCGTCAGGGTCTCGAACTTCTTTTCGTCGTAATACGCCAGGCAGAGGTATTTCATGGGCGAGATTTCCTTTCTGACAGCTAGTCGATCGGGAACGCCGGAGATCGACAACGCCCCCGATCGATCGCGTCAGCGATCGCGGACCTTTGCGGGGGCGATCAGGGACCACTCGCCGGTACCTTCCGCGGCGAGGCGGCCGCGCGAATCCTCGACGGTGGCGCGGACCACCGCCGAGTCGCCGTCGATGCGCTCGATCCAGCCGCGCACCAGGTATTCGTGCTCGATCATCACTGGCCGCGCATAGCGCACGCGCAGCTCACGGGTGACGCCGGTCTTCTGTGCGATTCCCCAGAGCGCCCAGCCCATGCCTTCGTCGAGAAGGGTGGCGATGACGCCGCCGTGGACCATCTTCTTGTAGCCGGCGAAGGCGCCGGCGGGGTGGAAGCGCGCTTCCACGCGCTGATTGGCGGCGTCGAGACGGAAGTCGAGCCTGAGGCCGAGCTCGTTGGCGGCGCCGCAGCCGTAGCAGCGCACGAACTCGGGGGATCGAGGGATGGGGCTCAGCTCGCTCACGATCGGGCTCCGGTTGCCGGGGATGAAGTGCACAGGTCACGTTTTCGCGAACCGCGCAGCGGGAGATTAGCGGAGGAGCGAGTGAGCGCGATATCGACGTCCGTGGGGCCGCTCGAGATCGCGCTGCATCCCAAGCTCGAGCTGGGAGTGCTGGAGATCGGATTTGCGGCGCCGCTCGGTTCGCTCGCGAGTCCCGATTGGCTGGTGGCCTTGCTCGCGAACGACGCCGCCACCGCACCGTTCCAGTCCGACGATGCGATCCGCAGTGCGATTCGCGATGTGCTTCGCCACGCGGGCTACAAGCCCACCGGCCGGGGCAAGCCGGCGTCGGAGTACTTGCTGCGCGCCGCAGCGGAGGGCGGGCTCGCCTCGATCAATGTCGCCGTGGATCTCGGCAACGCGGTGTCGCTTCACAGCGGATTGCCGATCAGCGTCGTGGACGTGGGCCGACTCGCGCCGCCGCTGCGCGTGGCACCGGGCGTTGCGGGCGAGAGCTTCGTGTTCAACGCGGCGGGGCACGTGATCGCTGTCGAGGGGCTCCTTTGTCTGGCCGATGCCGAGGGGCCGTGCGCGAACGCCGTCAAAGACGCGATGCGCACCAAGACCAGCGCAGAGACCACGCGCACGCTGATCTTGGTATGGGGCGCCGCGACGTTGCACGAGCGCGTGGCCGCGGCGGTCGGCTGGTTCGAGGAGCTGGCGAAGCGCGCCGGCGCGAGCGAGGTCGTGAGGCGCGCGCCCTGACCGCCGCGAAGCCGTCCCGCCGTGCTGGCAGTGCTGGTGGAGGGTGAGCGGCGCGACGTAGGATGCGAGCCCCTCGAACCGTGAAGCTCTCGGTGCGCTCGACGCTTCTTCCGCTCGCGGCGCTGCTGCTCGCCGCTGCGTGCTCGAGCCGCAACGAAGACTCGGCACCTGCAACACCTGTCGCGGACGCCGACGCAGCGGCGCGCGCGTTCTCGCTCTTCTATCGCGAGCGCGTCGAGCGTGCGGTGTTGGCGTGGAACCGTTTCGTGCTCGTCGGCGACACCGGTGCCGCGACCACGATCAGCACCGTGGCCGTTGCACGCGACGGCAACCACTTCGAGATCGTGCCCGGCCCCGCCGACAACAACCGCATCGGTGCCTCCACGTTCGCCGTCGCTCAGGCATACGCGCTCTATCGCTCGCGGACGCTGGCGCTGACACTGGTGCGCATGCTCGAAGGCTTGTCGTTCATCTCGGAGGTGACCGGACACCGTGGTGTGACGGCACGCGAGGCGTTTCCCGGTTGGACCCGCACCGTCGACGGCAATTCGAGCGCCGTCACGCGCCTCCGCGACGGCACGTCCGTGGTCTCGCCCCGGCCCCTCGATTCGGCGCTCGAAGACGAGATCGTCCGTAGCTTCTACGCGGGGGTCTCGATCACCTACCGCGAGAACCCCGCCGAGTTCTACTTCTCGTTCAAGCCTGGCCAGGACCCCACCGCGTATTCGATCACCTACGTCTTTTCCGAGCTGCCGCGCTTCATCCGTTCCAGCGATTGCTGCTCGTCGCTGATGCGTACACCGGAAGGCTACGACTGGGCCGGTGCTTTCTGGGGCAATCACAACTCCCGTGACAACTCGCAGGATCTGGCGCTCGGCTATCTCACGGCGATGCAGCTCGCTGGCGACGAGCGCGCCGATCCGATCGTTCGGGACGCAGCGCGGCGCGCGCTCGCCGTGGGCCACGACGTCGGAGATCGGGTCGGGGAAAACGGCGGGCGGATCATGACCGTGGACGAGTTCCACGACTACGAGACGCTCACGGTCTCGGGCGAGCTGCGTCCCGACGGGGTCGGCGAGCCGGAAGATCTGGGAAGCATGTCGGAGTGTCCGCGTGCGTACCTGGCACGTGCGATCTCGACGCCGGGGCTCTCGACACCGATCCCCGCGCTGCCGCTGCCGGGATCGATCGAGACGCTCATCCAAGAGGCTCTCGGTCCGCTGGTGCGACTCACGAGTTGCGAGATCCCCACGGGCGAGCGCCTCTGCACGAGTCTCGACGATGCCTATTGCGGCGCCACCGTGGCTGAGTTCCCGCGCCTCGAAATCCTGGGCATCCCCTGGTGGGACGCGATCACGCTGGTGGAGCGACTCGCCCCCGGCACTGCGGCGAGCCTGCTCGGCTCTTTCCAGGACGACTATCGCGAGATCGTCGCCGCGGGCGCGGCGCTCGTTCGTTACGCAGACCTCGCCCGCGAGCCCGCGCTCGCCGACGAGGCGCGCTCGGCCTTGCAGCAAGAGACGGATCTCTTGCGCGCGTTCGCGGATCTGCTCTACGGCAGCCGCTCGCCTGCCGAGCGCGACGCGGAACGTTACGAGGCGGCGCTTCACGACGCGATCGCCGGCCTTCCCGTGGCGCGCGCCGACTTCGGCGACTTCGCCCAAGCCGAGGCCCGCATCGCGAGCATCGAGCGCTTGCTCACGATGCCGGACACCGAGCCGTGGCCTTTGCGCACCGACGAAGAAATCGTGTCGGCGGTCGAGGATCAGCTCGCGAACGCGGGTCCGTACGACAGCGTGCGAGTGGCGCGCTATCGCGAGCGCTTCGGCGAAGAGCCGCCGGTGCGGCGCACCGCCGACGGTTACGAAGCCCAGGGGCCCGAGGGCATCTGGCGGCCCGTGGAGAACCCGCACCATCGGTCGATCGGCGGGCTGAGCCTTCTCGAAGAGCTGCCGCTGTGCGCGTTCGCGCCCCAGATTCTCGATTGCACGTGGGCGGCTGTGGGCTGGGAGCGCGCGGATCTCGACGCGAACGGCCACGTGGACACGAGCGACGCCCAGCGTTTCGACACCGCTGCGAACGCTTTCGGCGCGAGCCGATGCACCGCTCGCAACGATTGGTGTGACGGCGCCGATCTCGATCACACCGGTGTCGTCGACGCCCTCGATCGCCGCTTCCTGGCGGCCGCCGACGGTTGCTGGTATTCGCCGTGAGCGGCGTGGTCCGCGGGCTCACCCTCGTCACGGCGCTCACTGCGCTGAATGTGCTCGGCGCCTGCGGCGGGGAGAGCGGCTCGTCGGCGGGGCAGGGCTTTCGGGTGATTCGCGCTCCGGGCGCGGTTCACGTCGTCACCGATGCGCTCGATCTCGGCTACGACCTCGACCAGGGCACGTTCTCGTTGGGGACGACGAGCGACGGCGCTGCGGGCGACGGCGCCGCGGTGCTCGTGGACGCCACCTCGGAGGCGCGAGGCAAGGCCTTCCGCGCCAGCTCGCGCTGGTCGAGCGACGAGCTCGCACTCGACGCGTGGCACGTCGAGCGCGTCGAGTCGCCGCTCGGCGCGATGGCCTCGCGCAGGGTCACGCGATACGGCGCGGGTATGGCGCTCACCCAGACGATCGCATTGCCGCTCGTCGGGCCATTCGGAGGAGCCGTCGTGCGACTCACCGCGACGAACCGTGGGCCAGGCTCGGTCGAAATCGGCGATCTCTCGGCGGTGGTCGCCGGTCGCGACCGGGCCGGCGGGCTCCTCCCCGAGAGCGATCCCACGACGCTGCGCATCCTCGAGAACGGCGCTCTCAGCTACTTCGATTTCGCGCCGCGCGTCGTTCCGGGCGACGCGCCCACCGCCGCGAACTGGAGCACCGGCATCGCCGACCTGACGCGCGCCGAGGCGAGCGTGATCGTGGGCGGGCTCGCCTTCGCACGCGGCGAGCCGCTCATCACCACGGCGCCGTCGAACACGCCGGGAGGGGCGCTCGCCATCGAAGGCGAGAACGTGCTCACGCCCGCGCTCACCCTCGATCCCGGCGAAAGCCTCGAATCGGAGCCGCTCTACGTCGAGATCCAGGCGGGCGCTCTGCACGCGGCGCTCGAACGCTACGCGGATGCGGTACGCACCTGGCTCGGGATCGTGCCGTGGACCGAGCGACACCCCGAGATCGGCGTGCCGGATGGTTGGAACTCGTGGACGGGATCGAGCGGCTCGGGCGGCTACGGCACCGACATCGACGAGAAGATCATCCTCGCGAATCTCGACGTCGCGGACCGCGAGCTGCGCAAGTGGGGCCTGCATTGGTTCCAGGTCGACGACGGCTGGCAGGTGGCGCAGGGCGATTGGGAGGTGCGCGCCGACCGTTTTCCGCCTCACGGCGATCAGAACGGGCTCCAGTGGCTGATGGGTGAGATCGCGCGCCGCGGCTTTCGCCCGGGTGTGTGGATCAGCCCGTACTCCGCGCGCGTCGATTCGCGGCTGGTGCACGATCACCCCGACTGGTTCGCCAAGAAGAGTGTGGTCGGCACCTTCAGCATCGACGACGACCAGCTTCCGCTCGACCTCACCCGCGAGGACGTGCGGGCGTGGCTCGATTCACTGATGCGCAAGGTGGTCGGCTGGGGTGCGCGCTGGATCAAGCTCGACTTCGGCTACTACTTCCTGATGAGCCGCGACTGGCAGCAGCAAGACGTCACGCGTGTCGAGGCGTTTCGCGCAGCCCACCGCGTGGTGCGCGACGCCATCGGTCCCGACACGTTCTTCCTCACGGTGTCGGTGGTCGCGCCGACCTACGATCTCGTCGACGCCGATCGCCTCACGCTCGACACGCAGCCGGTCTGGGATGGCGAGGATCCACACCCGAGCAACGTCTTCGAGGATCTCTCGAATCAGGGGATCAAGCCCACGGTGCGCGCCGCCGCGCGGCGTTGGTTCCTCCACGACCGGCTCTGGCTCGTCCATCCCGATCTGATCTTCTTCCGCTCCCACGCGGATACGAGCCTGCCGCCGCTCACTCTCGGCGAGTCCCAGGCGCTCTGTCAGTTCGTGGCGATGAGCGGCGGGATCGTGAAGCTCGGCGACAAACTGGTGGATCTTTCGCCCGAGGCGATCGCATCGATCCGAGCGCTCTTGCCGATTTACGGCCGCGCGGCGCGGCCGCTCGACGTGCTCACCCGCGAGTACCCGGAGGTCGAGAGCTTGGCGGTGCCCGATTTCGCCGAGCCGTACCACGTGATCGGCCTCACCAATTGGGGCCGCAATCGCGACTTCGGCGTGAACCCGTACGCAGCATTGGCCGATGCGCCGCGCGGGATCGAGGTGGACCTCGTCGCCGCGGGCGTCGACTCGGCGTCGCCGCTGCTCGCGTGGGAGTTCTGGACCGATTCGTTCTTGGGCCAGATCGACGGCACGCTCTCGCTCGACGTCCCACCGCACACGGCGCGGTCGATCGCGCTCCGGCCCAAGCTCGGCAGGCCGCAGCTTCTCGGCACCAATCGCCACGTGCTCGGTGGCGTGGGCGTGATCCACGCGCTCGATTGGGACGCGGCGACGCGCATCTTGAGCGGCGTGGAAGAGGCGTCGGTGGGGACGTCGCACGCGCCGTTCGAGCATCGCCTCGCGTTCTACGTGCCGAGCGCGTTCACGTTCGCGGGAGTCGAAGTCCAGGCGCGAGACGGGATTCGCGTCGCGGATGTCGTCTCCAGCACCGAACCGGCCGGCGGCGACGCCTCGATCCTGCGCATCGCATTCCGGGTCGAGGACTCTCGGCCGCCACAGCCCGGCGCCGCGTTCGGCAGCGTGACCTGGCGCCTTCGGTTCTGACCCGGCACGAGTCGCGCGTGCGTGCAGCGGTCGACGCGCCAACTTGCGCCAGGGCCGGTGGGAGCCATCGCCTGTTCGCAAGGTCTCGGGGGCCGGCGCGATGTGACCGGGCCGGTCGAGCGTCAGCCGTGTAGGTCTTCGGATTCGACCACGGTGTCGCGCGCGGCGGGGTCGTGCGCCAACCGCACCAGTGCCTGAGCGAGCGCCGTGTTGGTGGTGGAGCGGTAGCGGTCGCGCATTCGCCTCAGGCCGATCGCGCCAGCGACTGCGAGCAAGGCGTCGACCGCGTGCGCTCCCCAGAGCTCCGCGGGTCGCGGCTCGTCGCGATCGGCGCCGACGATGAACGACGGGCGCGCGATGATGAACTCGAGGCCGCTCGCGCGCACGGCCTGCTCGGCCTTCCAGCGCGCGCGCCCGTAGGCGCCGCCGGCACGAGGCGATACGCCGGCCGCGGAGAGATAGACGAATCGCGGCCGGCGACCGGACGCGATCGTGGCGTCGACGAGCAGCTTCGTGAGGCCGTAGTCGACGGTTTCGTAGGTCTCGGCCGCTCGTCCTGCTGCGGCGGCGCGTTGTCCGCGCTTGCGCGTGGTCCCGACCAGGCAGAAGACCCAGTCGGGCTCGAGTCGGCGGAGCGTCGTGGCGAGCGCGTCGAGCGCCCAGGGCGTGGCATCGACGCTGGCGCCGATGCCCGCAAAACGATCGCGCCACGCGCCCAGGCTCGGCGAGTCGGGACGGACGTGCGCCACCGTGGTCACGCCCGCGGTCGCAAGCAGGCGCACGACCTCGCGGCCGGTGAATCCAGTGGCTCCCGCAACGAATGCAGTGGGCATGGGGCCTCGCATCGCCGTGACACGGCGCCGCGTCGAGGAAGGGACGACGCCGGCAGATCAGGCTTTACGCTTGGGCTCGCCGGGTGGGTGCATGGCGTGGTGGGTGGTCCTCATCCATGCAGGCTCGTCGATGGGCCGGGCACGCGGTGCGTCCACCACGACGGACTCGCCACCGTGCTCGGTGCCCGGGCAGTACTCGACGCCGACGGCTCTGGCGATGAGGTCGGCGAGCTCGATGGCCGAAGGGCGCAGTGCCGCTTCCTTGGCGAGGCAGCGCATCACCACCGTCTCCACGTCCGAGGCGATGCCTGGCACGAGACCGCGCAGCCGCGGCGGGACCGCGGAGATGTGTTGCAGCGCGACCGCCACGGGATCGTCGTCGCGGGATACGAACGGCAGCCGTCCCGCAAGCATCTCGAAGAGCATGATGCCCAGGCTGTAGACGTCCGAACGGCCGTCGTAGGGCTCGTTCCGCAGCCGCTCGGGCGCCATGTACGCAGGCGTTCCGACCCACGAGCCTTCCATCGTGAGCGTGCTCGCGCTGTTGAGCTCGGTGACGAGCTTGGCGATCCCGAAGTCCACCACCTTCACGATCTCACGCCGGCCGACGTGCGCCAGGTAGATGTTCGAAGGCTTGAGGTCGCGATGGATGATGCCCTGATCATGAGCCTCGGCGAGCACGTGGCAGACGGGCAGCAGGATCTCCGCGCATTTCCGGGCGCTCAGGCCCCGCTGTTGGTCGAGAAGATCCGCCAGCGAGCGCCCGTGGAGCAGCTCCATCACCAGATACGGCAGCCCTTGGGCCGTGACGCCGAAGTCGAGGACGGTGATCGCATTGGCGTGGTTGAGCTGCCGCGCCAAGGTCGCCTCGGCGCGAAAGCGCGCCAGCGCGTCGGTGCGATCGGCGATCTCCGCGCGCAGCACTTTCACAGCCACTTCCTGGTCGAGCGCCAGATGCCGTGCGCGGTAGATCGACGCGAAGTTGCCGGCGCCGATCTCCACCAAGATCTCGTAGCGGTTGGCGATGATGGTTCCGGGGCGCAGCTCGAAACGGCGCGCCGCGGTGATCTCCGCCGTCGAGGGCTCGCCTCCCACGGTGCCGCTCTTCGCCTCGCGCACCCGGAGCTGGGCGCGGATGCGCGCCAGCAGCACCGGGAAGTCGATGGGCTTCGAGACGAAGTCGTTGGCGCCGATCTCGAGCGCCTCGATCATCTCCTCGCGCTTGGTGTAGGCCGTCTGGATGATGACCGGCAGGTCGGCTGCGGAGTGATCGGCGCGCACGTGGCGCAGCACCTCGAGCCCGTCCATGCCGGGCATGGCCATGTCGAGGAGCACGAGGTCGATGGGGTGGCTGGCGATGGCCTCGATGGCGCGGCTGCCGTCCTCGGCCGTGAGGACCTCGAAGCCTTCGCGATGCAGCAGGCGGCGCAGCATGTTGCGCGCTGGCTCCAGATCGTCGACGACCAGGACGGTGCTGCGGGTCGCGCTCATCGTCGTTCGCTCGCCGGCTAACGTTCGCGGGTCGCCCACCTCGCGGTGGGTGCCGGGGTGTCGAGTGAAAACACGAGAGCGTACCCGGGGGAAATCCTGATGGATGTCGGATGTCTCGCCCGATGCTTCCCGTGCGTGACACGCTTGCCGAGACTGAGAAGCGTACCTGGGACCGCGCGACCCTCGCAAGCTGGGTTCGCGCCCGAGAACGCAGGGTGCCTTTCACCAAAATCCCGAGGCCGGAGGCTGGATCTCCCATGAAGGCGTCCTCGAGCGCGACCGTCGTCGAGTCGATTGCTGCATGGATCGCTGCGGTTCGCAGCGGAGACGTCCCGCAGCGGGTGCAAACCCTGGCACGTCATCAGCTCGTGAACGTGGTCGCGGCGATCCACGCCGGCACCACCACCGAGGAAGCGCGCGCCGTCGAGCGCGCAGTGGCTCGCCATGCGACGCCCGGGCGAGTGACCGTGCTACCCACCGGGGAGCGCTGGTCGCTCGCCGATGCGCTCACGGTCTCGAGCGTCCGCAGTATGGTCCTCGACTACGACGACTATCTCTACCTCGGCCACACCGGCCACTCGTCGGTGCTCGCGAGCCTCGCCGTGGCCGAGCTGGAGGCGAGCAGCCCGGACGAGCTCTGGCTCGCGCAAGTGGTGGCCAACGAGGTCGCGGGCCGCGTCGGTGCGAGCTGCGTCCTCGGGCCGCAGAACGGTCAGGCGTGGAGCTTCATCCACGCTGCCGGCGCGGCGGCTGCCGCCGCCAAGCTCCTCGGCCTCGACGCGGAGCGCACGGCTCATGCACTCGCCATCGCGCTCTACCAGCCGACGTTCACGCTCTGGCCGGGGTTCATGGGGCCAGGCAGCAAAGTGCTCACTGCCGCCGGCCCCACGCTCGCGGGTGTGCAGGCGGCCTACTGTGCGGCAGAAGGGCTCACGGGGGCGCGGGAGATCTTCGAGCATCGCCGCAAGGGGTTGTGGCGGTTCTTCTCGTTCGTGCCCATCCCCCACGTGATGACCGGACTCGGCCACGCCTGGGTCACCGATACCCTCGCGTTCAAGCGCTATCCGGGCTGTGCCTACATCGACACGACGATGGACGCGCTGTTTCGGCTCCTCGACGAGCACCGTGCGTACACCGGCAAGGCCCTTGCGCCCGAGGACATCGAGCGCATCGAGGTCGACGCCAGCTTGCTCACGGTGGAGATGGACAACCTCTCTGCCGAGCATCGCACCGAGGTCGGGCTGACCGCGGTGCTCGCGAATTTCTCCATCCCACTCAGCGTGGCGATCGGGGTGGTGGCGGGTCAGCTCACGCCGCGCGAGCTCGAGCCGGCATTCCTCGCGGAGCGCGAGACCGCGCTCCGCGCCGTGGCGAGTCGCGTGGTGTTGCGCCACGACTGGAGCGCGACCTTCGACGTCGCCGAGTCTTTCGACGGCGCTTTCGGCTCGAGCTCGGTGGTGGCTGCACTCCGTCTCCGCGACTTCGCGAAGGTGGCGCGTGGTTACGGGCACGAGCTGGGCGGACGGCGAAGCCATGGGCTCGGCCTCGCGGGTCTCGCCGGCGCGCACCGGGGACGGCTCGCGGGGCTGCTCAGGCACGCACGCGCACGGCGGGTGGATGCCCGCCTGCGCGGCACACGGCCGGACCTGGGTGGGGTGGATCTCACGCGTCTGCGGATGGCGTTTCCGGCGACGGTGACGGTGGTCTTGCGGGACGGTCGGCGGCGCTCGGCCAAACAGGATGTTCCCGTTGGTGCACCAGGAGAATTCGACCGGTTGGGGGCGGTGCGCGCCAAGAGCGACCGCGAGGTCGGCAGGAGGCACGGAGCGGCTGTCGCGGCGCGCCTCGGCACCCTCCTCGACGGCGAGAATCCAGGTGGAATCGCGGAGTTGGTGGCACTCGTGTGTGGACGGGGGTAGAGCACCCCGCCGGGGATGCTGGTGGCTCGGCGCAATGCGGCGGAGGCGTTTGAACCTGGCCGGCTCGGGGTGGTCTAATGGATGTCGTACGGTGAAACACGGACCTGGCTGAAGTTTGTTGGAGCTCACTCACATGGCACGGCAGCTCGGTCAGTACCTGGTGTCGAGAGGCGCGATCAGTGGCGAGCAGCTTCGGGTCGCGCTCGACGCGCAAACCCGTTTCGGCGGACGGCTCGGATTCAATCTCGTGGATCTCGGCTTCCTCTCGCCGACGGACCTCACCCACCATCTCGGCGCCTACCACGGCATCGAGGCCGTCGAGCCCACGGAGGTGCGCGGGATCCGCTGGGACGTCCTCAACTCGGTGCCCCGCGAGCAGCTACTCAAGCACCGCGCCATTCCCATCGCCATGACCAAAGGGCGCATCACGGTCGTGATGAGCGATCCCAGCAACGTGCAGGCCGTGGACGAGATGGCGTTCGCGACCGGCAAGGCGATCTCGGTACGCGTCGCCCCAGACTTCGTCATCAAGCGTGCCCTCGAGACGTACTTCGGAGCCAGCTTCGTGGAGTTGGTGCGGCCGCACCAGAGCGACTTGGTCGCTCAGTTCAAGGCCGCAGCGCATGTGCGCGGGGTGGGGACGGCGCGAAGTGCCGCAGGTGTCGAGCCGATCCCTGGGCTCGTCACGCGCTCGGCGGATCGTCACGACGGCGAGGACGAAGAGTGGCTGGGAGTCCGAAGCAAGCCCTGGCCCATCGGGCCGGTGGGCAATGCGGTGCCGGCGGTGGTCACAGCGGTCCAGCCAGCGGCTCCGCTCGAGCGCGTGGCAGAGGACGAGCTGCCCGTGGTGATCGGGGAGCTCGCCGAGGTGGTCGTTCCCCGGCGCGGGGAGATCGTACCCATTCATGAGCTCGGGGCAGCGTGCCGCGAGCTTGCTCACGTGTCTCATTGGGCCGATGTCGCGGCAGTGCTGCTGGGCTACGCGGCCACGGTCTTCGATCGCGCCGCGCTGTTTCGCGTCGGGCCGAGCGGCTTGCGCGGCTGGAGGGCCGTGGGCGCGGGCGTCGACGAGTCACGGTTCCGCGAGTCGCGGGTCCCGGCCGGTAGCGGCTTCGCCCACGAGCTGCTCGCACGTCGCACGCTCTTGGTGCGTGAGCTGCGCATCGATCCCACCGGCATCGCGCTGGCGCGTGCGCTCGGTCCTGGCGCGATGCCTCGTTCGGTGTGCGGAATCCGGCTCGACGTCCGCGCTCGGCCCGTTGCCGTGTTCTACGGCGACGACGGTGGCACGCCGGGCGTGGCGCTCGCCACGCGTCTCACGAGCGACGGGCGTCGCGGCAATCTCGAGATCCTGCTGCGCAAGGTCGAGGTTGCATTCGAGATGGTCTCCGTGCGCCGCTGGCTGCCGAGGGTGTAGGTCGGCGTTTTCTCCGGATGCTGTTCCAGCCCCCGCCCGATGCCGCATCGGGCGCCACCCCCAAGGCACTCGCTTCGCTCGCGCCGCGAAGCTGGCTCGCGGTGGCAGGGCGCGCGATCAGCGCGGCAGGCGGGCTTCGAGCCACGTGGCGAGGCGCGGCCAGACCTCGGTGGCGGCCTCCTTACTCACGATCATGTCGACGTGGCCGTAGTCGCGAACGAAGCCGGCTGAGCGCCCCAGCTCGACGGAGGTCTTGTCGGGGCTTCCCGCGAGATCGAGGAGCGCACGACAGCCATCGGGCGGGTCTTGCTCGTCGGCTGTGCCGGCGAAGCTCGCGATCGGTATGGTGACGGCGGCGAGCCCGCGGCCGTAGTCGAAGCCCTCGCTGCTCTGCCAACGACCGCGCCAGCCTTTCCAGCGGATGAACTCGATCATCTCGCCGGCGGGCTCGATCTCGGGTCCGAGGCCGAGGCGCGGTGCTGGGAGGTGACCGATGGTGCGCAGCACCGCGGCCAGCAACCAAGCGACTCCCGGAACACGCAGGAACGCCTCGCCGTCGCGGATCTGGGAACCGAACGTGGCGACTCCCAGCACGCGCGCACGATCGAGCCAGCCAGCAGCGAGCGCGCCGAGGACGTAGACACCGCCTGCCGAGTGACCGACCCAGAAGGCGCTGCGCGCTAATCGCGCTTCGACGTGACGCTCGACCGCAGCGAGATCGAAGCGCATGTGGTCTTCGGCGGTGATCGTGGAGAAATGCTCGCCCTTGGGCGATTGGCCATGGCCGCGTAGCTCGACCACCCACACGTCGAATCCGCGCTCGGCGAGAAACGCCGCAAGGCCGATCCCCTTGGGCGAGATCCAGAAGTTGCGACGGCTGTAGTTGCCGTGCACCAGCACCACCGGAGTGCCATGCGCGGACGCGCGCGGTGCGGGCACGCGTGTGAGCGCTAGCTCGGCACCGTCTTCGGTGCGCACGCGATGGATCTCGACCTCGACCGCGCCGAGGGTCTCGCGGTCGAGCTGCCGAAGCGTGCTCGGTGCGTCGACCAGCGGCTCTGCGCGAGGTTTCCCAGACCCCATCGCCGCAAATCCTAGATCAGCGGCCAGGAATTGGAACGATCGCATCGCGCGGACCCGGAGAGCGGGGGCTCGTCCCCGCCGCAAGTCGACGAGGCGCCGATGGAGCATCGCTCTCGTCGCTGGCCGGTGATCGAGCAGCGTCGCTGCTCGTTCGCGGTGGGCCGTGGGTTCATCGGGCGCGCCGGAGGTAGAGTCGGCGTTGGCGTCGACCGTGTGGTCGCTGGCGACGCGGTGGCGGCACGTGGTGAGTGGAGATGCGGGGATGATCACGATCGCACTGGATGCGATGGGGCCCGACGCGGGGCCGGATGTGGTGGTGGAAGGCGCGGCACAGGTGAGCCGCGAGGACGTGCCGATCCGCATGCTGCTGGTGGGCGATCGCGACCAGATCCGGCCGCTGCTCGGGCGCCAGACTTACGACGCGAACCGCCTCGAGGTGATTCATTGCACCGACTGGGTGCGTCAGGACGAGAAGCCCGCGTCCGCGCTCGACGCACGCCCCCAATGCTCGGCGCTGGTCGCCGCGGAGATCGTGGCACGGGGCGACGCCGACGCGTTGGTGGGAGCGGGCAGCACCGGCGCGCTCATCCTCGCGGCTTCCCGCAAGCTCGAGCGGGTGGCGGGCGTCCATCGTTGCGCGCTCGCCACGGTGCACCCCACCGAGCAGCAGCACGGTCCCCACGACGATCCGTTCGCGTTGATGCTCGACGTCGGCGCGACGCTGACCGTGGAGGCGCGCGACCTGGTGAGCTTCGCGGTCATGGGCTCCGCCTACTCGCGGATCATCTCGTCGATCGAGTCACCGCGTGTGGCGCTGCTCTCGAACGGCACCGAGCCCACCAAAGGCACGCCGGCGATCGTGGAAGCGCACCAGCTGCTGGCACGCATGCCGAACATCAACTTCGTCGGCAACGTCGAAGGCCTGGATATCCCGAAGGGCACCGTGGACGTGGTGGTCTGCGAAGGATTTCTGGGAAACGTGGTGCTCAAGATGCTCGAGGGCGTGAGCGAAGTGGTCTCGGACATCGCCAAGGACGCCTACGCCCGGAAGTTCCTGTGGAAGCTCGGGCTCATGATGCTCTCCGAGGGCATCCGCCAGATCCGCACCATGACGGACTGGCGCCAATACGGCGGCGCGCCCGTGCTCGGCTTCACCAAGCCGGTCATCAAGGCCCACGGCCGCTCCAACGCCTGGGCCATCCGCAACGCCATCCGCGTGGCGCGCAAGAGCGTGGAGCGGGATCTCGGCGGCGCCATCCGCGCCGGCCTCGCTGCTGCGGGATGAGCACGCCGCGGCAACCCGCACGCCGGAAATCGCCGAAAGACCCAGGCGAGTTGCTGCGGACGCGAATCTCCGGGAACATTAGGCCCCTCCTGCGAGATCGATTCTTC
Organism: uncultured bacterium; assembly: GCA_964450125.1. Lineage (GTDB taxonomy): Bacteria > JADJOY01 > JADJOY01 > JADJOY01 > JADJOY01 > JADJOY01. The sequence goes on from CAYVDO010000037.1 coordinate 30,656, forward strand.
CTCTTCCAGTGCGCGGGTGCGCCGCCTCGGCCGTGCGCCGCTGCACGAGAGCTCATTCGATGACCGATGCCGTGAAGCAGGCGCTCGCTCACCTGGACGCGAGCTGGGATTTGTATCTCGCGCAGCTCGTCGAGCTGTCGCGTATCCCGAGCGTTTCGGCCGATCCCCCACCGAGTGCCGCCGTGGCCGCGAGCGCCCACCAGACCAAGGCGCTGTTCGAGGCCGCTGGTCTCGAGTCCTGCAAGGTGATCGAGTTTCCCGGTGGCCATCCCTACGTGTACGGCGAGTGGCTGCACGCGCCCGGCGCGCCCACGGTGCTGCTCTACGGCCACCACGACGTCCAGCCGCCGGGGCGTCCGGAAAAATGGGAGTCGCCTGCATTCGAGCCCACGTTCCGAGCCGACGGCCGGCTCTACGGCCGAGGCGTGGTCGACGACAAGGCCGGTGTGTTGATGCACGCCGCCGCCTGCGGTGCTTACCTCAGGACCACGGGCAAGCTGCCGGTCAACGTGAAATTCATCGTCGAGGGCGAGGAGGAAACGGGCTCGGGCTCGCTCGAGTCGTTTCTACGCGAGTACCAGCGCGAGCTCGCCGCCGACGTGCTCGTGCTCACCGACACCTCGAACTACGACGCCGGCATCCCTTCGATCACCTACGCGCTGCGCGGCATCGTGGGGATCCGTGTGGAGGTTCAAGCCCTCGATCACC